>PKTE01000233.1 GCA_002869335.1 Salinivirgaceae bacterium | reverse complement strand
TACGGATCAAAAGCGTGAAAAGGACAATATTATTGATTTTATAAATTTTCCGTCACGAATATTTCCAATTGGCAGACTTGACAAGCCCAGCGAAGGACTTATTTTTCTTACAGATGATGGTGATATTGTAAATAAAATACTTCGTGCAGGTAATTTTCATGAGAAAGAGTATGAAGTTGTAGTAAATAAGCCTATTACTGATGATTTCCTTTCTGGCATGAGTAATGGAGTCCCCATTCTTGATACTGTTACGAGGAAATGTCGAGTGAAAAAGATTTCAAAGTATAAATTTAAGATTGTACTTACCCAAGGGTTAAACAGGCAAATTCGTAGAATGAGTGAATACTTTGGCTACAAAGTGGTGAAGCTCAAGAGGGTGCGCATTATGAATATACAACTTGATGTGCCAGTCGGAAAATGGAGATATTTGTCAGAACAGGAGGTAGTAGAATTGCAAAATATGGTTAAAAAGTCAAGAAAATAAAAAAGTAAGCACTACATGCTGTAATACTTACTTTTTAAATTAACGATTATAAATTTCAAATCCCGGTTCCTTTTACAAAAATATAACAAATTTTAGACATTTACCTAATATATTGGGATAATTAGTATATCATTAACTATTGATTATTAGTATTCTATATTGTGTTAGGCTATAGGTACTTATGTAAACTAACGAAGTTTTACTGTTATTCTGAAATGAAATCGTAATTTTGCACTTATAAATAAGTCACTATGTTAAGTAATAATGATATTCTTCGCAGATTAAGATACTCGTTTGATTTCTATGATGATCGAATGATTGAGCTATTCTCATTGGGTGATTTCGTTGTAAATCGTTCTCAAGTAAGTGATTGGCTTAAAAAAGATGATGATGAACAAATGCAAAAGCTTTCAGACCAATATCTGGCTGCTTTTTTAAATGGCCTTATTGCCTTTAACCGTGGTGAGAAAGAGGGCCCTAAACCAATTCCTGAGCGAAGACTTACCAATAATATAATTTTAAGAAAATTGAAGATTGCACTCAATTTGAAAGATGATGATATGATTGAAATTTTCAAATTGGCAGGCACAACCATTAGCAAACCTGAGCTAAGTGCTTTTTTCCGTAAACCTACACACGATAAATTCCGAGAATGTCAGGATCAGTATTTACGTAACTTCCTTAAAGGTATTCAGTTAAAATACAGAAAAGACTAAATTATGGTAGGGAACAAAGAATTCCATTCCAGAAATAAGCATCAGGGTACTTACGACTTTGAAAAGCTTGTTAAGGTTAATCCGTCACTAAAAGAATTTGTTCACCCAGGGAAATCAGATCGTTTATCTATTGATTTTAGTAACCCAAAAGCCGTTAAGGAGCTAAATAGGTCATTGCTACTCTCTGATTATAAGTTAAATGAATGGAATATTCCAGCGGGATATTTATGTCCGCCAGTTCCAGGTAGAGCTGATTATATTCATGCTGTTGCAGATTTATTAGCAGAAAGCTATGATAAGAATTTAATGAATTTTAAAGTTAAATGTTTGGATATCGGGACAGGAGCTAATTGTATTTATCCTATTATAGGAATTAGTGAATACGACTGGAAATTTATTGTTTCGGAAACAGATCCAAAGGCTATAAAAAACATTGAATGGATTCTTTCTAAAAATCATATATTAAAAGACAAAATTGAGATAAGAAAGCAGCCTAACGCCGAAAAAATCTTCCAGAATATAATTAATTCAAATGATTTATTTGATTGCACCATTTGTAATCCCCCGTTTTTTAGTTCAGAAGAAGATGCAATTAAAGCAAATACTCGAAAGAGTAGAAATTTGTCAAGAGATAAAAAAGCCCAATCAAATTTCAATTTTGGAGGAATAGGCAAAGAGCTTTGGTATAAAGGAGGTGAAGCAGCTTTTATAGCAAAAATGATTAGGGAAAGTAAGCAATCAGCTACTAACGTATATTGGTTTACCAGTTTAGTTTCTTCAGAAAAAAATATTCCTAAGATTATACAAGCTCTGAAAGGTGTAAAGGCTACCGACTTTAAAATTATCGAACAAAATAGAGGTAATAAAAAAAGTAGGATAGTGGCCTGGACCTTTTTAAACAAGAAGCTAAAGCAAATTTGGAATAAAAGTAAAAAATAAAAAAACGCTACCCTTTCGAGCAGCGTTTTTGCGCTAACTAAATTTATGATTTATTTTATTTGAATGCCTTCTCTTGTAAACCGTCTCCATTTAATGAAAGTCTCTCAAGATAATCTGGTGTAGTTTTGCCTGTTATAGCATCAACATACAATTTTGCCAGATACATTCCCAACATAAATCCTTGTCCTCGTAATCCTACAAATAGCCCTTGTGCAGGATCAATAATCATGCGTGGTTCAACGTAATAACCTGACCACACTGCCTGGAATCCAACTGAGGATAGCTCAGGCAACCAATCAACAAATACTTCCGATACAATTTCAAAGAAGTCTCTATCGTTGATTTTTAAATTTTTATCTGTTTCTAAAGGCTCAATAGCAGGAGAGGCGCAACCAATGATTTGACCGGTTTCAGCCAATTGTTGGCCGTAAACTGCTGTAAATCCTTTATACTTTCTTCTGTCAATAACCATATTTAGAGGCTGTCCATTCGCACCTAAATTTGGTAATCTGCGTGTAATAAACGCCTGATGCTTAACAGGGAATAATCCAGTGTCAATGTTTAATTTATCGGCAAATTCTCCAGCATTTCCACCCAAGGCATTTACAAAGTGCTTACATTTATATTTAACGTATTTACCTTCATGCGATTTAACCAACGCAATGTAACCCTTCTCAGTTTTTTCGAGATCAATAAGTTTTGCATCCTCATGAATTTGACCACCATTTTCAATTCCAATTTTGCGGATCAAATCAATAACCAAACCTGTAGTGGCTTGCCAGCAGTCTTTAGTAACCAATGCTGACATATATTTATCATTACTGGTGCTAAATCCGGGTGCTATGTATTTTGGAAAATCCTTAGGCTCTATCATAAAGGCATCACTCCATGCTTTAGAAGCTTCTAGTGCTTCATAAGTAGCCTGATCATGAGCAAGCGTTACATAATTAATATCTGTCATGTGGATTTCAGAAATTGCTTGCAGTTCCTGGAATATTTTGCGGTTATTTGAAGCAATATCAGCCAGTTCTGGTACACTAAATACCGGACGACCACCTGCAATGTTTCTCCACGACGAACCTCTTTCATAATTGATTAGAATAGGGTTTTCGCCAGCTTCAGCAAAATAACGAAACAATGCACTACCACCAATTCCTCCACCTGCAACAAGCACATTTGTTTCAATGGTTTCAATTTTTTGTCCGTTCACATTTGGAATTACCTTTTCATGCAAATCATTTGGATAAATTTCACCCATTGTAACCTGGTTTGACATTGGTCCGCGCGGAGTAGCTTCGCCCACAATTTGAATACCCGAACCTGCCAATGCAGTTTTAAGACGTTTAATACATCGTTTTCCTCTACAAGCACCCATTCCAAGGCGCGTAGTATGCTTAATTTCATCTACAGAAATAAACTTTCGATCGCCAATAACTTTCATTACTTCGCTCATTGTAACATCATCACAATGGCAAATAAACTCTTTGGACTCAATATCATTTGAAGAGGGCGTAAATTCTACTCCTTCAGGAAATTTATCGGCTACAATAAAGCCACGTGCTTGAACCAAATCCTCACCATGTATATCATTGGCCTTTACACGAGCTAAATGTGTTTTATTTGGCTTTTTAACTACTTTTTCAAGCACTCCTGTACCAACTTTTTGTCCGTCGTTATTAACTAGAATAACATTGCTACCTTCTTCAACATCATATTCGACAGGTAAGAACAACCAATCCTTTTTAAAGTTATAACCAAAAATAGCGAGACCTGGACAAAGTGTAACGCATTGCATACAACCTACACATTTGTCAAAATCAATTACAGGCACTGTGCTCGATGATGATTTGGTTATGGCATCGTGCGGGCAGGAAAAAGCACATGGATTACATGCAAAACCGTAAAGACAATCTGCAATAACAAATGGTTTATCCATTCTTTCGCGTGAAGGCAATGCTGGTTCTTTAATAACCTGAACCGGATGTTGCTGCGAGTCAATATACTCTTTTGAAAGTTTTAAATAGTCATCATAATTGTATCTGGCACCTAATTCTTCAAGTATCTCATATGCGACTTGCTTGCCACGAAGCACAGCACTGGTTCCTTCGCCTATTCGTATAGCATCTCCAGCTCCGTAAACATGGCGGCCAAATACCTCTTTACCCTTTATCAATAGGGAGTCATCGGGCACTAAGCCTGTACAAATATTGATAGTATCAATGCCCTCAATAATGCGTTCGGTTCCTGGTACAGGTTTAAAATTTTCTGCCTCTGCAACCACCGCTCCAACAATACCAGTGTGGTCTTCGTTAGGAATGGCTTTAACCAAAATATGTGAAAGGTAAATAGGGATACCCAGGCGACGAACACGGTTGGCTTGCACAGGGAATCCACCTTCGCGAGGTTGTGCTTCAACGATTGCTTTGACATTTGCACCAGCCTGAACCGCTTGATAGGAAGTTAAGTATCCAATATTACCTGCACCAACAGTTAATATGTTTTTACCTAATAAAGTCAATTCATTATTCATCATTTTTTGAACAACAGCTGCTGTATATACTCCTGGCAAGTCGTCATTTTCAAATGACGGCATAAATGGAACTGCGCC
Source organism: Salinivirgaceae bacterium (assembly GCA_002869335.1). Taxonomy (GTDB): domain Bacteria; phylum Bacteroidota; class Bacteroidia; order Bacteroidales; family Salinivirgaceae; genus Salinivirga. The sequence continues at coordinate 16,207 of PKTE01000233.1, read as the reverse complement.
TGTGGCAATTACTAAATGATCGGCATCAACATAATAGATTTCATCTGTAACTACATTTTTTATGGCTAAACGTTTACCATTTAATAAATCCCAAACTGTGGAATTTAATAGTATTCCATCGTCGTTATCAGCTGTTAATTCTTTTGGAATATCAAAACCACGCATACCTCCATATTTTTTCTCATTCTCGAAGAAGAAAAACTGATGCGTTTGCATTGTGAATTGACCACCAATTGTATCATTATTGTCAATTACTAAATTGTCTACATTGTGCTCATTGAGCAGGGCTCTGGCAGCAAGTCCTGCAGGACCAGCTCCAATGATAGCTACTGTAGTTTTATATACTTTAACAGATTCACTGCTTTTATAGTTAGTTATAGCAGGTTCATAGTTTTGTGGAATTTCTGCAACCTCCTTAACATCATCAACTTTTGTGATACATATTCTACGTATTTGTCCATCCACAAGCATTTCGCATGCTCCACATTTTCCAATTCCACACTCAAGACTTCTATTGCGGTTTGTCAAACTATGACTATGCACTGGAAATCCAGCCTGGTGCAATGCTGCAGCAATGGTTTTGCCTTTTTCAGCAACAATTTGCTTTCCTTTATAATTGAAATAGACCTCTTTCCCTGGTTCGATATCGATAATGGGATGTTCTGTTATTTTATACATATCGATTAGTTTAAATTTTCAGCAAAATGGCTTATTTTAATGAGTAAATCTATGAGTTTTGTCAGGGTTTGCTGTTAACCCTTGTATTGCCGAGTATTTTTTGCTTTTATTTAGCTAATTGCGTGTATAAAAATCAGGAAGTTCTAGCTATTATTATGGTTCTAATAACCAATTAATGAATTACATAATCACTTTTAAGTAAGATTCCTAAGGTATAATGCATATTCAAGAGATCTTTTATTACAAATAATTATTGATCTATATGGAAACCTTTAAGTCTATAAATTTTGATAATATAGGGGAGTTTTAACTCAATGATTAAGGGCATTAATTAGCCTCACTTTTTCTTTTTACCCTTTTTTATACCGATTTTTTCTACAATTGTTTCATGAGATGATTTTAAGTTTTTTTGCTGCTTTTTTAAAGTCTTTTTTTGTCTTAAAATCTCCCTGGCTATTTCCAAACTTAATTTCTGCAAAGAGTCAGCTTTTTCGTTAATTTCATCTTGATTTTCAGATAGTTTTCTGGTTTCAGAAATAAGATAACTAATAGTGTTTTTTCGGGTTTGAAGTGTAATTACAATGAGTAATGCTATCATTACAATCGCAATCGCAATTATTATGGTTTGCCATTTAGTTATATTGCTTTGATCTATATGATTTTGAGCGAGTTGATGCTTGATATTAATAATTTGTGCTATCTGATCAATAGATTTTTTTTCATAGAAGTCTAAAATACGCTGAAGTTGGTTTTCATTTTTGTTAATCAAAGAATCAGTATGCAGTGTGGTAATTTTGATTAATTCTTTAATGTTTTGATTGTTTTCAATCATTTGATAGTTAAGATCATGCAGCTTTCTATTTATTTTTTTTATAGATTGATTTGTTAAGGAATCCTGGCTATATATATTACCAATAAAAAAAATAGATAGGAGAACTGTAAAAATAGTAATCTTAATGATTTTCATTTTGCAAAATGTTTAGTCCCAATGTTTGCTATTGAAACAAAATTACTAAAATTATTGGGTTAAATATGTAGTCAAAATGATATTATCTTATTAATATTTCCTTAAATTTCGTACTTTTAAGAGGTAATTCAAGACAGAGTATGAAACTACAGATATTAATTATTTTATTTTTTTTGACTTTAACATATTCGGCTAATAGTCAGGTAAATGAAATAAATCCTGATTCTGTTAAGGTTTGTATTCCTGGTAAAAATGGAGTTAAAAGTCCATCGGTCAAAAAGCTTTCTTCACCAATTAAAACGCAATTTAAAGGATTACGTGAGATTGATCCCGGTAAAACGGAGTTCATTAGTCAGGGTGTGTTAACTAGAACCAAACCACCTTACATACAGAAAGTTATTGGCAATCCTATAGTGAATAATGGATTGAGTAGTGCAAAAATGCCTACTAAAATATTGTTGAATTATATTTCAGGCTCACAAGACACCTCAAGTTTAAAATCGGGAGATGTGAAGAAAATTCACACAAAAATTCCAGTCGTTGCAGAAGCCGGAAACCCATTATACAAAGAAGAAGCGACTATAAATCTTAAATATCTGGACATTGCACAGGGTTTATTTTCTTCCTACATAATGTCCTTAACCCGAGATGAACTTGGAATGATTTGGATGGGCACATTTGGAGCTGGTCTTGTGGGGTATGACGGGCGTTCATTTTATCAATATTCTATTGATCAGGGCCTACCTACTAATAAAATACTCAGCCTCTTAGTTGATAGCAAAAATAGATTGTGGATTGGTACATTTAATAATGGTCTTATTTGCTATAATGGAATAGATTTTCATCATTATACAACTAAAACCGGATTACCTGGAGGCAAAGTAAGGGCAATAACTGAAGATCTCCAAGGAAGAATATGGGTTGGAACAGATAATGGTTTATCTGCCATATATGATAATACACTTTTTGTGTATGGAAAGGAACAAGGACTAGATGTTAGACAAATTTATGATATCGCAATAGGAAAAAATAATGAACTTTGGATAGGTACATTTAACATGGGTATTATCATGTTTGATGGAATCAGTTTTTTTCAGTACTCTATGTTCCAGGGGCTTCCCACATCAGCTGTTTGGGCAGTTAATGCCGATAAAAAAGGTAACGTATGGATGGGTACTTTTGGTGAAGGCATCATAAAATTTGATGGCACACAATTTTACCAATATTCAACAGATCAAGGCATTGAAACAACTGAAATATTTAGGGTAAGAAAAGACAATGATGATAATTTATGGTTTGGAACTGATGGAGGGGGAATTTATAAATATAATGGAGAAACTTTTATTGAAATAAATACCTCACATGGATTAACCAATGATATTATTTGGGATATAATAGATGATCCTGCCGGTAATTACTGGATTGCATCCTATGGAGGAGGTTTAATGAAGTATGATGGGGGAAAGATTCAGTACCTATCAGAAGATCAAGGGCTTACAGATAATATTGCACTTTCTTTTATTGAAGATAATCAAAAGAATATGTGGATTGGAGGTTGGGGAAATGGATTAATGAGATTTGATGGTCAACAAATTCTAACATGGGATAAAACAAGAGGCCTCAAAGAAAATACAATTTGGGACCTTGAAATTGATTCTGATGATAATTTATGGTTTGGAACTGAAGGAGGAGGCGTTTCCAAAATATCTGATAATTTATTATTGACATACAGCACGGAAAATGGTTTACTGCATGATGAAGTTACTTCACTGCTTGCAGACCGTAAAGGTATGTGGGTTGGGACCTATGCTGGTTTAAATTACATTTCAGGAGATTCAATCTACCAGTATTCACAAAATGAAGGTTTTGCACTTTCAGAAATTGAAGATATTATCAAAGATGAGTTTGGTAGCTTATGGTTAGCTTCAAATGAATTTGGTTTAGCTGTTTTAGTTGAAAACAAGATATTTTACATTAATGAAAATCATGGATTAAGTTCAAATATTGCATATGGAATAGCTGAAGATCAATACGGAAACATCTGGGTAGCTACAAATAATAAAATTAATGTTATACCAGCGAGTATTGTGAAGAATATATATAAAATTCTTGTTCAGAATGATTATCAGGCATTATCAGAAACTTTATATGAGCAGTTAGAAAAAAACGTAAAGCATATTGGCAAAAAACAGGGTGTATTAAGCAATGTAATTCGCAATTTTTGTATCCACAATAATGGTGATATATGGGTTGGTACAGAAAATGGTGTGTCTAAGTTTTCATTAATTACAAATCAAAATTTTAATGCCCAGTCTGTTAATATCTATGGGATCAATTATTCAATTGAAAACTACGATTATCAACAAGGATTTATTGGCGGTGATGTATTTGCAAATCATTCTGTAGGTAAGGACCACAATGGTAATATTTGGTGGGGAACTGGTAAAATGATTACAAAAATTAATGCCGATAAAAATGCTGGAGATACATTGCAGCCTGGGATTAGGCTTACTTCAATTGATCTATTTTACGAACCTGTTAATTGGTTAGGAACTAATTCTAATTCTCCTGAAAATCAGATATTCAATAAAGTTTCATTTGGTAAAAAACCTGAAATAAATTATAGTGGATTCTCACCATGGAATTTTTTACCTATATCATTGCAAATGAGTCATGAAGTTAATCATATCACATTTAATTTCACAGGCTTAGATTGGAATAATCCTGAAGACTTAAAATATCAATTTATGTTGGAAGGGTATGATAATTATTGGAACCCTGTCACTGACCAGCATAAAAGTACTTATAGCAATTTAGATCCTGGAGGTTATCGTTTTTTAGTTAAGGCCATAACTAAGCATGGTTTTAAAAGTAATACTGCAGTATATGAGTTTAGTATAATGCCACCTTGGTGGAAAACTCTATGGTTTAGAATAACAGCCATATTACTTGGATTGCTTGTGGTCTATATTGGTTATCAATGGCGCATTGCTACTTTCAAGCATCGACAAAAGGAGTTGGAATCAATTGTAAAAGAGCGCACTTCAGAGGTTACAGAAAAAAATGAAGAGTTGATGCAACAAACCGAAGAAATCCTTACACAGCGAAATGAGATAGAATCTCAAAAAAATCAACTGGAAAGGGTGCATCAGGATTTAATGGAAAGTATAGAATATTCCCACTTCATACAAAACAGTATGATGCCTTCATCGAATACGATAGAAGGATTAGAAGATCAATTCATATTTTTCAGGCCTAAAGAGCGTATCAGTGGTGATTTTTATTGGTGGACAATCCATAATAATAGATTAATTGCTACAGTTGCCGATTGTACGGGGCATGGTGTTCCGGGAGCTCTTATGAGTATGCTGGGTATTTCTTTTTTGCGAGAAATTGTCATAAAAGAGGGCATTAATGAACCATCAACTATTTTAAATAAGCTGCGGCAGGAAATCATTGCTGTTCTAGATCAGAAGATGGAAAGAGGCGTTCAAAAAGATGGAATGGATATGGCATTAATTTCTATTGATTTAAATACTTATAAAACAAAATTTGCAGGTGCCAGAAACACGTTGGTGCTTGTGCGTGATAAAAAACTAACAGAATATACATCAGATAAAGCACCAATTTCTATTTATCTGAAAATGAAAGAGTTCTCTCAGCAAGACATTCAATTACAAAAGGGAGATCAATTGTATTTATTCTCTGATGGTTACCCAGATCAGTTCAATGGTGAGAATGGGAAAAAATTCAAACGAAGTCGCTTTAAGGACTTATTATTATCCCTATCACAGAAATCTATGGCTGAACAAAGAATAGATTTGGAAGAGCATTTTGAAAACTGGAAAGGTGAGGAAGATCAGATTGACGATGTAACAATTATTGGGTTTAAACTTTAATTAAATGAGCAAAAGTAATTTCGGTACAGCACCTGTTTTTTTTACAGCCATTAGCACCATTTTAGGAGCAATTTTATTCTTGCGTTTTGGTTATGCCGTTGGCACACTTGGATTTTGGGGTGTTATTCTTATCATTTTACTAGGACACATGGTAACAATTCCAACATCGCTTGCAATCTCAGAAATTGCTACAAACAAGCGGGTGCAGGGAGGTGGAGAATATTTCATTATAAGTCGATCGTTTGGACTCAATATTGGAGCAACTATTGGTCTAGCTCTCTTTCTTAGTCAGGCTATTAGCGTAGCTTTTTATGTAATTGCATTTACAGAGGCTTTTTCGCCATTATTTGACTGGTTCAAAGAAACTTATGGTTTTGGCCTACCCAGGCAAGTTGTATCTGTACCCGCTATGCTATTACTATCTTTTTTAATTCTCAAAAAAGGAGCAAACCTTGGGGTAAAAGCACTCTACATTGTGGTTGCTATTTTATTTTTAGCACTTGGATTACTATTTGCTGGTTCACCGGTTGGAGAGGAGACATCATATTTTAGCGAAAATCTTGCATTGAAGAATGGTAATAGCTTTTTCATAGTATTTGCCATTATTTTCCCTGCATTTACCGGAATGACGGCAGGAGTAGGACTATCTGGTGAGCTTAAAAATCCGGGAAAGAGTATTCCGCTTGGAACTATTACAGCCACAATAAGCGGCCTAATTATATACTTAATTTTGGCCTGGAAAATGGCTGATACTGTATCTCCAGACCTTTTGGTTGGAGATCAATTGATTATGTCTCAAATAGCTCCTTATGGTTATTTTATTATTCCATTGGGCTTAGCTGCTTCTACCATTTCATCTGCTTTAGGTTCTGTAATGGTTGCACCGCGAACATTACATGCGCTTTCAGAAGATAGATCATTGCCATGGTCGCGTGCCAATGGTATATTATCATCAACACGCAAAAAAGATGGAGAGCCGTTCAATGCTTCGCTAGTGACGGTCATCATTGCCATGGTGTTTGTGATTTTAGGAGACGTTGATATTGTAGCCCAAATTATTACCATGTTTTTTATGGTTACATACGGATCATTGTCTTTAATCTCATTTTTGAATCACTTCGGTTCAGCACCTTCATACAGACCAACCTTTAGAAGTAGGTGGTATGTGTCATTGATCGGTTTTATCATGGCAGTTTGGCTAATGTTTAAAATTGACATGTTTTATGCCCTTGCAGCTATTTTAACTATTGGAGTTTTATATCTATATATCAATAGTGTGCATAAGCAAAGAAGAGGTATGGAAGACATCTTTAAAGGTGCATTTTTCCAACTTAATCGCCGCTTGCAAGTATATGTACAGAAAAACTATAAATCTCGTAAAAAAATGGAGTGGAGGCCTTCGGCCATTTGTATTAGTAGCGACTCATTTAACAGACAAAAAGCTTTGGAGTTCATGAATTGGATAGCGTGGAAATATGGATTTGGGACATATATTCACATGAAAAATGGTTATTTCTCTACAAAATTGGCTGATGAAGCATCTAAAGAGCTAGAAAAGCTTGTTGATATTATCGATCAAAAAAATAGTGCAGTTTATGTTGATACAATGATCTCTCCATCATATACATCAGCAGTTGCCCAAGCTATACAGTTGCCTGGCGTTTCTGGTATGGAAAATAATATGGTAGTCTTCGAATCGCTTCGTACAGACGAAGAGAATATGCAGGCCATTGTTGAAAATATGCCACTGGCAAAGGCTGGACGATTTGATATTTGTCTTTACAGCTCTACTTTAAAACCTGTTAACCATAAGAGCGGAATACATGTTTGGATAAGATCTACAGATGTTTACAATGCGAATGAAATGATATTGCTCAGTTATATTATATCCGCTCATCCGGCCTGGGAAGGTACTAAAATCAGTATTTTCAATATTGTAGGGCATGGAAAAACAGAAGAATCACGTGATGAGATTATAAAAATAGTGGAACAGGGAAGGTTACCTATTGCTGTTAAGAATATAAAAAGTGTTGAAATCAATGAGGATACAACGCAAAGAGAATTAATCGAGCAAAAATCTCAGGATGCAGGATTAGTAATAATAGGTTTCCTCGAAGAGCAGGTTAAGCACGATGGGAAGAAAATTTTTATGGGATATGAGTCGATGGGAGACATTTTATTTGTTAATTCGCGGAACGAAAAAACAATAATCGAATAAATTATAGATATGCCTACAGTTTGGATAGAAGAAAAGTCAGAACAAGAGCAAATAATAAAGGATTGCGATAGTTGTGCTCTTTCAATGGTTGATACTGACGGAAAACCCTATGTGGTTATGATGAATTATGGTTATGAGGATGGTTATATGTATTTCCATGGCGATCCAAATGGACGTAAAATGGATATTTTAAGAGCGAACCCAAATGTTTGTATTACTATGAGTACAGGTCATAGTTTATATCATCGAGATGATCATGTAGCCTGCTCATATGGAATGAATTACAAAAGTATTGTTGCAGAAGGAGTTATTGAGTTTGTTGAAGAATATAATCAAAAAGTTGATGCACTTAATATAGTAATGAAGCAGTATGTCGAAAGAGATTTTGAGTATAATGAGCCTGCGGTAAAACAAGTATGCGTATTTAAACTAAAATTAAACAAACTAAAGGCCAAAAACTTCGGCCGATTTGTTAGGTAACGAAAACAAAATTATTTAAAATGAAATATTCACGTTTAATAGTGGCAGCAATTATTGCTGCTTTTGTGCTTACAGCATGTAGTTCAACTAATTCTGGCAATTCAAGTAAAAAAGCCAAATATGTATTCTACTTTATTGGTGATGGTGTTTCATTAGCACAGTTAAGTTTAACTGAAGCATATTTGGCTCAGCTAAACAAAAAGCCTGGAATGCAGCAATTAAATCAAAGTAAATTAAATGCTCACGGATGGTTTTATAATTATGCTGAAAACAGATTTATAACAGGATCTGCAGCTGCTGGGACAGCTCTTTCTACAGGACATAAAACCAGTATTAACACAATTGGTAAGTCAGCAGATCGTAGTCAAAATTTAAAAAGCATATCATACAAAGCAAAAGAAGCAGGTATGAAGGTTGGAATTATTTCTACTGTTTCTATTGATCATGCTACTCCAGCTGCTTTTTATGCCAATGCAGACAAACGCAACCAATATTATGTAATTGGTAAACAGGTTTTTACAAGTGGGTTTGATTTGTTTGCAGGTGGAGGTTTTAAATACCCCAAAGGAAGGAAAGACACTTTGCCAGATTTATATGAAACTGAAAGTGATATAAGCATTATTAGAGAGAATAAAGAGTTTTTAGAAGCTAACCAAAATAAATTACCCATACTTTTTGCACATCAAAGGTTACATTCTGATGGAGCTATGCCTTTTGCCATTGATATGAATGAGGGTGATCTTACTTTAGAGCAGATAGTCGGTAAAAGTATTGAATTGCTGGATAACCCAAATGGTTTTTTTATGATGGTAGAAGGTGGTAAAATTGATTGGGCTTGCCATGCCAATGATGCTGCTACAATGATCAAAGGCATGATAGATTTTGATAATGCAATTGGGAAAGCTATTCAGTTTGCTGCAAATCATCCTGATGAAACATTAATTGTAGTGCTGGGAGATCACGAAACTGGAGGTTTAAGTTTGGGAAATGAAACCCTGCATTACAAAACAAAATTTGATCTTTTGCAATATCAAACTATGTCACACGAAGCCTTAGTAGAAGCATTTAGGCCAATCCTTGAAAATAACTCTAATTTTACAAAAGCCATGGATTTCATTAATAAGAATCTTGGTTTAGGTGGACCTGTTGAGCTTAATGAAAAAGATAAGCTAAAACTTAAGAATGCCTGGAAAGCTACATCAAATCATAATAACGAAGTTGAATTATTATATGGTTCTGTTCAACAATTTCTTTTTACAGCGCTTCAAATGCTGAATGAAAAGGCAGGAGTTGGATGGACTACAGAGGCTCATACAGGATTACCAGTTGTAGTTCATGCACAAGGAGTTAATGAAGGTTGTTTTGAAGGTATTATGGACAATACAGATGTGCCAAAACGAATAGAAAAAGCAATGGGAATTTAACAACCAAATATTAATCTTTTAATATGTAAATGGCTAGGTCATCAGCTATAAATCCAGCATGACTCATAGATTGAATTACAAGTTGTAATGGTTGGGTTGAATTCTTTTTCAGCTTAACCATTATTTCTTGTTTTATCCAATGTCCTTTTAAAATATTTGAATAGGTAACTATTTCATTATTAGCAATATTATTTCCTTTAACTACTAATTCATCAGTTCCCTTTTTCCAAAAAGATATTAAAACATGATCTTTATTGATATCTGGAATTGTAATGCGTATTGACTTATCTAAAGCATTACCAACATTCACAGCCCAGTTACCTGTAAAACAATTTTCAAATATGCGTTCAGGAAGAACAATTGAGTATTTCTGAGTAAATGTTGTAGGTTGAAGTTTCTTCTTCTTGTTTTCCATGTCATCGGTTATAGTCCAGTACTCCTTAACTCCTTTAATTTCATATAACTTTCCATTTTGAGAAGTATCTATCATATTGGCTGTGTAAAACTTTGAAAGAAGTTCATTCGTGTATTCATTATCAGCGTATACAAAACTTCTTTCTTGAGGGAAATTAATTTCTACAGATATATCACCAGCTTTCAATCCATGTTTTTGTTCAAGAGTATTTAAATAAGCGCCATACTTTTGAGTGAACTCCTCAGCAAACTTTTGCTCTATTGGCCTTATATATTGGTTTAATGAGTAATTCTGCTCATATATGTTTCTGGCTACAATATCCTTTGCAGAATCGACTGAAATAGCATGTTTTTGCTCTAGTTTTTTAACTTCTACATCATCAGCTGAAAGAGTAGCTTTAATTTGAGATAAAATCATTTCTGGTGAAATATTATATTCACCTTCATATCTCTCAATTAGATTCTCTGCAACATAAACACCTTTTCTGGCTTTATCGTAATCTGGATAGGGTATAGTCCTCCAATAACGACCTGAAGGTTTAACATGAAAAATATTCTCCAGGTAGCTAGCACTGGAGTTCCAGTAATAATGAATAGAAACATGATTATACCGGACTATATTCCAACTATTTAGCAAAATTACAAAACTCATTATTCCAATAATACTATAGCGCCAGAAATGGTTTTTGTTCTTAGTGTTTTGAATAAATGCAGCCAAAGGAATAGCTAATAATCCATAAAAATCTACAAATGCGCGGTTGCCATATCCACCTCCAAACCACCAGCTCCACCAAGACGACTGAACGTAAATATAAAGTGGCACAATAATTAATATTGGGACTAGAAATTCTTTTGGTTTTTTAATTAGAAACCAAATTCCAGCTAAAGCAAATACCATAACAGGAGTATATACTAGCCAACCTTTTCTAAAACTAAATAAAGCATTGAACAGCTGAGGATTGTCCCAAAAGAATGACGCTTTTTTTATACCATATGAATAATAGATGTAATGACCTGTAATTTCTTTCCAGTATAGCATTTGCGGAATCCAAATGACAAATGTCATAGCAGCAATAATGAGCACATATTTCCATTTGCGCAAGAAGAAAAGTACTTTATCAGCCAGATCTTTAAATGATTTTATGTCATAAAGTATGAAAAGAAAGACAATCAGGGCATTTGTAGGTCTTACTAGGGACAATAAACCATATAAAACGCCTAAAATTATTGAAGATTTAAGTTTTGAGTTCTTATGCCATTTTATTGTATATAAAATGAAAGCAGCATACAATGCAAAATTATATGCATGGGTCATCGGGATATATAAACTGTAATAAAATAAATTGGTGCCAAAATAAACAACTATAAGAGTAAGGGTAGTAGTGAAATCATCAAAATAGCGAAGTAGAATTTTTCGCAGCATAATAAACCCCAGCATTACATAAAATAAAATACTATAAATGAGAGCGTAAGCATATGGGTACGAATAACCATTGGCATCATAAGATGAAATGCTTGCAAATATATGAGCAGTCATAAAAAATGGAGCATAGAGCATTGAAAGACCCATGCTCGTAATGATTAATTTATTGCCATTTTCTAATTTTGAAGGCCAAAAATAGTCGTTGTAATGTGCATCATATTCTTTTAGAAAATCTAAATGCACATCCCCATGAATAATTGTAGCAGGAAGATAAGCATAATAGGATTTTATATCCCAGATAAATACTTTATCAGGTCTTATTTTACGAGTGTTTACAATGTTTGTAATAATGCTGATTATCAGTATTATCCATATAATCTTAGCAGACCAGATACGTGTTTTCTTCATAATTGAACTTTCAAACTGCAATAATAATTATTCTATCACAGTTCCATTACGTTTTTTTCCATCAATTTTTATTGTAAATGGTTTGTCGAGGCGGAAATGCTTGAAGTATTTCTTTTCATCGTGTAATGGTTGTCTAAAAATAAAATCCCAGTTTATAAATTGCTTTTGATTACTTTGATTCACACTAAAATAGCCAACGTTCATTGAGGTTACATTATGGAAAAAGTGAGAGCCGGAAGATGCTTCAAGTGGAAATCCGTCTAAATCAGTTTCTACAATAACCTTAGCATTAGATATTTGGGGCCAATCTACCGGGATTCCTATCCAAGGATCTCGCGTTCCCCATCTGCCGGGGCCAATCAATAAGTATTTTCTGTTTTCGGCTTTCATGGTTTCATTAAATGCTTCAACCTCTTCGGCCATTGTTTTCGTATGTGATTTATCAAACTTTTCCTTGTCAATAATTATTATGTCATAAATATTGTCTACAATTCCATTACCCATTGCTTTATCAGTAAATAGGATTACATTTTCATCTTTAAGGTCTTCTTCTTCAAACGAATAACCTTCCCATGAGCTTATTTGCGGCTTGATTTGAAGTAGATAGAATGATGCTTTCCCTTCTTCATCTTTGTTTAAATCAACAGCAAATTCAATTTCTACAGGTGATCCTAAAGCTTCTTCGACAATATCTAAAACAGTTTCGATAGTTTTACTTAAAGGTATATAGTTGTGACGCAGAATATTGGCAAAATTGACCACACGTGGACCTGCATGACTTAAGCCGGGGATTAGTCTATCGCCCTCAGGATCGTAAACAGAAGCACAATGTTTTAATGTCCCATGCATTTCTGCATCATCAATATCCAGTCGAATTAATCCAGCCATATCACCTTTCTCAAAATCAAGTTCCTGCCTTTTCATATCTACAGCATAAAACTCAACCTGCGATTCTTTGTACAAATCTTTAAGTGAATGAATCATTGTTTGGGGATACTTAGGAGAGAAACGATAGGCTTTTTCACCATCTACCACATATTTACCCAATCCAACAGCTGCAACAGCCATTCCATCATCAGGCTCCATATGAGAAACAGGGTAGTAGTTATAAGATTGGGCCACTCCACTAATATGTGGATAAAAATAGTCTCCATATTGATTTCCAACCACCTCTTGAATAACCACAGCCATCATTTCTTCCTCAATTTTATAGCTGATAGCTTCTACATAGCCTCTGGCTAATTTTGAAAATACAGAAGCGTAAACAAGTTTAATGGCTTCTTCAAGTTGTTCTTGGCGTTTCTTAATATCCGGATCACTATTGGGAAGTATATAGGTTTCAAAAATACCAGCAAAAGGTTGTTGTATACTATCTTCAAACATGCCCGATGAACGAACTGCAATTGGCTTCTCAATAAATTTTAACAGTTTATAGAGTCTATCTGAAATCATTTCAGAAAATTGTGCTTCCAAAAACCATTTTTTTATTCTACTATAATCCTTTTCTTCATACACCTTTTGCCTTAAGTCGTTAAATTCCATAAACTTAAGAAACTCGTCAGTTCCTATCATGCAAGTATTTGGAGTGCGAATATTAATGCCCTGAATCAGTTGTGAGAAATCGTAGTTATGAATCAAAGTATTGATAAAAGCTAATCCACGTCCTTTACCACCTAGATTTCCCTCTCCAAGAAGAACAATACTTGTAGGGTCATCAATATCAGAAACATGGAAAGGAACCACTTTCCCTTTGTTCTGCTCATTTCTGAATTTATTAAGAATCGTTATTATATACTTTCTTAGATCATCAGGTGTTGGAAAATCTGCAATTTGAGCCGGGTGGAGGATATGCGCCACCTGAATTTCGCCCCTTGCCATTAACCAAAGTGAAAAATGGTTTTTATTGCCATGATACACAATGGACTCTTCAGGAATGGTGTGTAATAAATTCTCAAACTCCCGCAGCGAGCGTGCAATAGCTATTTCTCTACCTTGCAAGTCGCGAAATACAAAGTTTCCAAACCCAAGATAATGCAAAATAAATGTGCGTAGATCTTGCATTAGGCTTTCGGAATTTTTATCAATAAATGCCGCATCAAGTTCCTCAGCTATATATTCAAATTTTTTATCGGATGATTGTATTACTACAGGTAGTTCACGTTTCTCTGACTTTATCTCTTTTACAAGATCAATACCTGCATTTTTATATAATTTTCCATTCTTCTCAAACTCCACATCGGTAATAAGACATAAAAGCTGGTTGCTATACTTTTTATAGATTCGCATTGCTTCTTCATATGTAGTTGCCAACAATATTTTTGGGCGTGTCCTAAGCCTCAGTACTTTATACAAATCATCCGTACTTACATCATCTATAATGCGGCGGGTTTGCTCCATAACAATATTATATAGCATCGGAAGATAACGAGAATAGTATGTTGCAGCATCCTCTACAAGAATTACCACACGTACAAGCCCCATGCGTGTATCATTGTCAACATTTATTTTATCTTCAATGAGCTTAATCATGGAGAAGAAAACCTGTGAATCTCCTTTCCATACAAAGACTTTATCGATTACCGGTAATTCTTTTCTTTTTTCCTCAAGCTGAATTAAATTCTCGTTATTATTGAGTAAAGCAAAAACAGGTAAATAAGGAAATGCCTCTTTAATACGCACTGCAAGTCCAAGAGGCTTTGATGTATCCATTCCAATCATCATAATTACCATGTCGTAATGTTTCGCCTTTAAATGCTCCATGGCATCTTCCGGATCAGACGCTCCAGTAATACGCGGGACAGAAGTTAGATTTAATCTTTCGTATTGGCGCAGCACGTATTCAGAAAAGCGACCTCCACTTTCAATACTAAAAGCATCATAAAGACTAGCCACGAGTAAAATCTCTTTGATTTTAAATGGCATAAGATCATGATATAAATCTCTGTTGTAGTTATTGCGATTTAAAAATAGCTGTAAAAGTTTACTACGGCGAGGTTTTGTTACCGATACAGTTTTAATAGAACTGTATAACTGATTAGGTCGGCTAAGTTTGTTAGCAATATCTCCATCGAGGTACCCTTTTATAAGACTTGATAAGTTATCTACCAGATCTTGTTCTTCCTTTAGAAATGGCCCAAAATCAAGTTGAGGGTGATCGCTAGTATAAAATATCTCCAAAGAACCTACACGCTTGTCTATGGTATCAAAATTCTGTCGTAATACCCATTGAGAACCTTTAAAATTAACACTAGTAAATACTTTTCCATCATATGTGATGCGAGCAGTGGTATCTTCAGGATATTGCATACCTCTGGGAATGGCGCCAGATATTAAATGAAGAGCTTCATCAATATTTTTAGCTTCTTTTAAAATTCTTACTGTTTCGTTGATACATGCAAGCTCTTTTAAGCGCTCTTTATTCTCTGCTTTTAGCTTTTCATATTCTATTCGACTTAAGTCAGTATCATTTCTATTTATTCCGTCGTCGTAATCTTCAATATTAGCCATAGGTATGCAATTATATATATACTAATCATTGTTAGTGTATCTACACTTTCATAAGCAATTTACAGTTTAAAGGGCAGATACCCAAAATATTCGACCTTATTTAAAATCAATTTGAATATTTACTTATTTGCCTAAAACAGAGTATATTTTACTGCAAATATTTTGTCTAATAAAATAATTATCTATAAATTGACGGTGCTAACTAAATTTATTCTCTTATGGAAAAAATGCATGAACAAGCTTTGAAAGACTTCATGGCAAGGGTAGAAATGAAAAACCCTGGTGAAGTTGAATTTTTACAGGCAGTACACGAAGTTGCCGAATCACTAATTCCATTTATCGAAGAAAATCCGCGTTATAAGGAAGCAAAAATTCTTGAGCGGATAGCTGAACCTGAGCGAATGATCGTATTCAGAGTTCCATGGGTAGATGATAAAGGTGTTGTACAGGTTAATCGCGGTTTCCGCATTGAAATGAACAGCGCTATAGGGCCTTACAAAGGTGGATTGAGATTTCACCCAACTGTAAACCAAAGTATCCTTAAGTTTTTGGCCTTTGAGCAAGTTTTTAAGAACTCACTTACTACTCTGCCTATGGGTGGCGGTAAAGGAGGTTCTGATTTTGATCCAAAAGGAAAATCAGATAATGAGGTAATGCGTTTTACTCAAAGTTTCATGAGAGAGTTATTCCGTCATATTGGTGCTAATACTGACGTTCCTGCCGGTGATATTGGCGTTGGAGGTCGTGAAATTGGCTACTTATTTGGAATGTACAAGAAACTTAAAAATG
>PKTE01000169.1 GCA_002869335.1 Salinivirgaceae bacterium | reverse complement strand
TAATTGTAAAACAATTATTTATAAGGATCTCCAAGTTACAACCTTAAACTTGGATCCTGAAATGCCGAAAAATAAAAAATCTATGATTTTTTAATTTTTCAAGCATTCATTAAAAACAAGATAATTTGGAAGTTTTTGGTTTTCTGGACTTTATATCTATTTCTTTCTTTTTTTCTTCTTTTTCTTATCTGCTTTTGGCTCTTCTTTAATATAATAACCTTCGCGGTAGAGTAAATGATCCAGGTTGGCAATTCCGTAAACAACCACAGCATTCACAATAGCTGCATGTTCCTGATATTCAGGTATACTTTTGTCATAGGTATCTCTTTCGGTATGCCAGATTTCCATATAACTGAAATCGTAACCTTTCACATCATCCAATGAAAACGACATGGTAGGAACGGCTTTTACAGCAAATGGTCCACTATCGGTTCCCCATGGTTCTTTAGGGACTTGTCTGGGTTTACGTTCTTTAATTTCGAATGGGAATTCTGGATTTATGGAGTTTATTGGTTTGCAAACTTTCTCCATGTCGGCTCTCATAGCCTCAGTTACACTTATTCCTACAGGAGTTTCCGGACCGCTATCGCGATTAAACATGTTTGAAATTTTATCCAATTTATCTGCGTTATCTTCTACCCAATGAGTTGATCCAAGCAATCCAAATTCTTCACCTGCCCAAAGGCACACTAAAATAGTACGTTTAGGTTTGCCACCAGCTTCCATAATCAGGCGTGCTGCTTCCATAATGGGTGTTGCACCTGAGCCATCATCCACTCCACCTGTGGCTACATCAAATGCATCAAGGTGTCCGCCCATAATTACATACTCATCAGGGAATTCGGTTCCACGAATAATACCAATGACATTGTGATATTTTACAGGACCCATTTTGAAGTGATTTCTAATATCAAACTCCAATTGGAAATACCTTCTTTCCTTTGCCATTTGCTCAATAATCTTGTATTGATGCTCATCAAGTTTGATGTCAGGAACTGTTGGTAAGGTTTCAAAAGTTAAATCATTGATATTTTTTCTGTCGTATAAAGCTGTAATAGGCACTTTTGACGATTGAATGAATCCAAGTACACCTGCTTTAACCATGTCTTTATAAAACACTGCAGGCTCGTCTGTATAGTGTAATAATTCTTTGGGTTTTATATTTGTTTTTCGGTTTTTCCAGTTTTCGCGACGAATAGCCCAGTTTTCTTTTTCTATTTCTACATTTTTTTTAATTGCTTCAGCTCTGATACTATCACCTTTTGCCGACCAATCAATTGGCCATCCTTTACTTTGTCCGGTTACCAAAACCCAGGCACCTTTTAATTTACCTTTCATAGCATCGAATTGGGCTTGCGTTTTTGGTTCTATGAGTACATGCCCCCTTTGTACGCCTTTCGTTCCAGATGTGTAAGATGGAGTTGCAAAGTGCAAGTCCATAGCATTTTCTCCCAAAAGTTTTCCAAACCAGGGCCCACGGTTAAATCCAACAGGTAGCTCGCCCACTTCATCCATTTCAACTTCCATTCCCCATTGCTTAAATTTGTAAGCAGCCCATTCTGCGGCATTATCATAAGCATCAGAACCAATGGGGCGGCCACCAAAACGGTTGGTTAAAATGTCCAGATGTTGCATTGCCTGGTTATCGGTTTTGCCAATATCAATAATTTTTTGAACAACAGGGTCTTCCTGTGCGTAACTGAAATTATAGATTGATAATAAAGCTGTTAGAAATAAAATGGTGAGCTTTTTCATTGTTGAATATTTAAAATTTATGAGTCTTATAGTTATTTTGAACTTTAAAGATATGTGAAACAGATCAAAATTTTGAGTTTGATATAAAAGTGTTCGATTTTGATAGGCTTCTTATCGGAAATAATTAATTATGCATTTTTATTTCGCCGATATACAGGTTTCAATTTCAATTGATGTTCCATCGCGACGATTTTTAAGTTGGATTCTATAACCCCGGGTTTCACCAGAGGTTATAGTTTTAATCCCTTCAGGATTAATTATGCAGCCACGGAGTGCCTTGAGTGGCTTTTTGCCTAGAGTAGTGGGAATCGAAATGAACGGTTATTTTGATTATCTGCATTAGCATAAACGGACGCTTGGGCTAGAGGTGAGATACGAAACGAACATTTCCTTTCATCAATTGTATAGTTAATACCAGTTATAAAGGGAAAACCAACTATGATGAGAATACTTGCAATTATTATATTAATGTTTGCGGTTACTGAATGTAAACCGCAATCAAAGGACACAGAAATGAAAGAACATAAACACAATCCATATTATTCAAGAACTGACACAACGCATTTAAATGTAACTGATGCTGAATGGAAGAAGATACTTCCAGCTGAAGTATACAGAGTAGCCAGAGAATCTGGTACAGAATATCCATTTACAGGCGAATACTGGGATAGCGAAGCCAAAGGAACATATTATTGCGCTGTTTGCGGCAATAAGTTATTCCGTTCCACAGCAAAATTTGCAAGCTCATGTGGCTGGCCAAGTTTTTTTGAGTCTGTAAATCCTGATGCTGTCAATTACTGGCCAGATAATTCTATGGGAATGAGTAGGATAGAGGTTGAGTGTGCCCGTTGCGATTCGCATCTTGGACACATCTTTGACGATGGTCCAAAACCTACAGGTAAGCGTTATTGCATGAATTCTATAGTTTTGGATTTTGAACCTGATGGGAAATAGATTATTTGGTATGAGGGATCGTAAAATAGAAGGTTGAGCCTTCTCCAAAAGTGCTTTCTACCCATATCTTCCCTCCATGCTGTTCAACAAATTCTTTGCATAGAATAAGACCTAATCCTGTACCTGTTTCATTATTTGTCCCTTTTGTTGAAAAGCTGTCTTCAATTCTAAATAGCTTTTCAAGTACTTCTTTTTCAATTCCTATTCCGGTGTCAGCGACAGAAATTAGTATGTCATTTTCATCTTTCTTTGCTGCAATCTTGATACTGTCATTTGTATATGAAAACTTAATAGCATTTGATAGCAGGTTTCGTACAATTGTTTTCAGCATTAACTCATCAGCAAAAACAGTCAAATCTTCCGGGATTTCTATAGATGTGTTGATTTCTTTTTCCAGGTAACTTGCTTCTAATAACACAACAGGACTCTTTGCTGTTTTATTTAAGTTAATTGTGTTTGGATTAAAGTCAATTTTGCCAGATTGTATTCTGGACCAATCCAATAGATTGCTCAACAGATCGAGTGTGTTTTGTGCAGTATTATTGATTATTTTAACGTAGTCATGAACTTTATTAAACTCACCTGTATTTATTCTATCTATAATTATTTCCGT
>PKTE01000114.1 GCA_002869335.1 Salinivirgaceae bacterium | reverse complement strand
TTTTCCTCATCACCAAGAGTTTCGTCGAGGTAGTCAATTAATAATATTTCAATTTCGTTACAGTTCATTTTCAATATTTTTATACGGTTTGAAAATATAGTTCTCTAAGTTTTCCAATAGCGCGGTGAATTTTCACTTTAATTGCCGAGACCGAGTTTCCTGTTATTTCAGATATTTCGGCATATTTCAAACCCTGAAATCGGGACAATTCAATTAATTCCCGGTCTTGTTCGGGCAATTGACTTAGCGCTTCAAATAATAATTTATCTTGTAACACTTGCTCTGATCCCTCCGGACTATCAGCAAGCTGCTCTGTATCTTTAAATTCATCTTCCGGAACTAGCTTTCTATAATGTGAGTACATGATATTCTGTGCAATCTTGTACATCCAGGGTTTAAATACAGAATCATCTCTGAATGAACTTCTGTATTTTATAATTCTCTGAAACACATTTTGTGTAAGATCCTCGCTTAATTCTCTGTTGCGACAACGCCGAAGGAAATAATTGAAAAGTTCCACGTGATACTTTTCGAATAATGGCCCCAGGGCATCTAAATTGCCTCGTCGCACATCAAGCATTAAATATTCATCTGTCAGCTGAATTGTATTCATCTATTTATTGGGTTTCTGTAATGAATATCTTAATTTACGAAAAAGGTTACAGGAATGAAGAAACTTTTTTTAAACTGTGCTATTTTGAAAGCAGAGAAAAGAACTTAAATTGATTACCGCAGTGCGATAAATAAACAAAGCCACTCGATAAAATCGCGCGGCAGCGCAGGGGTAGCGCTGGGGTTACAGGAATATGTAAAGTTTTTTAAAAACACGTAATTTGAAGCCGTCATTCCTAATATAACGAAGGAACCAACCATAGAGAGCTCAACGAAGTTTATTTATTTCAAACTACTGTTGCGTAATCACCTTAACTCAACCTTCTTCCTCGGGGAGAAGGAGCGCTTCAATTAGGCTGTATTATAGGATATTAGATTTTGAATAAACTGATTCCGGAGGAATCACATATCTGTAGCTTGGCTTCAAGCTTCAGATATCACCGCGTTGTGAATTTAATCAGCGGAACAATTTCACAATCGGTGATTGGGTAGCCTGATAATTGTTGGACTCCTCTGGAGTCCTGTTGATGCTGTATATTACTGTTCTACAGACATATAAACCCTCCGGGTTTATTGAGCCCATGCTGGTTATTTTAACAAATCGCTTCAGGCTATGCCTTCGATAAGGATTCGGTTTTATTATACACAAAAAGAAGGCTGCCTCCATGGAGACAGCCTTCGCTGAGTAGTTCTATAATACTGACCTTTCAATTGTTAAAATGCCAGTGTAACACCAAGACTTATAGGGTACAACTCAGGTCCTTCGTTCTTTTTAAATAGTGATTGTAAGCTATAGTTGCAATAAACTCCAAAGTTCTCAAATCCAACTTGGGCGCGCAATCCATAGCGCAATGTGTTCATATGAAAATCTTTACGCGTTTTTGTTTTGTCTCCATCATTTGTTTTCAGCTTTGTGCTGCTACCTATTTTTACTCCTGCATAACCTCCCACAGCGATCCAAAAATCTTTATTGCCAATTGGCTGCTGGAATTCAAGCATCAATGGTACGTTTACAAAAACAGCATTTAGTTTATTCTTTGAATAAGATGCTACGGTATCTTCGATGGCGTATAAGCTATCTCCATCATTCTGAAGTAACAATTGCTTGTTATCTAAATGATAGTTGTTCCATGTGAATCCAAGACCTGTTACAAGTCCAAGTCGATTTTTCACAATTGGTACGGCAACATCAACAAGGTTAAGGCTAAATTCAATTGAGCGAGAGTCTTCTAGTTCAAGGTATCCAGCATCTTCTGGTAAGATCATTTCCATGTCTTTATTAAGAAAATTATTGATACCTAATTCAACACCACCGTAGTGTCCATCAAATTTTTTCTCCCAACATCCACCAATGTTTATTGTCTTGTGGAATCCGTCTTTATTATTTTTATCCCAATTTTTCCAGCGATCTTCGAAAGATCCTTTTTCCTCGATAATGATTATTTTTTTTCCTTTTACCTGGATTATTGCAGTATCCATTTCCACTTTTTTTGCTTTCAATGTGTCAGCTGTTTGTGCAAAAATTGTAGTGGCGAAAAATGTTAAAGTTAAGGTTAAAGTTAATAGTTTCATAATATTAGATTTTAAGGGTTTAATTTTTGTTTGTTGTATGACGAAGATGTCAAAATTATGTTACAGGGTTTGTCGTTTTTTTTCTATTTTATTTCACTTTTTCAAAATAATTGAGCCGAACAATTCCAGTTGCAGTCATTTTCTGAATGCATTTCAATCTTTATTTATATGATTAATTGAATGATAGCGCGAGCCCGACACTCAGAGGATAAACTTCGGGACCCTCATCTTTTTTGAAAAGTGGTTGTAAACTATAAGTTGCGTAAATACTGAAGTTATTCACTCCAACCATTGCTCTGAGTCCATATCGAAAAGTATTCAAGTGAAAATCCTCTCTAATTTTTTCTTTATTATTCTCATCAGAAATCAGTTTCAGGTTTGAACCCAATTTTACTCCGGCATAGCCCCCAACAAGGAACCAAAAATCTTTATCTTTTCCGGGGAAATGAAATTCAAGTGCCAATGGGGCCATTAAAAATGTAGTTCCTAAACGGTTCTTTTTATATGTGGGGTCAATGACTGAATCGTAAACCAACACAGAACTATCGTTATTAATAATCATGTTTGAATTATCAAATCGGTAATTATTCCAGCTTAACCCCAAACCTGAAATTATTGCTACATGTTTCTTCACAATTGGAATGGTTACAGCAGCCAAATTCAGATTAAACTCTATTGATCTGGAATCTTCTAATTCAAGATATTGGTTTTCTTCACCTAAAGTAAAAGATCGCTCTGGTGTAATATAGCTGTTAAGACCAAGTTCCAGGCCTTGCCAGTGTGAATCGAAGCTTTTACGTTTTCTCTTATCCGCTTCTTTATTTTTTGCGTCGTTTATTCCTTTACGAATTTCATCTTTAAGCGTACCACCGCGATCAATGATGATAATCGTTTTATTTTTAATTTCTATAATAGTCGTATCAGGTACATTTTTAGCCTTCACTGAATCTTCGTTTTGGGCTTGAAGAGAGCTAATTAACAGCAACACTAACGCTATGGTAAATATTTTTTTCATTTTCTTTTACTTTTTTCAAATCTATGACGAAGTCAAATCATAAAAAGTTACAGCTACTTATTAATTGTTTTACTAACAGAAATAAAACGGCTTGTAAACTTCACTTTTTTCTTCTCTCCCTTTTCATTATACTTGGCCTCAAGGCTCATTTCTGTACCTGTTTTTTTATTTAATGCTGACACGCCAATTTGAGCTACTCTAAAAAGTGTGAGTTTATTTTTTTCTGTATTAATTGGTTGATTTTTGTTCTCCGGAGCATATTCTCCCATTAAATTATCGGCAATAATAACCTCAACCGGACTCTCTGCCGGAATCTCATTAGAAGTTGGAACATCTATTTTTATTTCTCTTTTTTTAATGGGTTCAATAGAGGCTACAGAAGCATATTTTGGAGAATGCATTACTGCTGGGTTAGCAATGTGTTTAGTGTTTTCAACCGAAACAGGCCTTGACGACTCCAGTTGCTCAATATTTTTAGCAACCTGTTCAATTATAAATGTTGGAAAAACTGTTTTAGGCGGAACATACTTTTGCTGATCATCAGCATGTTCAATTTTTGCCACCTGGGTGTTATAGCTTTTATAGGTATCTGGCTTAAAGTTGGCAATGTTTAAAAACAAATAAAAAGCCGCTGCAGCTGCTGCTATTCCGCCAAGAGGATATAGATAGCGTACGCGCGATTTTTTATGTTTAAGTTCATTTTTGTTTGGATAGCTAATGGCTTCCGGTTTCAATTTTATATTTTGATAACTATCTTCAATTTCCTTAATATTAGATATTTGAGCCTTGAAAGTATTCCATTTTTCCTGTTGTCTTGGATCTAAATCTCCTTCGAGACTTGCGATAACCCAAAAATCCACATCTGAGACTTGAGGCTCAGCATTAAAGTTTGGTAAGCGCCATGGTTTGAAGTCTGGGAATGGTATATTCTCAGCACTTAATTTGGTTTGCTGATAAAGCGCATAAATTTGCTGAAACTCTTCTCGTCCTTCAATTTCAGATTCGAATTTGTCTTGTTCTTCCTTTGTCAAATCATTTTCAATCGATGCAATAGACCATTCATCTATATTTGATTCATCAACGGTTTGATCTTTCAACTCCCTTTTCAAAGAGGTTTTGTTTTCAAACACAACCTCCGATTCCGGCATTTGAAAGTCTTTCATTAACTCGAATTCTTCTTTCAGATCAATATTGCGAGCCAAAAATTCCATTAAGTCTTTTTGGTCCTCATCTGAAAGATTTCCATCGAGGTAATCAATCACATATATTTCGTAATTATCTCGCGTAATCATAATTTCTAAATTACATTCTCCATTGAACCAATATACTTTTTCAAAAACAACCTTGCGCGGTAGATGTAAACTTTTACTTGTGATTCGTTAAGGTTGGTTATTTCGCCAATTTCCTGGTACGAGTAACCTTCATAATCTCTCAACATCAGCACCGAGCGTTGTATATCAGGCAACTGATTCACAGCCTGATTCAGCACTTCACTTAGATCAGAATACTGATCGTCGTGCGAATAATCTTGCTCCGATACAATTTCAAAATCGTCTTTTCGGCTCTCTTTTCGATACACATCAATCATTTGATGATATGCTGTTGAAAAAAGATAGGATTTGGCTTTTTTTCCGTCAATATCCGTTCTTTTTTCCCAAAGCTTAGCGAACGATTCTTGCACTATATCTCTTGCAAGTTCCTCATTTCGAGTGTTTTTGAGCATGAACCGGTAAACTGCGTCGCTCTGCTCATCCACACACTGGTTGTATTCCTCTGTGGTCATGGTGTTATCTTTTCCGATTGTAGGACGAATGTAAGTTTCAAAAAGTTACAGCAAATTAATTATTTTCTATAATAATCAGATAATTGTTTCTATTTCATTTATTTAGAACGCGGATTACGTGGATTATTTAAAAAAAATCATTAATCTATTCACAACTAATTATTAACTAGTAAATCTTAAGCAATTTACCAAGAATATCTAAGATAGACTGATTTCCACGGATAATCCGCAATAATCTGTTTTGCAATGCAAATTTAACGACGATAAATTCACACAAAACTGAGCTGCTTTATTTTTAATCCGTTTTATCCGGATCAATCCATAAAATTGTGGGGTAGATGTTTGTTAAAAAAGAGATTTAATGACATTGATTATACTTTTAACTTACGTTTTCATTTTCACTTTGTCTCAAGCCGACGGGCTCTTCATTTTTGATGCCCCAAAAACGAAGCAAAAAGGGCTTGGCTCAGCATTTAATGCGACCTTCTTTGCTTTTGATTTCTAAATTAAAAAAACTCGTTGATGCTAAATCTGCATAAATAAATTGCTCAGGCCTTTGCGCATCAACTCAAACAATTTTTAATTTACCTTCGGCCAAAATCTTCAAGCAGAAGGTACCCGCATTAAATACTAGGCCGGCTGTACATTAAAAGCCTTAACTAAATTATAATCTACACATTTGAACTCAATGGGTCGAGTTTTATCAGTAGGTCTAAGCATATCACCATCAGAAAACTAAAAGTATATTAGAAATGTGAGAAGCAATCCTTTTCTTATTTAGACTGTCATATATTTATGTCTAAATCTCCCCCACAATAATTTGGTTTGATCCTTTTATCCGTGTTCTAAAATATTCTTGTCAAAATTTTAATCATGAGAATTATTAATATCAACCCTTGAGATAAACGGCCCCGTGTCTCAAAAGTCCTCTGTCTTTAAATTTATACAAACAAAAAATGGTTGAATTATTCATCCAACCATTATATTTGATTCAATTATAATTCTAAAAATAATTCAGGTTTGGGTCTTTTTCCAAATCCTGTAAAATGCTATTAGCCAGGCTTGATGCTCCAAATCGGAACAATTCGTTATTCAACCAATCTTCGCCCAAAATATTTTTAACGATCAGATAATAAACAATAGCGTCATCAGTAGCGCGAATTCCACCAGCTGGCTTAATTCCAACTTTACGGCCAGTTTCTTTGTAGTAATCAGCAATTGCCTCACACATTATGTGCATAGCTTCATGTGTAGCAGAAACGGCTACCTTACCGGTTGATGTTTTAATGAAATCAGCACCTGCCTCCATGGCAAGTAGTGATGCCCTTCTGATTTGCTCAGCATTAAGATCTCCTGTTTCTAAAATAACTTTTAAGTGGGCTGTTCCAATGGCTTCTTTGATTGCTTTAGTTTCCTCAAAAACGAGCTCATCATTTCCATTAATAAACTCTCCCACGGGAATTACAATGTCAATTTCATTGGCTCCTGCTTCAACAGCCATTCTGCACTCTTCTACTTTTAAAGAGGTAAAAGTTTGACTTGCTGGAAAACCTCCTCCAACAGCTGCAATATTCACTTGCGGCGCTTTAAGGTGTTTTTTTACATAGGGCACCATAGATGGATATACACACATGGCGGCCACATTTCTATAATTGCTATACTGTGCTGCAAAATGATTAACCCTGTCACACATATCAATTATTTTGGGCTCATTATCTAGCTCAGTTAATGTAGTATAATCAATTAAATTTAAGCATGTTGACAGCACTTCATCTGATTTGTATGAAGTAACTTGCGACTTCCACTTTTCAATATTGGCTTTAACCTCATCTACAGCCACATTCAGGTTATATTTTCCTATTGCATCCATTCTGTTTAGTTTAAAGTTTGGGATTATTCTTATGTCGGTTTTTATCTCTAGATGTCTTTTTATCAAGATTTTTGTGCATTGCACTATTTAAATCAACTCCGGTTTGGTTGGCAATACAGGTTAAAACAAAAAGAATATCTGCTAATTCTTCTTCAAGATTCTCTTTTTCTCCTTCTTTAAATGATTGCTCACCAAATTTTCTGGCCATTACACGACCTAGCTCTCCAACCTCTTCCGTTAAAACAGCAAAGTTAGTCAATTCATTAAAATATCGTACTCCGTAAGTTTTGATCCAGTTATCTATCTGTTGCTGAAGAGATGATAACGTTAACTGGCTATTTTTACCGGTTTGCATAAGTGACTTTTCTTTTTTGCAGACTTTTCACATTTCTTGCAAATATAATCAGCTTTTTGTGGTTTTATAGCTAACTTTTTATCCTTGCAAACTTTTTTGCTCATTATTCTTTATTCTTTGTGTCGACAATTATGGTTACAGGTCCTTCATTATCAAGCATTATATTCATATGTGCTCCAAATTGACCTGTGGAAACTTTTTTCCCTAACCTATCAGACAATTGACCGACGAAAAAGTTAAATAATGGCTCTGCTTTTTCGGGACCAGCAGCCCTAATATATGAGGGCCTGTTTCCTTTTTTTGTCTTAGCGTGCAAGGTAAACTGACTAATAGCTAATATATTACCATCAATATCCTCAAGTGAAAGATTCATTACCCCGTCGGCATCATCAAAGATTCGCATTTGACAAATTTTATTCACCAACCAATTGGCATCCTCTTCAGAATCTTCATCTTCTATGCCGGTTAAAATAACAAGTCCCTTTTGAATTTCACCAATAGTTTCATTTTCAACTTTAACCGAAGCTTCATTGACTCTTTGAATTACAACACGCATAATCTTTTTTTTGCAAAAATAAGGATTGATTTTGGCAATAACTAATGTAAATTATTACCGGCGGGTAAGGTAAATTTAAAAGTTGATCCTTCGCTGGGCTTGGATTCAACCCATATTTCCCCACCCAATAGGCTAACATATGAATGAGAAATAGAAAGGCCTAACCCTGTACCTCCATGATCACGTGTATAACCAGATTCTACTTGTCGGAATCTGTCAAATATTTTTGCTGTTTCTTCTGCAGGAATTCCAATTCCGGTATCTTTTACTGAAAACAAGTATTTTTCATCTTTAATTTTACAACTAACTTCAATAATTCCCTCATTTGTATACTTAACAGCATTTCCAATAAGGTTGGTTAATATTTGATGAACTTTTGTTCGATCTGTATAAATTTTATCATTATTCAAGTCAGAACACAAAAGATTTATAGTCAGGTTTTTCTTTGAGGCTTGATCCATATTTAGTTTCACAACTTCTTCAAGAAGTTTATTGATATCAAAATGTTCATTTCTGATTTTCACCTGGTTGGTTTCTATTTTTGAAATATCTAGAATATCATTGATGATATTTAGAAGTTGTTTACTACTTTGATGAATTACATCATAATACTTATTCCGTCTACTTTCAGATAAATTTGGTTTTTTTAACAAGCTTGAAAATCCGACAATACCGTTCATTGGAGTTCGTATTTCGTGGCTCATATTTGCTAAAAATGCAGATTTCAGTCTATCTGCTTCTTCTGCTTTTTCTTTTGCTTTGGTTAATTCATGATTATTCTGCAATAACTCTTCGTTTAATGACTCATATTCATTATTGGCGTTTTTTAACTCTATGGTTTTTCTCTTTACCATTCGTTTTAATGTAATTGACCATAATGATATAAGAATAATAACTACCAATCCAATTGAAATAATCCAATAGATTCGCTTATAAATGAGCTTTAATCTTTTATTTGAATCTTCATAAAAAGACAAGTACTTATTTTGAATTTCGCGTAGCTCACCAGTAACCTCAATTTCCAATAAGGCTTCATTTAATATACTTAATAGATGCTCGTTTCCTTCTTTAACTGCAAAAGAATATTCGCTTCGTTCAACTGGATTTGCACTAACTTCTAATTTCCAGTTATTAGATTTTAATAAATCTAAGGCCACATATTTTGTAACGAAAGCCAGATCGCAAAAACCTTCGTTTACCATTTCAAGTGCATGTTTAACGCTTGTTACTAATTTCAAATTCTTTACGCCTTTGCTTTCCAAATATAATTGAGTGAACGAACCCTCTTCTACTGCAATGGTTTCATTTTTTAATTCACTTAATTTGTTAGGAACATGAGTCCCTTCTTTTCCAATAAAAACCTGATTTAAGAAAAGAAATGGGGTTGAAAAGTCATATATAGAATCCCTGGAAGCACTATAAAACAAATTTACAATATCAACTTCACCTTTATCAAATCGATTCATTATACTATTCCAGGGGCCATATTGAAATTTAATATTAATGCCCGTTTTATTTGCAATTAATTTTAACAGTTCAACATTAAATCCTGTTGGTTCTTTATTTGAATTGATATATTCAAAGGGCGGATAATGAATGTCTATGCCTACAAGGTATGTGGTGTTTTGCATCATCATGTGAGATGGATTAGAAAGCCACTTATCCTCCAGTATTCTTTTAGTGCCATCCTTTGTAATTATTGACAATCCTGTATTTAACTTATTTAAAAGATCAAAGTTTCCTTTTTGTACTGCGAAACAAAACTCACGGCTAAAATCTTCTACATCACCATTTACCACTACATTTTCTAATCCCAACTTCTCGATCAATTGAAAGGCTAATAATTTTTGCATCAATACTGCCGCACACCTACCTGAAGAAAGTAATTGCAAGGCGGTTGAATAAGTATCTGTTGTTTGAATTTCAAAATTCTTATTTAATGATAATAAGTATTCATGTGCATTATCACCCTCCATTACTAAAACACATCGACCGTCAAGATCATCAATAGTTTGAATGTCTGTGTTGTTTTTATTCACAACTAATACCCCGGCTAGTTTTAAATAGGGTTGGCTAAAACTATATAGTTTTTCTCGCTCAGGATTTTTTCCAACCAACGGCAAAGCATCAAAGCCTCCGTTTGCTAACTGCGCTTTAATATTGTTCCACACTCCAGCATGAAATTCAACTGTTAAACCGGCTGCATTTGCAGCTTCACGAAACATGTCTACTGAATAGCCAACTGGATCACCATCTTTATTTGTAAAACAATATGGTGGATAACTCAATTCAGAACCTACCTGGATAGTATCATTATTTCCACCAAATAATTTACAGGCGATCAAAATAAACACTCCCAGGGCAAATACTTGTTTCATTATGTAGTTTTGAGTTAGTTGGTAATCAAATATACAAAATCTAGAATATTTTTCCATACAAGTCGAAATTGACTAATCGTTTTTTTTAAAGCCATTTAGCAATAGCTTTTTCTAAGTTAAGCAAGCTGCTTAGTAAATTATTCACACTATATTTGCAATAAATTCAAACAAATTCTCTATGAAATTCAAAATTATTTTAACGATAGCCATCGCTATTGCTGCAATTCGTATCTCAGCCCAAATACCATCAGGATATTATGACAATGCTAATGGATTATCCGGTGCCGAACTAAGACAAGCGCTTCATGACATCATTGACGGACATTCATCTCAATCATATTCTGCTTTATGGAATGATTTTATTTCTACTGATATTAAAAGCAACGGTAAAGTTTGGGACATATATTCTGATATTCCAGGTGAAACACCTCCTTATGAGTATAATTTTATTTCTGACCAATGTGGAAATTATGCCCAAGAGGGTGACTGTTATAATCGAGAACATACCTGGCCTAAAAGTTGGTTCAACGAAGATTACCCAATGTACACAGATTTATTTCACTTAATGCCAACTGATGGTTATGTAAATGGTCAACGTGGAAATGATCCATATGGCGAAACCCGTGATCCATTTTGGACCTCACAAAATGGTTCTAAACTAGGCATTTCATGTTTTTCAACCATGACCGGAACTGTTTTTGAGCCGATTGATGCCTATAAAGGAGATGTGGCCCGAAATTACTTATACATGGCAACGCGTTATTACAATGAAGATGCCGGATGGTATCAAAACGAACTTGTGGACGGAGCCGGATTTACACCTGCCGGACTCGGCCTTATATTAAAATGGCACAATCAGGATCCTGTTAGTCAAAAAGAAATTGACAGAAATAATGAAATTTATGATATTCAAAATAATCGTAATCCTTTTATTGATCATCCGGAGTATGCCGAAGCTATCTGGGGAGATATAAATACACCACCTTATTTTGTTGATTTTCTTGACAATATGACTTTAATAGAAGGAGACAATTACTCAACCACAATTCATTATGGCGACGATGATATTTCATCTGTAACAGTATCGCTTGACTGTATTTTTTGTAATGCTGATTTTATTACAGTAACTCCTGTTGAGGATGGAGCTGTTTCAATTAACATGGACCCAACAAGCGGAGATGCCGGAACGTATTCCATAGCTATTATGGCTGACGATGGCACAAACGATGTTGCCAACTATTCAATTAGCCTGACCATAGAAGCAGGAAATGCTATTTCGGAATTTGAAAAGCACTTTACACTTTCGCCCAACCCATCAAAAAACACATTTACGATTCAAAACAATACTGAAAGAATAATTAATACTATCAGCGTTTATTCTGTTGAAGGTAAATTGGTTGAGACTATTAAAGTAAATCAAAGCTCAAACATACAATTTGGTCAAGATTATTCTGCTGGATATTACTTAATACATGTATTTACAAACGATAGTATGTATTCATATAAACTAATCAAGGAATAAAATGGATTTCCTGACAGACAATAACTTTCTTTTATTTGTAATCATTGCCTTAGGATTTCTATTGGGGCGTGTTAATATAAAAGGCATATCGCTTGGTGTAAGTGCAGTTATGTTTGTCGCATTAGTTTTTGGTCATTACGGGCTAACCGTTCCTCACACAATTCAAACCATCGGGCTTGTGCTTTTTTTATATACAATTGGTATACAAGCCGGTCCCGGATTTTTTGCATCATTTAAAAAAGATGGCCGGCGATTGGCGGTTTTAGCTTTAGGAGTAATGCTAATTGGTGGATTAATCACTTTTTTACTAATTGCACTATTAGGCGTGGATTCAAACATAGCCATCGGTTTATTTACAGGAGCAATGACAAGTACTCCGGGATTGGCCGCTGCTATTGACATTACAGGATCTACGATGGCATCTATTGGCTATACCGTTGCATATCCATTTGGTGTAATTGGAGTAATTTTATTTGCTCGATTACTTCCAAGATTTTTGAAAAAGAATATCAAAGATGCAGAGGAACAGTTTGAAAAAGAGACAGCAAAAGATCACCCTGAGATTAAAAGTCGACATTTTAGAGTAGAAAATGAAAATGTTGATAATCAAAAAATAAGAGACCTAAATG
The DNA here is from genome assembly GCA_002869335.1 of Salinivirgaceae bacterium. Classification (GTDB taxonomy): domain Bacteria; phylum Bacteroidota; class Bacteroidia; order Bacteroidales; family Salinivirgaceae; genus Salinivirga. The sequence goes on along the minus strand of PKTE01000114.1, from coordinate 8,842 downwards.
TAAGACAACTTACCGGTGCAATGATCAGCAGAATTAAGCACAAAGGAATAGCTGCAACTGTTCAGTCTGATACTATTGTGCATAAAGGTGATTTTATTAGAGCCGTTGGAACTGAAGAAGCACTTGAAAGAATAGAGCAAGTGTTTGGTCCGGTTAGCGAAGAAGAAATCACCATGGAGAAAAACCATGCTGTTAGATCACTCCTGGTCACAAATAAAGAGGTTGTTGGTAAAACCATCCCAGAGCTAAACATGTTCAATGCATACAATGCTGTAATAACAAGAATTCGTAGAGCTGGGATTGATATTGTGCCTGACTCTCGTGTAAAATTGCAACTTGGCGATAAAATTGTTGTTTCGGCTCGAACAGTTGATATGCCATCAATTATTAAAATATTTGGAAATAGCAACAAAGACTTATCAGATACAGATTTCTTGCCAATTGCCATAGGAATTGTTTTAGGATACATTATTGGAAACGTCTCCGTTTCAATGGGTGATTACTCTTTTAGTTTTGGATTAACTGGAGGTGTGTTACTGGTTGGTTTATTGCTTGGTAGGACCGGTAAAACTGGTCCATTTGTTTGGACGTTAAGTGGTGCAGCAACACAACTTTTAAAACAACTTGGCTTAATCTTTTTTCTTGTAAGTGTTGGCGCTAATGCTGGTAATCATATAGTTGAATCATTTACGGAATATGGAATTGAATTATTCCTTTACGGAGCCACTATTTCTTTATTCCCCATGATTCTTATTGTAATTGTTGACAAACTGTGGTTAAAGATGAACATCTTATCATTTTTAGGAGCTCTGGCAGGAGCCATGACAAGTACTCCTGCTCTGGCAGCAGTAGATCCAATGACAAAAACCAATGCGCCACATGTGGCTTATGCAACCATTTATCCAATAGCTATGGTGCTGTTAATCATAATAGTAAAACTATTATGTGCTGTATAATACATAAAACTTTATAGTTATAATTAAAAATATTCATATATTTGAATATCATAAATATGTAAAAATGATTGAAATGAAAGTCTCAGAATTGAATATTGAACAGTTAGAAGAAGCTGCCAGCATGCTAAAGGCTATTGCACATCCAATGCGAATTGCAATTTTGAGTTTCCTTGAGGATGGAAAAAAAATGACAGTAACTGCAATTCACCAAAAATTGCAAATTGAACAATCTACGACATCACACCACCTGGGTATTCTTAAAGATAAAGGTGTACTTTGCTCAAAAAGAGAAGGAAAAAATACTTTTTACTTTTTAAAGCACGAACGATTAAGTAACATTGTTGAATGCATAAGTAAATGCACAATTTAAAATCCGAAAATATAAAAAAAAGGCAGCCTGTTTGGGCTGCCTTTTTTTTATCCTTTCATTTTTGCTCGCTTTCTTTCGTTTTCATCTAATAGAATTTTCCGCAAACGAATACTTTTAGGCGTAATTTCCACATATTCGTCCTTTTCTATATATTCCAACGCATCCTCAAGTGAAAACCGGATAGGTGGCGCTAAAACCATCTTCTCGTCCGTTCCACTGGCGCGCATGTTTGTCAATTTTTTAGTTTTGGTCACGTTGAGTACCAAATCACCTTTTCTTGTGTTTTGTCCAACAACCTTGCCGGCATACACATCCTCTTGCGGAGCTACAAAGAATTTACCACGATCTTGGAGTTTTTGCAATGCATATGCGATGGCTGTTCCGCCTTCCATAGCTATCAAAGATCCGTTTTGTCGCTCTTTAATTGGGCCAACCTCTGGACGATATTCGATAAATCGATGACTAATAATAGCCTCTCCGGTTGTTGCTGTAAGAGCCTGATTATTAAGACCAATAAGCCCTCGTGATGGTATTTCAAACTCTATATTAATACGGTCTCCTTTGCGAATCATGTTTTTCATTTCACCCTTGCGCTGGCTAACCATTTCAATTACTGCTCCTGAAAACTCGTCTGGCACATCCACAGTTAACTCCTCAAACGGTTCGCATTTTTGTGCGCCAATCATTTTATACAATACTTGTGGTTGTCCTACTTGTAATTCGTAGCCTTCACGGCGCATATTTTCAATTAACACAGACAAGTGAAGTATACCCCTTCCATACACATTGAATTTATCTGCCGAATCAGTCTCGTGAACTTGCAATGCAAGGTTTCTTTCTAATTCTTTTTCAAGGCGTTCTTTGATGTGGCGTGATGTAACATATTTTCCTTCTTTGCCATAAAACGGGCTGTTATTAATAGTGAACAGCATACTCATAGTTGGCTCGTCAACAGCTATTGGATCCAATTGATCCGGATGTTCCACGTGAGCTATTGTATCACCAATCTCAAAACCCTCCAATCCAACAATAGCGACAATATCACCTGCTGGAGCTTCATCAACTTTTTTACGTTGAAACCCGTCGTAAACAAACAACTCTTTGATAACCTGATTCTTAATCGAACCGTCTTTGCTGATTAATGCAATTTGTTGATTATTTTTAACAATTCCACGGAAAACTTTTCCAATGGCAATTCGGCCTACATATGAAGAAAAGTCCAAAGAGGTAATTCTCATTTGTGTATAACCCTCTTCCACTCTTGGTTCCGGAATATGTTCAATAATACCATCAAGTACTGATGTAATATCATCTTTCTTTACTTTTACATCATCAGACATCCAGCCTTCTTTGGCTGAACCATAGTAAGTAGGAAAATCTAACTGCTCTTCGGTGCCATCAAGGTTAAACATTAAATCAAATACCTCTTCCTGCACTTCCAGTGGGCGACAGTTTGGTTTGTCAACCTTATTGATAACAACCACAGGCTTTAGGCCAAGTTCAAGTGCTTTTTGCAAAACGAACCTTGTTTGTGGCATTGTTCCCTCAAATGCATCAACCAACAATAATACACCATCGGCCATATTTAAAACACGTTCAACTTCTCCTCCAAAATCACTGTGACCGGGAGTATCGATAATATTAATTTTATATCCATTATAGATAACCGAAACGTTCTTCGATAAAATTGTAATTCCCCTTTCCCTTTCCAAATCATTACTATCCATAATAAGTTCTCCGGGAGTTTCGTGATCACCGAAAAGCTTGCACTGGTGTAGAATTTTATCAACCAAAGTAGTTTTACCATGGTCAACGTGGGCTATGATAGCCACATTTCGAATTTTTTGGCTCATTTATTTGAAAATAATAATTGTAATTTATTAACTATGAAGCAAATATTAAACCCTTTTGATAGAAAAAGGTTTGAATTATTCCTGCATTATTCAACGTTTATATTAATTAACCTTTTTAAAAACTTATAAATCATTAATATTTAATTTGTTAACTCAAATTCCAATCACCTATATTATTAAAATTTAAGGTTGAATAAGGCAAGTTTTCCCACAAAAAAAGGCTGCCCGCTTAAAGACAGCCTTTTGATAGTATTATAATACTTTATTCTTCTGTTTCTGTTGGTATGTCTTCCGGAGCTGTTGGTTGTTGCACAGGAGCATCCACATTGATATTTTCCTGAAGTTCAGATTTCACCTGATCAGTTTGTGGGCGCGGCATTGTGTATACAGCTAATACATTAAGCACAAAGAATGCAATAATTAACACCCATGTGGCTTTTTCTAAAAAATCGGCAGTTTTACGAACACCCATTACCTGGTTGTTTCCTGCAAAATTCGCAGCCAATCCGCCTCCTTTTGAGTTCTGCACAAGTACAATCAGTACTATCAATATGGCTACAATGATTATTAATACTGAAATAAAAATATACATTTTATCTTTTTTTTATTGTTCGTCAATAATTTTCCTAATCTCTTTAATCCGGCCTGCAAAGTAAATATTTTTTTCTGGATATTTCAAACTTAATTTTTCATAGGTTGCAATGGCTTTTTCATATAATTTTTGTTTCACATAAATTTGGGCCATTGTTTCGGTCATAAACTCTGGGCTTTCAGACACGCTATTCGCTGTAATCTCCTCTATTTCTTTATTTTTATCTTCTGAAATTTCTTTGTTTTTGTTTTTTTCTTTTTGACTCAATGAAATAAATCGATCAATAAGTTGATCACTTTTTTGTTTTGACACATCAACCTTACCGGCCTTAGCTTTAGCTCTCTCAATATTAGCAGCTAACCAGTCTTTCGTTTCATCTGTTAATCTATCACCAGAACGATCAATTTCTGCTTGTAGGCTATATGTTTCATGTGAAACCTTTTCTGTAACGTCTTTTTCTTCAGTTGGAATGTGCTCAAAATCAAAATATAACAATCCTTTTTCTTTCAATAACCTTTCTACTTCCTGACGAATAAGTTGTTTATTTTCTTCATCACGTAAGGCAGCTGTTGAAACCTGTTGAAGGTTATCGGTAAAGTGTTTTTCTTCTGATAAGGGTTTATTGGAAACCTGTATTGCTGGTTGAGATTCACCGTAAAGCCATTGAAAAAGGTTTTGTCTATCGCCAGTTTGAATTGCCAGACTTTGTAGTTTACTTTTAAAACGAAATGAGCCTCTCATCAAATGTGAGCGCACAAGTAATGCCTGAGCAGCTTGAAATGTTGGAAATTCTTCTGCAATCTCCTCAATTTCAGCAAAATCATCCTTATTTATCTCAGCCGGGTTCTCTAATAAGTCATAAAACCTTTCTGTACGCATCTATTTTACCAGTTGGCCACTGAGGCGTTAAAAATATCGTTTATTAAGTTCTCAATAATAGTTTCAACCAATCCATCTTCAACATCAAGTAAGTTCTGGTCGCTCTCATAATCAGCAAACTGCGAAAAAGACTTTTCAAACTCTGCTTCCTGGTCATATCTATTCATATATTTAACCTTGACGCGAACGGTCAATCTATTTTCAACTGCTACAGATTCATCTCCACCAGAAATAGATGTTGGCTTAACTTCATATCCTGTAATAGTTATATCATAAATCAAATCACCATCATATGGAATTGAAGATAACCTGGTTTGTGTTAAAAGCTTATCAGACAGTGCTAATTGTAAATCACTAGCTAAACTTGGATTAATCGTTGGGGCAATATTGTCTATATCTCTTACTGTAAATGTTTTAGCCTCAATGGGAATTGATGCTCCAGTAAATGTATATTCTATGCTGCAACTCTTTATCCCTAATACGAAAACAACTAATATTAGTATCCAATGTAATTTACGCATCAATATCATATTCCTTGATTTTTCGATACAATGTTCTTTCTGAAATTCCCAAATCTCCGGCCGCCAGTTTCCTTCTACCTTTATGTTTGTCTAGTGCCTTAATTATCAGCTCCTTTTCCTTTTCTGCCAACGATAATGATTCTTCAACATATTCTTCTGTATCCTCAATTATTTCTTTATGCTGAGCACTGGAATTATTGTCAACCGGATTAACATAATTACTATGGTTGCTAACCGGGGCAGGATTAATATACTCTTCTGGTCTTTTTGAAGGTAGATTTGGCGTTTGTTCTGAAATATCTTTTAAAATTTCAGTATGCTCCGCTTTATTTGTAGCTTCATCAACACCATTTTCTAACAGATCATAAACAAGACTTTTAAGATCTGCCATGTCTTTTTTCATGTCGAATAAAACTTTATACAAAATTTCCCGCTCAGATGAAAAAGAATAATTTGCTTCTTTTTTAGGCAATGCTGGAAGGTTTGTAACATCAACTTCTGGCAAATATTTACGAACCAAATCTGGCGAGATCGAGTTATCTCTCTCTATTACAGCCATTTGCTCTGTAATATTCTTTAATTGACGTATATTTCCGGGCCATCGATAGTTTTCAAGCATTCGCATAGCATCATCGGTAACATCCATTGGTGGCATACCGTACTTATCACCAATATCAGAGGAGAACTTACGGAAAAGGAACCAAATATCTTCGCGTCGTTCACGTAATGGTGGAATTAAAATTGGAACCGTATTGAGTCTGTAATAAAGATCTTCTCTGAACTTTCCGTCACGAACAGCTTGCTCTACATTCACGTTTGTAGCGGCTACAACTCTTACATCTGTTTTTTGAACTTTAGACGAACCCACTTTCATAAATTCTCCGGATTCAAGTACACGAAGCAGACGAACCTGAGTAGATAATGGCAACTCTCCAACTTCATCTAAAAATATAGTTCCTTTATCAGCCACTTCGAAATAACCTTTGCGGCTTTCATGAGCTCCTGTGAAAGCGCCCTTTTCGTGGCCAAATAATTCACTATCTATGGTTCCTTCAGGAATAGCTCCACAGTTTACAGCAATATATTTAGCGTGTTTCCGTGCACTATTTTCATGTATAATTTGTGGAAAAGTTTCTTTACCCGTACCACTTTCACCAGTAATCAACACAGACATATCCGTAGGAGCTACTTGCATAGCAATATTTATAGCCCGGTTTAATCCGTCTGAATTACCAATAATTCCAAATCGTTGTTTTACCCGTTGTATATCCGAATCCATAGTTTTATGTCATTTTTGCTTCTGACTGACAAAATTACAATTTTTGCACCAAAATGTAGATGAATATTACGAAAAATCTTTAGTAATCGTAGATATGCGAATTATTGGAGCGAAAGATTAGGTGTTGCGTGAGCGCGGTCGATGAAAGATAACTAATACGGATCTTTATTTCAATTACAATCAATAATCCGTAACAGGATGAATTCCATTTAATAGTAAAAAAACGATTAGCAGGCGTTGGCTTGATAACTTTAACTCCGCTCTGGAAATGGGATATATTAAAATAAATGTTTTTACAATATTTTATATGTCTATTGATTAATCAACATAAATGCTAGTAAATTCAAATTTATTCACATCAAACAATCCTTTATCTCCCAATTTTAGTGACGGGATTACTAGCAAGCTCATAAAAGCCAGGGTCATAAATGGTGCTTGCAAAGTAGATCCTAAATCTTTAACTTTTTGGTCGAGCTCATTATATTTAACAGCCATATTATCAATAGTTTCATTTGCCATTAGTCCTGCAACTGGCAGTGGAATAGACTCTACTTTTTGATTGTGTACTAAGCAAACTCCGCCTTCAGTTTTGATAATAGCATTCACCGCTTTTACAATATCTTCATCTGTTTCCCCCACAGCAATAATATTATGACTATCGTGAGCAACAGATCCAGCCAGGGCTGTTTTCTGTAGGTGGAATCCTTTTATAAAACCAATTTGTGGTTTTGCTTCTCTATTATATCGATTTACTACAACAATTTTTAAGACGTCTTGCGACAGGTCAGATTGAATAAATCCATTCGAAACCGGTAAATCTAATTCAAGACTATTAGTAATTAACTCCCCATCAATTGCCTCAATAACTTTAATTTTCTTGTTATTATCCTTAATCTGAATATCACTAATCTCAATAAAATCTGTATTAAATTCATTAATTAAGTTATTCGGGCCATCTAGTTGATCTGATTTATTTTCGTCAAACACCAATTTTCCGTGTAAATATGATTTTGTGATTATAAAGTCTGTAAGATTATTTACCACAATAAAATCGGCAGAGTCATCTATTTTCAATTCTCCTATTGGTAAACTATAATGTTTGATGGCATTATAAGAGGCCGCTTTCAAAATATCGAAAATAGAATGTCCTTTCGCCAGAGCCATTCTCACAATGCGATCAATATGTCCTTTTATTAATGTATCCGGATGAGCATCGTCTGTACAAAACATCACTTTGTCTGGAAATTCCGAAATTAATTTATGTAACGATTCAAAATTTCTTGCAGCACTTCCCTCCCGAATTTGAATCATCATTCCTTTATTAATCTTTTCCTTTGCTTCATCATAGGTAAACGCTTCGTGATCAGTAGTAATACCCGCATTAATATAGGTAGACAAATCATCACCTTTCAATCCGGGCGCATGTCCATCAATTTTCTTATTATGAGATTTAGCCGCATCCAATTTGTCCATTACATCAGCAAAGCCATTTACAACACCTGGAAAATTCATCATTTCAGACAACGCTACAACATCGTATTTTTCAAAAATATCATTGATAATATCCGTGTTAAATTCAGCACCAGAAGTTTCAAATGGAGTTGCAGGAACGCAAGACGGCACACCAAAAAAGATTTGTATATCGGCAGACTTTGCTTCATTATACATATAATCAAAACCTTTAACGCCGCAAACATTTGATATTTCATGTGGGTCAGTCACAACGCCTAGTGTTCCAAACTTCTTTACATGATTTGCAAAATAAACGGGCGTAACCATAGAGCTTTCAATATGTACATGGGCGTCTATTAACCCAGGAAGAATATATGGAAACAAAAAATCTTCACCCCCTAATTCTTTTATTTCAAATATTTTACTATCCTTAATCGTAAGCTCTGCTTTATATATTTTTTGCTGATTAACATCAACAACATTTCCGGTAATCTTCATAATTATTAAGTTTTATTTCTAAAGTTACAAAATTCAGCTAAACATGTTTAAAACTGATAAAAAAGATTTTTAAGCGCTCCGCACCCTGAGCGTAGTCGAAGGGAGTGAAAAGCTCTAAAAGGTTCATTTCGGCTCCGCTCAATGAACGGACAAGACCCGAACCCTGAGCAAAGTCGATGGGTGACAAAAAAGACAAAGGCGGTTCACTTCGGCTCCGCTCAGTGAACGGGAACAGACGAAAATATTATAAACATTTACAATTTTAGCGCCCCGAACCCTGAGCGTAGTAGAAGGGTGACAAAAGAACCAATAGAAGTTCACTTCGGCTCCGCTCAGTGAACGGGAAAAGATGAAAACATAAATTAAAAGTTCCATTATAACGCCACGAACCCTGAGCGAAGCCGAAGGGAGTGAAAAGCTCTAAAAGGTTCACTTCGACTTC
>PKTE01000186.1 GCA_002869335.1 Salinivirgaceae bacterium | reverse complement strand
TTGGATTCCCTGCAAATAATTTTATGAATCAGGAACCAGGATCTAATGAAGAGATAAAATCCTTTTGTACACTCAACTATGGTGTAGATTTTAAAAATGGCGCCAAAACCTATTTTGATCCCACACCTAACACATGGCAAAGGATGTATGAAATAGTATCGTTTTGGGCAGAAAAAGGTATTGACGGATTGCGCGTTGATATGGCGGATATGGTACCTATGAGTTTCTGGAAATGGTTGGTTCCAAAAGTGAAAAAGAATTTCCCGGCTATTACATTCATTGCAGAAGCTTACCAACCATCTGAATATAGAGAATATATTGAACAGGCTCAATTCGACTGGTTATATGACAAGGAACAATTTTACAACACAGTTCGCTCTATAGTAGAAGGAAAAAATCAGGCAGTGGCTATATCGCAAGTATGGAAAGAGCAGGATAATTTAGGACCTCATCTTTTGCGGTTCATGGAAAACCATGATGAACACCGAATTGCTTCAGACTTTTTCGGACAAAATCCACAAAAAGCAAAGCCAGCTATGGTGTTAACAGCAACCATGCACAAAGGACCCATAATGATTTATTTTGGACAGGAACTAGGTGAAAAAGGTATGTATGGAGAAGGCTTCAGTGGTGTAGATGGAAAAACAACCATTTTTGATTATTGGAAAATAGAATCCTATCAGAAATGGGTTAATGGAGGAAAGTTTCACAATGAAAAGCTTACAGCTGAAAGTTTAGCACTACGAAACTGGTATATTAAATTATTAAAATTCAGAAATCGTCATGACATATTTTCGAAAGGTGAATTTTACGATTTAATGTGGCAGAATGAGCATCTCAATGATAAATTCTTTGTCTATATCAGACATACAAATGAGTTGGTTATGTTGTTTGTTATTGCTTTTAACATATACGAACCTCAAACAATAAAAGCTTACTTACCTGATCATGCACTTGAGCATGTAGGATTGAACTTTGACAAAGGTATTAGTATAGAGCAAATATTTGAAGACCATCAAAATATATCATTTAAGAAATATGATGATCATTATGCTTTAGAGATGAGAATTAATAAATCTACAGGATACATTTTTAAACTAAAGTGATAAAAAAAGAAGCAATCAATTGAAATATTCGTACTTATAGTTGATAATTTGCTCAGGTTTATCTAATTCAACATTCCAATAAACATCTTTCTTTATCAAACCATTTGGATAATATTCGAATGTCATTTTTTCAACCAGCACTCCATCTTTATCTCTTCGCATTGTAGAAATGATTTGCTTTAAATCATTATATGTATGAGATATCATTTCAATTGGTTTTCCTTCAGGATTAAGGTTAGTAACAGTAATGGAATCATCACGGCCCTTGATCTCTTTCGCCTTGTTTTTACCTTTTTCCAAATCAGGATTTATTTCCTCGGTAAAACATATATTACCATTATTATCATACCTGACAATTTTAATTTCCTCTCCTTCTTTGTTAAAAGTAGTAGTTTGAATAATTCTACCAATATTATCAGGTTCAATAAATGCTAAATCATGCGAATATTGAATCATTTTTTTTACATGATTCTTAGCATATACATTATCTCTTTGTTGCGTTGCATCAGTCGATTTATCTGAAGAATGATTACAAGCACCGAGAAATATTACGACAGAAAATAAAACAATAACCCTGAAATACATTTGACTGATTTTAGGGTAAATGTAAATAGATTTATAAGTTTGTGCAAATTTTTATTAACTTCCTGTTAACGAAATTAATACTATAAAACTTGCTCAGAAACTTAAATTCTGAGCAAGTTCAGTGTTTATTTAATCTAATACAATCTTAGTGGAATAATGCTCATCAAAGGATGTGAACGTGACAATATAAATTCCATGTTCCACACCTTGCAAGTCAAGGTTTCTGGAGTTTATTAGACTTTGTTTCTTTATCAATTTACCACTGTAATCAAATACTTCTACAACACCTGTTTTTTCTGAATTAAAATAGAAAATACCATTTCCAGGATTTGGATAGATTCTTAGTTCATCTAAGTTATTGCCACTAATTGCATTGACTTTGCTACCATATAACATAAATGGCATACCCTGAGGAGTAGCCGTTCCATCTTCTGACCAGGGAACCCAACCATCGAAACCTAAATGCCACGCATCACCGGTAGTTGTTTCCCCAAGCATTGTTATATAAGGCACCCATGGACCACTTAATAAAGTACCTCCAGATGAAAAATCTAACCAATAAGTACCTTCTGTTAAAGTAATATATTCTTCCTCATCCAAACTTGCCACAGAAAGTATTACGGGTCTATCTGTATTCTGCAAATCAGAATCATAAACTCTGTAAATGCCACTCCATTTGGAACCACTCAATTTATTAATATCATAATAATCAGCTAAAGTATCAGAACTGGCTTCTCCAGGTAATCCATCATATAGTCTGAAGTCCAAATGATTAATAGTAGATATTGTATCACTTTCTGTTTGCCAATTATAGAAACCAAGTCCGGTTATCATCCATTCTTCTCCTTCAGGAACAATAAACTGATCAGCATTTCGATAACCAATTACTGTGTTTGTATTATAACCATAATTGTACATCCCCAAAGTAGTTTGTACTTCGCTAATATCAGCACCTCCTGCTCCATTCCCCTCACGAGTAATAATTGGTCCGTTATCATAAATTAACTCATCCAACACTACACCTTTCACTACTTTATTCACGATATTATTGAAAATATCCACATCACCATCCAAATGACTGGAAACCTGAATTTTATATTCAATATTTGCGGACAAATCGATTGTCGTATCAAAAGTATACTCAATAACTTCCAATGATGGAATAGGATAATCCGGATAGTCTATCCAAATAGTAGAAAGCATAATTCCCGTTTCATTATTATAAACTTCAATTGCAAATTGAAGTCCCTCAGTAACTTCTGTTCCAGGGTTAGAGAATTGAATTTTCACCTGTTCGTTGGCTGTTAAGAAATTACTATTTGGTGAAATAATTGCGTTTACTGCTATGTCAGGATCTGTTGCTGTTGAAGGTGGTGTAAACTTATAGGTAGTACCTCCTCCTATTTCAGCTAATGTTGCGGGTGTAATTGCATCATTTTCAACATCAGCAGAGATAGTTGCTCCGTTAGTTGCATCAGGTGATACACTTAAAAACTCAACCTGACCTGCATTATCAGCATTCATTCCTATTGAAGTCGTTGAATACTCACTCCAACCAGTTGCAGCAGACAAGTCACCATATATAAACTCGATACTATTATCAGCTTCATATAGTTTTACCTGAAAACTTACCAAACCAGTA
>PKTE01000071.1 GCA_002869335.1 Salinivirgaceae bacterium | reverse complement strand
AATCCAGGCAAATGAGCTTGCAGCCACTACAAATGATATCGACGCCTTAAACAGAGTTTATAATGTCGCTTATGGAAAGCGTACAACTTTGAACGAACTGTTTTATTTAATTAGAGACCAATTATCATCGTTTGACAGCGAGATAAAAAACATTGAACCACAATATGGGTCAAAAAGAGAAGGAGATATACCTCATTCGCTTGCAAGCATTGACCTTGCCAAAGAAAAACTTAAATACAATCCAGAATTCTCAGTAAAAGAAGGGTTAGAGAAAGCAATAGAGTGGTATTGGAAAAATTTGTAAAATGACAAAATTGAATAACATACAAATGGTTGATCTTCAGCTGCAATATGAGCGACTGAAGTCAGATATCGACAATGGAATTTCTGAAGTTATTTCCAGCGCAAAATTTATTAATGGCCCCACAGTAAGTAATTTTGCCACAAACCTGGCAAAATACCTTAACGTTAAACATGTTATTCCTTGTGCCAACGGAACAGATGCGCTTCAAATAGCGCTAATGGCAGCAGGCATTGAACCAGGCGATGAGGTAATTACACCAAACTTTACTTTTATTGCCACCGTTGAAGTTGTTGCGTTGCTGCAAGCCAAACCGGTTTTAGTTGATGTTAATCCAGATGATTTTACAATCAATATTAACGAACTGAAAAAATTAATTACGCCAAAAACTAAAGCGATTGTTCCAGTACATCTTTTTGGTCAGTGTGCCAATATGAAAGAGATAATGGAACTAGCTAAAAAACACAACCTTCTGGTTATTGAAGATTGTGCACAATCCATTGGTACAGATCATTACTGGGGCGACAAACCACAAAAGGCTGGGACCATGGGAGATTTTGGTTGTACTTCTTTCTTTCCTTCAAAAAATTTAGGTTGCTATGGTGACGGTGGTGCGCTTTACACCAATGACGATGAGCTTGCTTCAATAGCTAAAAGCATCACAAACCATGGAAGCACAGTAAAATATCATCATGATCGAATTGGAGTTAATAGCAGATTAGATAGTATACAGGCTGCCATTTTGAATGTTAAATTGAAACAACTCGATGATTTTAACAGACGTAGGCAGGCTGCTGCCATTTTTTACGATCATCAACTTGGCATAATCGAACAAATTGAAACTCCTGCAAAACAAGACTTCTCTGATCATACATACCATCAATACACGATAAAAGTACCAAAAGGAGAAAACCTCAAATTGCAAGCCTACTTAAAGGAAAAAGGAGTGCCAGCAATGGTATACTATCCAATTCCTTTACACAAGCAAAAGGCATTTGAAAAATGGACAGACAGCAGAGAATTTCCTGTTTCAGATGAATTAGCCGAAAGAGTGTTATCATTACCAATGCATACTGAACTTAAGAAAGAAGAGCTAACATATATTTGTGATACAATAAAAGACTATTTTAATGGAAAATAAAAAATATTTTGCACACGAAACAGCTGTAATTGATGAACCTTGCGAGATTGGAGAAGGAACAAAAATATGGCATTTCACGCATATTATGCAAAATTGCAAAATTGGGAAAAACTGTAATTTTGGTCAAAATGTTGTAGTATCCCCAAATGTTACTTTGGGAAATAATGTAAAAGTGCAAAATAATGTTTCCATTTACACTGGAGTCGATTGTGAAGATGATGTATTTCTAGGCCCTAGCATGGTGTTCACAAATGTAATTAATCCAAGAAGTGCTGTAAACAGAAAAAGTGAGTATGCAAAAACACTGGTTCGTCAAGGAGCATCAATTGGAGCAAATGCAACAATTGTTTGTGGAAATGAAATTGGTAAATTTGCATTTATAGGTGCGGGATCAGTAGTAACTAAATATGTACCTGATTATGCCCTAGTTGTAGGCAATCCTTCCAAACAAATCGGATGGATGAGTGAGTATGGACACAGACTAAACTTTGATGCTAATAATCGTGCAATCTGCCCTGAAAGCAAAGAAGAATATTTACTTGAAAACAATATCGTAAAAAAAATAAGCTAGTTATGCTTAAATCGTATTTTTTTATTCCGGCTACACGCCAAAAATTTATTGATAAGATTCCATTGTTGAATGCAAATGAGTTTGTATTTGACCTGGAGGATGCAATAGCTGAAAATGAGATTGAAAGTGCTTTTGCAAACCTGGAGAATGTTGAAAACAGAGAAGCATATATTGTAAGACCAAGGTTATTTTCTTCTTCTGGGAAATTAAAAAATAAAACATTGGAGCGCCTTATTGATTTGGGATTTAAACGTTTCTTTATTCCAAAGGCTAATTCGCAAGAAATGCTTGATGATCTGATCAACGTATTTCAATATTATGAAGTTGAGCAATTAGAATGGTATTATTTAATTGAATCACCTTCTGCATTAATGCAGGTAAAAGAGATGGCTTTTTCTGGCAAATATCCATTTAAAGCCCTTTGTTTAGGAAGCCAAGATTATGCAGCAAACATGAGTATGTCATATTCATTAGATACCATTAGTTGGGCAAGACATTACGTATTAAACGTTGCCAAAGCATGCAATATTGAAGCTATTGATATGGCATCAATGGTGTTAAAAGACAGGCCTTTATTCGAAAGATAATGCCAGGAAGCTTTTAATATGGGATACGATGCAAAATTAATTGTGCATCCGGCACAGCTCGACGTGGTAAATGAACTTACATATTACTCCGAAGAAGAGATAGCACTGGCAAAAGAAATCAGCCAAAAAATAAACCTCGAAGAGCTGAAAGACTTTTCAGTAGTAACAATAGATGGATTATTATATGAAAAACCCCATATAGCAAGAATCAAAAGGATATTAAAATCAATTGAGAAAAGTAGTTAAAGCACATAGATAAGCTAAGATAAAAATATGAAGACATTCGGAATAATTGGTGTAGCAGGATATATTGCAGTAAGGCACCTTAAAGCAATAAAGGAAACAGGGAATGACCTTATTGCAGCTCTAGATAGATTTGACAGTGTTGGAATCATGGATTCATACTTTCCAGACGCAGACTTTTTCACTGAATTTGAAAGGTTTGACCGACATATTGATAAACTAAAAAGGAAAAACACTCCATTGGATTATGTATCAATTTGTTCACCTAACTACTTACATGATTCACACATACGATTTGCCATAAGACAAGGTGCAGATGCAATTTGCGAAAAACCACTTGTTTTAAACCCATGGAATGTGGAAGGATTGATGCAGTTAGAACAAGAGAGTGGAAAAAGAATTTACAATATTCTTCAGCTTCGATATCACCCTGCAATTATGGAATTAAAAAAGAAAGTTGAAGCAGAGCCGGATAAAATACACGACATAGATTTATCTTATATAACCAGCCGTGGTAAATGGTATCACTTCTCTTGGAAAGGAGATCCATTAAAATCAGGTGGTATTGCCACAAACATTGGAATCCATTTCTTTGATATGCTAACCTGGATATTTGGAGATGTGGAGAAAAATATAACCCACCGCTTAACAGATACTGAAGCTGCAGGAGTATTAGTTTTGAAAAAAGCAAGAGTAAGATGGTTTTTGAGTGTAGACTATGAAAACGTTCCAAAAGAACTAAGAGACAAAGGACAAAGAACATACAGATCAATTACCGTTGATGGAGAAGAGGTAGAATTTAGTGGAGGCTTTACAGATTTGCATACGACAAGTTATGAAGAGATTCTAAAAGGTAATGGATATGGACCTGGAGATGCAAGAACGTCAATTGAAATTGTTCATGACATTCGAAATTCACCAATAAAACCATTAGAAGGTGATTATCACCCATTTTTAAAAAAATAATGACTGATTATTGTCATTTTTAATCATAAATATTGAAAGTATTTTATATCCGTTAAACATCAAAGAAACAAAGACATTAGTCAACTTTTTTTGTTTAACTAAAAGAATCTGATCACATTTACAGCAAAATTGAAAGATATGTACGACGACATCATTAAGGGAAATAAAACAATATCAGTTATTGGTTTAGGTTACGTTGGATTGCCAATAGCTCTTGAATTTGCAAAGAAAACAAAGGTAATTGGTTTTGATATCAAACAAGACCGCGTTGATTTAATGAAAAAAGGAATCGATCCAAGTAGAGAATTGGAATCGAAAGATTTTGAGGGATGTGATATTGAATTCACAGCCAATCCAGATGATCTTAAAAGAGCACATTTTCATATTGTTGCTGTTCCTACTCCAATTGACGAACATCATTTACCTGATTTAAAACCATTGTTGTCAGCTTCAGAAACTGTAGGTAAAATCCTAAAAAAAGGAGACTATGTTGTTTTCGAAAGTACAGTATATCCAGGATGTACAGAAGAAGAGTGTATTCCTGTGCTTGAAGAACAATCAGGTTTAAAATTTGCAAGCGATTTTAAAATAGGGTTCTCACCGGAAAGAATAAACCCTGGTGATAGAGAGCACACGCTAACTACAATTAAAAAAGTAGTTTCAGGAAACGATGCTGAAGCTCTTGAAAACATTGCCAAAATTTACGAAATGGTAATTACAGCAGGTATTCACCGTGCTCCAACCATTAAAGTAGCAGAGGCCGCTAAAATTATTGAAAACACACAACGTGACGTAAACATTGCGCTTATGAACGAGCTTTCAATGATTTTTAATAAATTAGATATCAATACATTCGATGTACTTGAAGCTGCAGGAACAAAATGGAATTTTCTAAAATTCTTCCCCGGACTTGTTGGTGGCCACTGTATTGGAGTAGATCCTTATTACCTATTACACAAAGCCAAGGAATCAGGTTACCATCCACGTATGATCGATAGTGGTCGTTCAATTAATGATGGAATGGGAGCCCATGTGGTAAAAGAAGTGGTGAAGAAACTAGTAAAAATGGATAAAAACGTTAAAGGTAGTAAAGTACTTATCATGGGAATTACCTTTAAAGAAGATGTTGCCGACATAAGAAACTCCAAAGTTGTTGACTTAGTGAATGAATTCCAAAGTTTTGGGGTAAATGTTGATGTAATTGACGAATGGGCTGATCCAAAAGAAGTTAAAGAAGAATACGACATTGACCTTAAAGCTAAAGCAGAAGGTCCTTACGATGTTGTTTGTATGGCCGTTCAGCATAAAAACTACAAAAACATGTCTACTGAAGATCTCTCTAACCTGGGAACAGAAAAATCAATATTTGTTGACATAAAAGGTATCTTCAAAGATAAAATTGACGAACAGAAATTTATTTATTGGAGCTTATAACTTTACAAAATATTCAAAAAAGCTTCGGAAGTAATAACTTTCGAGGCTTTTTTATTTATTAAACCCTGTTTCTACAATTTCATTTCTTATTTTCGCAACTTAATCAATTGCAAATTGTAATACTCAGATAAACCCGTTTAATGAGAGATTTAACTACTGGAAAAGAGAGTACTCAAATTTTTAAGTTTGCATTACCAATGCTGGTGGGTAATCTATTCCAGCAATTTTATAATATTGTAGATAGTATTATAGTAGGTAACTTCATCAATAAAGAAGCACTAGCAGCAGTAGGGGCCTCATTTCCAGTTATTTTCACACTTATCTCTTTTGTAATTGGTATTGGCTCGGGAGCAACTATTGTAATTTCTCAATTTTTTGGAGCAAAAAAATATGATCAGGTTAGTAAAACCATCGATACGATCCTTATTTTCATGCTTTTCGTATCAATACTTATTTCAGTTATTGGTCTCACGTTTGCCGAAAATATCTTTAAACTACTCCTTTTGCCAGATAACCTTATTCCGCAAGCTGTTGAGTATTTTCACATTTATATAGCAGGTTCATTCGTATTTTTTGGATTTTATACCATAAGTAGCATATTGCGTGGGCTAGGTGATAGTAAAACACCCGTCTATTTTATAGTAATTGCTACCATATTTAACGTATTACTTGACTTACTATTTATTATTGTTTTTGAATGGGGTATTGCAGGTGCTGCATGGGCAACTGTTATTTCACAAGGAGGTGCGTTTATTACAGCCATTATATACTTGAACAGAACTCATGAACTGATTAATTTCTCCGTCAGAAATCTAGCATTTGACAAAGAAATTTTCAAAAAAAGCTTGAAAATTGGTTTGCCTACGTCTTTCCAGCAATCTTTTGTTGCTTTAGGAATGACTGCCCTTATGGGAATTGTAAACCAGTTTGGGACCAATGTAATTGCAGCATATAGTGTTGCCATGCGACTAAATTCACTTGCCACATTACCAGCTATGAACTTTGGCTCAGCTTTATCAATGTTTGTAGGACAAAATCTGGGTGCTGGTAAATTAGAAAGAGTTAGAAGCGGTTATATTTCAACTATTTTAATGTCTGTAGTTATTAGCATTATTGTTACTTTGATAATGATATTCTTTGGTGAAAACCTAATGCAACTATTTACAAAAGACGCTAATGTAATTGCCATTGGAGCAGAATACCTCATTATTGTTGGATCATTTTATGCGATATTTGCTATTATGTTTAGTACCATGGGAGTCCTTAGAGGAGCCGGTAGCACAATTATTCCAATGTTTGCTTCATTATTGGCATTATGGGCAGTACGATTACCAGTAGCTTACGTACTCTCTGATCAAATTGGATACACCGGAATATGGTGGGCAAACCCAATGGGGTGGTTCATTGGTTTAGTTATTGTTGTCGCATATTATCTTTCAGGAAGGTGGAAAACTCGAGGAATTGTGGCAAGCCGAGACGAAATTGACCTCTCGAGCACTCCAAATTAATTGCTGATTGTCAGTAATTTAAATAAAATCACAACATACTTGTTAACTCGTCGTTAATATTATAGTAGAGGTAACCGTTTTGATAAAAAAGGTTTATTTTTGTAATAATACACAATAGGCTTGGTATGCGATTTTTCGAAACAAGTAAAAAAGAGAAAAGTATTCTCGATCTTTTCACCTATGATCTTACAACCTTCTTTTATGGAGAATATGAAGAAGTTGAAAGTCATGATACCGAAGCTATGTTTATGATTGTGTATGAAAGAAACCTTCCCTGGGAAGAAATGGGCTTCCTTGATAAAGTGCAATTCAGAGTATTTTTTGACAAAAATAACTTCACTGGGAGTAATCCTATTAATGTGCGTTTATTATGTACGAAGAGTGAAGTTACTCCTGATAACATTGAAAAATTATTCGAAAGTATTGTTGAACTCTATGGTAGTGATGATACTGGCATGGGCCTTTGGACTGATGAAGATAACATTGCGTATGACAACAAAACTCTGGAGCGCAGATGGTCTATTCAAGAAGGGGAAAGTTTCATTACAGTATACTTCAACGAAAATGGATTTGAGTTAAATATCTTATTTCTAAATAATATCATTAAACATACCGGCAAATACTTAAACATTAAAAGCTAATTGTTGAAATCTTGAATATTCTATCTTTGTAGAAATTCATAATTATTTAATATGCCTCGCAGACAAAGAAAAAGAAAAGTTTTTCTCCCTCCCTACCAAAGAGGCTGGAACTCAAATAACGCAAGTACACAGGAAACTATTTACTTAAATTATGATGAATATGAAGCCATAAAACTTCTGGATTATGAGAACATGAAACAGGAAGAGGTGGCTAAATTAATGGATGTTTCACGACCAACGTTAACGCGCATTTATGAAAGTGCCCGACGAAAAATGGCCAATGCTCTTGTTAAAAATACACATATTGAAATATCTGGGGGGAATGTTGAAGTGCACGAATCATGGTACTATTGCCACAGTTGCCACGTAAATTTTAACCTTTACGATGGAACTGTTTTTTGTCCACTTTGCAAAAAAACTGATAATATCAGTAAGCGTGCCGAGCAAATAAAAAATGAAAATCAATAGTTGCCATTTTTATAATAATAGCTGTAATAACTATTATTAGCACTAATATCATTTATAAGGAATAAAGGTTTAGTAAAGCTTTTAAACGATGGTTTGTTAATAATTTGTTTAAGCAAATCAAGCGAAGTATAGTTAATTCTTGTGATAAATAACTGTATATCTGAATGCATCGCAAGCACAACAGCATCTGATATTGGCACCAAAGGCGGACTATCTACAACAATAACATCATATTTATTTCTAAGCGTTTCGAATAGCTCCTTAACTTTTACAGAATTCATTAATTCACTTGCATTGGGAGGCATGGGTCCGGATAAAATCTCATCATAAGTATCTTGATTTTTCACTAGAACATCTTCTAAAGAGCATTGATTACTTAAAAATGAAGATAACCCTCCATTTGTATTGGTATTTTTACGCAAGTCAAAATGAAGCAATATGGTCTTCTGCTTATTGAACTCAAATGCCCTGGCTATATTATTTGATACAAAACTTTTGCCTTCTCCCTGTTTTGAAGATGTAACCAGAAAAACCTTTGAACCATTATTATCATGGAAAAATCTTAGATTTGTTCTAATGGATCTAAATGACTCAGATTCTGTTGACCCTGGATCAATAAACACATCCTTGTTCTTCCCTTTCACATGCAGAATTTGTCCAACAATTGGTATATCAGTGATTTTAGCAATTTGGGTTTCATCTTCTAGTTTATTTAAAAATGAAGATTTTAATTGTATAAACCCAATTGGTATTAACAACCCAAGAATAAAAGCAATAATTAAAATTTGAATAGTATTGCGACCACCAGCCATTGTAGTAAGATTAGTAGCCCATTGAATTACCTCATTTACAGGTCTGGTTGCAGCTTTCTCAATACGAGCCTCCGACCGTTTTTTCAATAAGAAAGTATATAGTTCATCAATTACTGTAAACTTCCGCTCATAAGCATTAAGTTGTTTGCTTTTTATGGGTAACCCGCTCAATTTCTTTTCCAATGCTGCCAACTGTTGCTCATGTTCATCGCGAGCTAATTCTAAAGCTTCTAGGTTATTCTGAATGTTTTTTATCAAGGACTCCTTCAGATTTAGAATTTTTTCATCGATAACACCAACGTAGGGATTGTCCTTTCGAGTATTGAAAGTTATTTCACTTTTTTGATTGTAGAGCTCAATTAGCTGTGAAACAAGATCAGTTATAATTGGTTCATTTATTCCAAGGGTTGTTGGTGAAATTAAATCTCCCAATGTTTTATCTTCTTGTAATAATTTCTCCACATACCTATAGTACCGTTGCTGTAATGAAAGTTGAGAAAGCTTTGATTGCAACTCACTATACTTACCATACAGATCAGAACTTTTTGCATCTATTCCAATGGACAAATTTTCCGTTTGGAAATCAGCCAATTGATTTTCGTAATAGGATAGAGAATCTGCAATTTCACCAATTAGTTGGTCTATAAAGTCAATTTGCACTGTTCTCTCCTCAAGCTTCTTCAATATATCACGATTTAAATAAGCTTTGATAAGTGCGTTTAATAGATCTTGTGATTTTTGTGGGTCACCTGATTTAAGTCTTAAACTAACAAGTGACGATTCTTTATCCATTTCAATCTCTAATGATTCAAAGAAACCAACCTGGGTGGCAATTGAATTCATTGAAAAAGCATAACTATTATCATCTATTTGTTGCAAACTATCAATTTTAAATGCAACATTATCTGTAATCAGCCATTCCCCACAATTCACTGTGGTATCCATCTCAAGAGCTGCCACATAGCTTTTATCACTTTTTTTTAATGCGCTAAAAAAGACCTTATCAGCTTCACAATTAATGTGAACCTTGTTTTCACCTGCCTTATTTACAGATATCAGCACTCCAAGTGGCTGAACGTGAAGAGAATCTATTAAAAGTTTAAATGGCGGATTACTATATAAGTCCGTTGATTTAAAATTTGATATATGATAATATGAAATTCCTGTTTGGAGATATCTTAAAGCATTCTTTTTAGTATCAATAGATTTTAAAATACCAACTTCATTAGAAACATTTGGCTTGGCTCCCTGGCTAAATAGAAAGTCGCTCAAAGCATTGTCTTTATCATCTTTATTAATAAGTAAAGTAGCATAACTCTCATAAGTTTGCACCATTGTTTTACTCCATAAAAACCCTACTATTAAAGCTATGACAACTGATATTAAAAGCCAAGGCCAATTTGAAAAAACCTTTTTCAAAATTTGCTTAACATTGATCGATTCTTCCTGTATTAGTTGGTTATCATTCATACACAAACCATTAAATCCCTGTCGCCAAGACAACAGGGATTAAATATTAATTTTTTTCAGGCTAAATTATTTAAGTATTGCAAGGACTGATATAGCAATAGCTAAAGTAGAGACAAAAATCGCATATGGTAACTTCTCGTATGCAAACGATTTGCTCTTCATAGATTTAACATAAATTACGTCTCCGGGTTGTACGTAATATAGATCAGATTCCAAAATCTTTTTATCTGTAAGGTCTAGGTAATGCACTTTTGCACCGGTTTTATCATGACGAATTAGCGTAATATTTCTTCTATCGCCAAATTCTCTAATTCCACCAGCTAATGCAATTGCTTCAAGTAAACTCAAGTGTTCCTCATTGTTTGTATACCTGCCTTCACGCTCTACCTCTCCAAGTACAGTAACCTGGAAGTTCACGAGTTTTACAACTACTGTAACCTCCTTAAAATACTCATTTAAGGTTTTCTGCAGAGTTTTCTCAACCTCATTTACAGTAAGCCCTTCAACTTTTATTTTTTCGATAAAAGAAAAATTCAAAAAACCATCTGGATTTACCGAGTAACTATTCAAATACTGATAAGTATTACTCATAAAGTTTGGTAAATCTGTTTGGAAAAACTTACTAGTTTGTTTATCACTACTATAAACCTTAATGAATAAGCGGTCGCCCGGATTGACCTTATAGGCTTCTTCACGTGTGTTTATAAATTCGGTTTGGCTTTGTTTTGTTTGGTCTTGTACTAACCAAACTTTTTTCTGAGATATACACGAACTCATAATTGCCAATACCAATAACGCCTGAATGTAAAGCAATTTTCTCATATGATTATGATTATATTGATTTCTAATTATTTATCTGTTATATTTTTAGCTCTAATTAAATCTACTTTTTGCTCGCCTCTGTAGGCTTTTATAAATGCATCTGGCACACCACACTCTTCTCTTGCTTTAAGTGCTTCTCTAAATGTTTTATAGCGACCAATTGCATATTTATGATAACCATTCTCCCGGAAATAAATAATTTCCTTTCCTCCTTTATATCGTTCCTTAATTTCTTTATCCGATAATTTGTTCTGAGCAGCAGCTACCTGAACAATATACCTTATCGGGCTTTTTGAAATCTGAGCCGGCTTTTTCATTGAGGCCCAGGTATTGATTCTTTTTGAATCAAGATAAGCAGCAACAAAAGCATCACGCACTCCACAACTCATTCTCAAGTTATTTGCCCCTTTAAAACTATTAAAAATACCTATTGAATATCTGTGCCACACTCCTTCGTTAATATGATAAATTGGCATATCGCCCGTATAACGTGCCCGCACTTCCGACATATTTAAAGGCTTCTGATCAGCTGCAATTTGAACCACCCATATTTTCTTACTATAAGTCTTAGGAGCCAAGTCCATATACGATTCAGATCTAACAGGCTCAGGCTCATAATTACGATAGAGATATTCAGGTGCTTTTTTCCCATTATAATAAGACATTATAAAAGCATCTGCAGGCATTCCTGGTTCAGTTCTAATTTGCTTAGCCTGGTTCAAATCTGCCGTTTCCGCAACATAATATTTAATCCATCCTTCTTCATTAAAACTTCTAGGCTCTCGTGCACCGGAATATCTTCCAGAAAGCTGATCTCGATCTAAAGGGTTTCTGGCTGCAGCTATTTGCACCCTAAAAGCAACGCCTTCGGTATATCCTGTATTTGTATTGTAAGAATTAGAATTTGAATTGGCACTATTATTAGATGTGCCGCTATTACTATTTGAATCGGTACCAGTATCTTTTGAATCTGAAGAATTATAAGCAGTGACATCATTATTTGTATTCGCTTCATTTTGCGAATTGTCATTATAGCTATTTTCATTCGAATTATCAGCCAAAACAACTGTCTTCCCTTTTACAGAATCTTCATTTTGAGCATAATACTCATTAGTAACTGATGATGCTTCATCAGGCATTTTCTTTTCCTCACGATAATATGCAATGTAATCAAGCACATCATCACTATCCAGGTAGCGTAAATCTCTATCAGCCAAAGATGGATTATTGCCTTTAGCAAGCAGGTAACCTTGTATTACTTTATTATTCACAATCACAGAAATCACTTTATCTGTACCAGGAACTTGTATTTGAAGTGTATCTATGGGTTTTGTAAGTTTTTCAGTTTGCTTTTGAATTGCATAAAGTGGCATTATTTCTACGAGCTGAATAAACTTAGATTTCCACCAATTTTTATTATTGGAATTCTCATATGATGTGATAGAATCAGTAGAAACTATTTTTGATAATGCCTTTTTCTGAAAGTCCTCGTTTAATTCGGTAAAATGCAAAAGTGCAAAATCATTCAATGTTTTAACATATTTAACAAGTTGATCTTGTGTTAAACCATTATTACCTGAAGATACACTTTGATATGCTTGTTCTAACTCTTCACCTTTGTTATTGGAAAACATTTCACCCCAACTTGTTTGAGCATGTCCAATGGAAAAAGCAAATAACAACAAATATGTAATAATCAGGATTCTATACACTCTTTTTTTTGTGCAAATTACAAAGATTTTGGAGTAATTCAAGACCTTTTTAACCTTTACACTATAAATTAGGTGTTTTTACGCATCAAGATTAGGGAACACTCGTGCTTTTAACATCTCAATAACAAAATAACAGTATTTAAGCAGTAAAATCAAATATTACATTACGCTCGTAATATTATCTGAGCCTCTTCTTTTAGAAAATTAATTGCTTTTGAAGTGGGATCATTTGTTCCAGTGCTTTCTTCAAGTAATGTTTTGCTTAAATGCATTGCCGGTTTTTTAGGATCAAGCTGCTCTGCACAGCTATTAATAAGTTTCACAAGATTCTCACGCGAATTTCTGACCATTTTCCAGGCATCATTTGAAATATAAAGCTGTTGAGACAAATTATGATCAAATTCTCCCCTAATAGATTTCAATAGTTTAGTTTGCAAATCATATACTGTAAGTTCCGGCCTCTGATGTCTCATTATTAAAGCCTCAGGAGTAATTCTTTCTAAAAAGAGAATTAATCTTTCATATGCCTGAAGCCTAATAGGAATAATAGTTTTCCTATTATTTAATAGCACCTCAATCTTTTGCTTCTCCCGCTGTTGCTTCAAATGAAAGTGTAATACAATATAAACTGCAGCAAAAACTACGATCGATGGTAAAATGTATTGGAGTATTTCAAGCATAGTTTAATCAGATATTATAGATTTGTAACGAAATTAAAGTTTTTAAACGATATTATTGCAATTTAAAGTATACAAAAATTGAAAAGTTACATTTACTCAATTATATTACTATTGACGCTTATCGGTTGTCAATCCAATAAAAACAATCATTCAAATGTATTTCGTTATAATGAGTCGAAAGGCATTAGCACTTTAGACCCGATCTATGCACGCAGCCAAACTTTAATTTGGCCTGTTAATCAGATATTTGATGGACTCATAACCTTTGACTCAGCTCTAAACATAAAGCCAGCCATAGCCAAAAAATGGTCCTTAAGTGATGGTGGATTAATATATACTTTCATACTCAGAACTGATGTATTTTTTCATGAGCATGAATTATGGAATTCAAGAAGTGAAAGAAATGTAAAAGCATCCGATGTTGTATATAGCTTCAACCGGATATTAAATCCCAGAAACTCCAGTCCTGGAATCTGGATATTTTCAAATGTGGATCGCACTTTTGGGGAAAATGGATTTAAAGCACTCAATGACAGTATTTTTCAACTCAAACTCAAAAAGCCCTTCCCTCCGTTTATTGGAATGCTTGGGATGCAATATTGCGCTGTTGTCCCCAAAAAAATTGCAGATCATTATGGTAATCAATTTGGCAAAAATCCAGTAGGAACCGGTCCATTTTACCTTAAACATTGGGAAGAAAACGAGCGAATTATTCTTCGGAAAAATAATGACTACTTTAAAACAGATAAAAAAGGAAATACATTACCATACTTAGATGCAGTAAATATTAGTTTTATTACTGATAAGCAAATCGAGTTTATGGAATTTATGTTGGGAAATATAGATTTCATTTCTGGATTAAACGCTCAATATAAAGATGCATTACTGACCAGATCCGGAGAATTAAAAGCAGAACATAAAAATAGAATTAATCTCCAGACGGGTCCTTATTTAAATACTGAATATTTAGGGTTTAACCTTGATAGTACAAAAGCGGAAGTTGTTCCCTTGGCAATTCGAAAAGCTATTAATTACTGTTTTGACCGTGAAGAGATGGTTCGTTATATGCGAAACAATATGGGATATGCAGCATATAATGGCTTTGTCCCCTCCGCACTTACATCAAAATATCCTATGCCAGTTAAGGGATTTGATACCAATAAGCAAAAAGCAAAAGCAATATTAGCAAATGCAGGATTTAAAAACGGCTATCCAAAAACAATTACACTATTAACCACATCAGATTACGTAGATCTTTGTGAATATATTCAGCATGAAGCATCCAAAATTGGAATAAATATCTCTATAAGTCTGGGAACAGGAGCATCTTTTCGGAATATGATATCAAAAGGTGACGCAACTTTTTTCCGTGGTAGCTGGATTGCTGATTATCCAGATGCTGAAAACTATCTTTCTCTGTTTTACAGTAAAAATAAGAGCCCAAATGGTCCAAACTATACACGTTTTGAGAACAAAAGATATGATGCTCTCTATGAAGAAGCCCTCCAAACGTTAGATGAAGATTGTAAAAATGAACTTTATTTAGCAATGGAGAATATCATTATTGAAAAGAGTCCTATTGTCCCCTTGTTTTATGACAAAGTTATCCGCTTTGTAAGAAAAGATGTTAAAGGTTTACAGCCAAATCCTTTCAACTTATTAGATCTCAGAAAAGTAGAAAAACGTCAATAAGCGAACACTTTTTTAAAAAGTTCAACTTTTTTTTGGTTTATGATGTTTTAGATTATAGTTTCGGGTTTTTACAACTCGTTAGAAATTAATAAAATCCAACTACCAACAGAATAATCTGAGGTATGAGAAACCAAAACTATTAAACTTATGAAACGAATCTTTTTGTTACTCGCAGGTTTAGGACTAGTGCTAGGTCTTACTGCTCAGCCGTGGACAAACAATTTACCGGCAAACAAATCTAAAGCAGAACTTACTTTTTTTGATTACCAAAAAGCATTTAATGAATATTGGGAACCATTCAATGTTGAAAGAGGTTTTTACACAGATGCTAATGGGAAAAAGCAAAAAGCTCACGGATGGAAGCAATTTAAACGTTGGGAATATTTGTGGGAATCGCAAATAGACATTGAAACTGGTAAATTTCCTAATGTGAACCCAAGAGAAATCTACCTTGATTGGCAATCAAAGCAAAACGTCAAGTCTCCTAAAAGCGCTGACTGGCAGGTTATAGGACCAAGTTCATCCGGAGGAGGATATGCTGGTATTGGCCGATTAACAACTGTTTCTTTCCACCCAACAGACAATAATACCTACTGGGCAGGAGCCCCTGCAGGTGGCGTTTGGGAAACTACTGATAATGGAAATTCCTGGACAAATTTAACAGACACTAATCCTGTACTTGGCGTTAGCGATATTTTAGTATTTGATGATTTCGAAACCACAAATACCATGTATATTGCAACAGGAGACCGTGATGCATGGGATAACAGATCAATTGGGGTACTCAAATCAACAGATGGTGGTACTACATGGAACACAACAGACATATCATATACCGTTGGACAAAATATGATGGTTAGCCGCTTACTGGGCGACCCAAATGACAATCAAACTATTATAGCTGCAACATCTGGTGGTGTATATAAAACTACTGATGGTGGTGCAGACTGGAGCACTCAACTCACCAATATCGATTTTAAGGATATGGAGTTTAACCCAAGTAGTTACGATACTTTATATGGATCAACAACTTATGGTAGCGTATACAGATCAACAGATGCTGGGGCAAATTGGACAGAAGTTTTAGCAACCGGAAGATCAAGAGTTGAATTAGCTGTAACTCCTGCTAATGACTCAATTGTTTATGCCATTGTTGCCAATAATGATAATGGATTATATGGTATATACCAATCAAGGAATTACGGTGAAACATTTACTCAAGTATGGGATGGAACCCTTTCCAATCAAAACCTACTAGGTTGGTACTCAGGAGATGATAGCGGAGGACAAGGATGGTATGACCTTTCTATTGCAGCCTCTCCAGTTAATGAAGATGTTTTATTAGTTGGCGGTGTAAACTCATGGCAATCTGCTGATGGTGGACAAAGCTGGGATCTTGTAGGACATTGGTATGGCGGATTTGGTGCTCAAGCAGTTCATGCTGACGTACACATGCTTAAATACCGCAAAAATGGTGACCTTTTTCAGTGTAATGATGGTGGACTATATTTGTCAGACTCTGACGGTGATGCCGGTTCATGGACAGATAAAACTAATGGGATGATCATTAGTCAAATATATAAGTTGAGCGTTTCACAAACTAATAGTGATGAAACAATTATTGGTTTACAAGATAATGGAACTAAACTTACATGGGATGGCAATTGGGCTGATGTAATGGGTGGTGATGGAATGGAATGTTTAATTGACTATTCTGATGAAAACATCCAATACGGAACAGTTTACTATGGCTCAATTGACAGAACAACAAACCATTGGCAATCAAGCACAGATGTTTCTGCTGCATCAAATGGAGCATGGGTTACACCTTATGTAATTGATCCCAATGATCCAGCTACACTTTATGCTGGCTATACAGATGTATATAAAACTACCAATAGAGGTGATAACTGGACCAAAATATCAACTATCAACTCAAGCAACAGACTGCGTTCAATAGCAGTATCGCAAACTGATCCAGGAACTGTATATACTGCTGACTCATACAATATTTACAAAACAACAAACGATGGTGCGACATGGGATAACATAACTAGTGGTCTACCTTCAAACTCGATTACTTACATTACGATTAAAAACGACGATCCTAATACTGTTTGGGTTACTTTAGGTGGTTTTGATGCTAATGCAATTTATGAAACAACTGACGGTGGTGCCACATGGACGAACATCTCAGAAGGGTTACCTGAACTACCTGCCACAAGTGTTGTTCAGAACACTTTAATCAGTAATGAAGTTCATTTATACATAAGTACAAGAATTGGAATATACTTTAAAAAAGGTGCAGACAATTGGGTAAGCTACAACACTAATTTACCTAATGTGCGAATAGGTGAGTTGGAAATTTATTATGATTATCAGGACGTTAACAATTGTAAGTTACGAGCAGCAACTTACGGTAGAGGATTATGGGAATCTCCATTATTTTTTGATGGAAATTACCCACCAGCTGTTGCTAGTACAATGGCAACATACGTATCAATGGGCGGAGCTTTAATTAACGGGATGATATCTAATGATTTTGGAGAGACAATTACAGAAAGTGGCTTCCTATTTGGACCAACATCTGACCTAACATTTGGAGGCACTAATGTTATAAATCACGTTACTTCACCTACAGTAACTTCAGGAGAGTACTCATACGCAGTTACTGACCTAGATCATAGCACTACTTACTATTATCAGGCATATGCAGTAAATAATAATGGTACAGGATATGGTGCAATTAGAAGCTTTACAACAACCTCACCTGAAACATATGATATTAAGTTTGTAGTTACAGATGGTAATGGTGATGGAATTTACATGGCAGAAATTAATGTTGATGGAGAAACTCTTTCAACAAGCCCTGCAGGTGTAGCATACATACAATTACCTGATGGAAATTACACATTTGATGTAACTGCTAATAATTACAATGATATTATTGCAGAACCATTTGAAGTAAACGGTGTTGCAGACACAATCAACGTAACCATGTCAATGGTTGGGCTAGAAGTGCTTAATAACGATGCATTCGAAATTTATCCAAACCCTGTTAAGGACTATGTAAATATACATTCAGAAGGTAAATTCTCTGTTGAGTTATATAGTGAAGATGGAAAATTAATAGAGAAGCTATACAGCAACGATAATGCTACATTGAATGTAAAAGATATGATTTCCGGAATCTATTTTATTAAAATTACAAATGATAATAAAGTAGCTACGCAGAAACTAATTATCGAATAAACGATAATTTTAAAAAAATTAAGGGCTTTTCAGTAATGGGAAGCCCTTTTTTATTCCAGATAGCACCTATTTGCATAAGGCTATACTATTAATTAAAATCATAAAACTAAAAACAATGATGACTTTAATATGCAGATATACACAGATAATTCACGATAATCTGTGTTGCAAAGCAATCTCAAAAAGGCATAAAAAAAGCCACTCAAAAGTGGCTATCAACTCATATTAAATTGTTTTTTATTTTCTCAGCAATATGGTATCCTCTTGTTTTTGCAAACGCATTAATACCTCATTGTATATTTTTTCAAAGTTCTTAAAGTCGTGACTATTAATATCTATTACTGAGTCAAATTCTTCTCTTGAGATATTATGTTTCTTAAGCATTCCTTTGTAATATTCAATAACCTCTTCTTCCTCAATTTCTCCTCTATTTACAGCACGAGTAACTAAAGCGTCTGTTTTATGCATGTCAACCAGTAATTCTATCATCTCTTCTTCAGATAATCTGGTTTTCTTATTCTTCTCGCTACTGCAGCTAATAATTGTAAAAAGTGCGATGAACCCAATTATTATTCTTAGCATACTATCTAATCTTTCTTCTAGTGGATGATTGCTTAATTTTGTTAAACTTAACTCCGATCATGATTTCGTAAGTACCACTACTATAATTTCTTAACTCAGATGTTGTAATATCATATGATAACCCAAGGTACAACATATCCTGATAATTATAACCGGCTAACAACGATACAGCATCGCCACTTCTATAGTTAATACCAAACCACACCATTTTTTGATAAATAGAGCGAACATTGATATCAACCTGAATTGGTGATCCTTTTACCATTTTAATAAGGGAACCAGCCTCTATATCGAAATCGCGGTTGATGTTGTACTTATATCCTCCCATGAGGACTAAGTGATTGTTTAAGCGACTGGTTACCTTTTTATAGTCGACCTCATCAGAATCAACTGTTTCAATTTTATTGCTGAATAACTGCATCACAGATACACCACCATAATACTGTGAGGTATAGAGGTAAAATCCTACTGATGCATCAGGCATGAACTTGGTATAAGTTGCCCCATTTTGCAGCACTGGATCCTGCACATCTGTTTGCACATCGAAATAGAGAGCTGATAAATCAATTTTATATTGGGTTAATCCAATAAATGTACCCATGGAGAGTCTGATATCTCCACTTACCTTAATATTATAGGCATAGGAACCATAAATACCCAATTTACTGATTGGCCCAATTACATCACTAAAGATGTAACCACCATACCCCATTGGCATTGATTTATGCGGTCCGTAGGCACTTAACAAATAAGTACGCGGAGCATCTTTAATCCCTGCCCACTGGTACCTGTAATTGGTTTTCACCTGGTAATAATCATAAATACCTCCGATAGCCGGATTGTATAAATAATCATTAAATACGTACTGGGTAAGGTTAGGAATCTGCTGACCAGAGGCCATGCTTACTCCCAGTAGCATTATACTTGCAATTAATATGAGTTTAATTCGGTTCATCGCGCTTGATTTATCTGTTTAAACACGTGGTGACAAGCACCACGTGTCTTAATCATTTATCTAATTACTGTTACTGGTCCGTTTGACTTACGTGTTTTCGTACCATCAGAGTATTCAATCACGTAGTAGTATGTTCCGATTGTTACATCGTTGCCATTCATATTTGTACCATCCCAACCTTCATACAACATTTCGCCGGCATCTTTGGACTCAAATACGAGTTGTCCCCAACGGTTGTAAATTTTAAGGCTGAAAGAGAAGTTTTCATCAATACCATAAATTAAACAGGTATCATTAATACCATCTCCGTTTGGTGAGAATGCACTAGGTGGATTAAATTCACCCATTACACGTATTTTAACGGTATCAGTAGTTGAACAGTACTTATCATCTACTGGATAAGGTGATGGTGTTCTGGCAATAACAGTATAAATAGTACTATCCTGAAGTTTTGTAACTTCTCGAGTTGTACTTACAGTTGAATCTGATCCGTCAGGAAGCGTTGCTATTGGAGGCAATTCTCCAGTAACTTCCCAATATTCAGTCCAGCTATAATAAGTACTGTCTGTAATGTTATTAACAGCAAGGATAGTTCTTCCATTTTCAAATACTTGTGAATACTCACCATCGGCTACACTAGCAACTACATCAGGATAGTCTGGTACCACAACAGATACAGATTTCTCCATGTAACATCTACCGGATTCGATACGAGCCACATAATAATTTGTACCAGTCTGATCAACAATTGCAGTATCGAATGCCACATTTCCGGCGCTCATTCCATAACCAGCTAATCCGCTTCCTGATTTCCAATATATAGTATCAGGTTCAATTATTTCATAAGGATCAGCTTTAAAGGCATATGGTGCTGCATATAATGCAATAGGATCATATTTACAAACATCAATACTACTCAAGTTTGCAAATGGTCCATAAATCGAGGTATCTACTAAGTTCAAGTTAATTTCATCAAATACAAATGAAGTATCACTTAATAGTGTAATATCTTGTTCTTCGATACAACCTGAGCCAGTAGTTACTTTCACATTATAAACACCAGGGCGAACGTCTGTCACTTCTGCATCTGTGCTTATAATTAAGCCATACATTTCTTCAGGAGCTCCCCATGCATCCAATGTTGCTGAGTCAATCATCCACTCGTAACTTAGTGATGTAAATGGTACAAATGGTAATCCTTCAGTTACTTCAATTCTAAGTACACCTCTAGTATCCGTAGGACAACCAGGCATGTCATTCAATTGATTGATCACAATCTCTGAAGTTTCTGACTCAATAAGCGCAGGTTTATCCTCAAGACATGATGCCTCATCTAATACCCTGATTGTATATTGACCAGTACCTAAGTTTGTAAACTCAGGATTTGACTGATAATCCGGGCTTCCGCGGGTTT
>PKTE01000297.1 GCA_002869335.1 Salinivirgaceae bacterium | reverse complement strand
GGGATAAATTATTTACTACTGTTTCATAAAGCGGAAAACCATATTCAGAATTTTATTTTACCCATCCTGCGTATGCAAATTACCCTATCGTAAATCTAAGCAAAGAGGCTATTAATGAGTACTGTAAATGGTTGACAGATAAATACAATGCAATGGAAAAGAAGGAACATGCAGAGGTGATTTTTCGACTGCCCACAGAGGAGGAATGGCTGATTTTTGCCTCGCCTATTCCCGGAAATAATTTACCCTGGCATGGGAATAAACCCTACAAACCGAAAGGAGAATTTGATGTGGAATATATGGGAAATCTAAAGATTATGGATTATTCAAAAGGTTCTTATAATTATATTTTAGACGGAGCGTTGCGTACACATAAAGTTGGCCAGTATGCTCCAAATAAAATTGGCTTATATGATATAATTGGAAATGTGGCCGAATATACCAGCGATGGCAAAATCAAAGGTGGGAGTTGGTATAACACTATTGAAGAGTGTGGTGTGGATTTGGTGCAATCTTTTGATGTTTCTGATCCCAGAGTTGGTTTCCGGTTAGTAATGGAAGTTATAAAAGAGTAACTTTGATGCTGAAATATCAACAAAAGCATGAACCAAGAATCGAAAAGAATAATTCTGCGCCCCATTTCTCAATCAGACAGAACTGATGTATTTGAATATCGGAAAGATTATGAAGCCAATAAATATCAAGGCTGGATTCCCAAAACCATTGAAGATGTAGATGAATTCATCTCAAAAAATCCTTCGGAATTTAATCTGCCTGAAACGTGGTTTCAATTGGTTATCATTGAGAAAGAATCTGAAAAGCTAATTGGTGATATTGGCGTTCACTTTTATGGAGATGAAAACCAACAAGTAGAGTTAGGGATTACTTTGGATAAACGTTTTCAAGGAAAAGGCTATGCCACAGAAGCCTTAACGGCAGTTATTGATTATCTGTTTAATAAAATTGATAAACATCGCATTATTGGGTCAATTGATCCACGGAATAGTGGCTCTATTGCTATGATGGAGCGTTTAGGCTTTCGTAAAGAAGCTCATCACAAAGAGAGTCTTTTTATTAATGGCGAATGGGTTGATGATGTGATTTATGCACTGCTTAAAAGAGATTGGAAAAGTTAATTAATTGCTGGGTTACCAAACATTCATTTCCCATATCTGTTTTTAATTCAGACTAACTGATAATATTTTTCATTGATTGCCAATAATACCATAGCTGTTCTTCCTTTTGTAAATATGAGCTCAGATGCTGATAATGAGTTCTTTGCTGATGGTGTAGCAGAGGAGATAATAAATGCTTTGGCTAAAATCAGTAATCTTAAAGTGACTTCTCGTACTTCATCTTTCTTTTTTAAAAAGAAGGATTTGCCAATTTTAGAAATAGCCCAAAAACTTGGCGTTGCCATTGTTTTGGAGGGTAGTGTAAGAGTTGTGGGAGGCAAGGTTCGAATAACTGCTCAGCTAATTCAGGCTGTGGACGATTATCATTTTTGGTCGGAAACATGGGATCGAAAAATGGAGAATATCTTTGAAATTCAGGATGAGATCAGTTTGCTAATAGCTGATAAGTTACGAGAGCACTTAGGACACTTTGAGTTTGGCGACCATTTGGTTAATAAACAAACCGATAAAATTGACGCTTATACATTGTCGCTTAAAGCCCGTTTTTTATTCAATAAATGGAACCCAACCGATGTAAATAAATCTATAGAGTTGTATAGTATAGCCATAGAAATTGATCCAAATCATACTGAATCTTACCTGGGATTAGCTGATGCCTATAGCTTTTTGGCTACAACCGAATTTTTACCACGTGAAGAAGGTTGGATGAAAAGCACTGAAAATTTACAAAAAGCCAACGCTTTGAATCCGGAACATCCATGTGTGCACTACCAATTGGCCAACATGGCATTCTTTGTAAATTGTGACTTTACTGAGGCTTTTATGCACGGACAGAAAGCTATTGATTTAGTGCCCAATTATCCTGAAGCGCAGCAATATATGGCCTTTCTGTATATGATTTCCGATCATATGGAAGAGGGATTGAAACATTTACAACTTGCTCTGTCAATTGACCCGTTAAATCCAGAGACGTTGTTTTATAAGGGGTATTATTTTTATCGTAGCGGACAGTATGAAGAAGCACAAAAAGTCTTTGTCGAACTGTTAGAACAGAATCCTAAAAACATTCCGGCTTCAATCGTATTGGCTTATAATCGCTTAATGCAGCATAAACCTGATGAGGCAATAGACCAAATGCATAGCACTCCTGAGGAGATTGTAATTCCTGATGAACAAATGGGTATTCTTTTGTTGGCTTATATTCAAAAAGGAGATCAAGCTCGAATTGATGAATTGCTGCAAAAAACAAAAGAAGCAGCAAAAGATTCAACGGCTTTTCAGGCACACTCTTATCTGTTTTTAGCCTACGCCAACTTAAATATGTACGATGAAGCTTTGGAATGGCTGGAGACTGCTTTTAATATGAAGTCTTCTGTTTTGCTTTTAAGCTTTTCTGATCCATTGGCAGGTGCATTGAAAAAAGATGAACGCTACATTAAGTTTCACAATGGTGTTTACGTTTTCCCAAATGTTGAAACAAACATTCAGAAAAAATCGCAGCTTTTAGATGAGAAAACAGCCTCTAAATATCAAAAAAAGTTGCAAAACTATTTTGATCAGGAGGAGCCTTATCTGAATCCTAAGTTGACTTTACGCGACCTGGCGCAACAGGTTGAAATTCATCCCAATCAATTATCGTGGTTGCTCAATGAAAAGTTTGGCAAAAAATTCAATGAGTTTGTGAATTCCTACCGCCTGGAGCATTTTAAGAAACTGGCATCAGAGCCTTCTAATGATAATATCTCCATCATTGGATTAGCCTATGAAAGTGGGTTCAATTCAAAAACTGTTTTCAATACTTTTTTTAAGAAAGAAGTTGGAATGACGCCTAATGAATATCTAAAGAACTATAAAAAAGATTAGATTTTTCAGAAAATAGTTCCGATTTATAAATCCGAATCTCTTGCTCATTAATCCGAACTTCTGCATAATCATTTCAATCTAGTTTTGCTTCAGAAACAAATAATATAATTTATTGATATGGAAGCAAATAAAATGAAAGCGATTGTGGCAACCGGATATGGTTTGCCTGAAGTGCTTAAGCTTGCCGAGGTTGAAATGCCTCAACCAAAAGAAAACCAAATATTAGTAAAAGTATACGCCAGTTCATCAACCAGAGCTGATGGAATGATTCGTAAAGGAAAACCTTATTTTGGAAGGTTGATTACCGGACTTTTCAAACCAAAACACCCAATACCAGGAACAGGTTTTGCCGGAGTTGTAGTATCAGTTGGTTCTGCT
>PKTE01000126.1 GCA_002869335.1 Salinivirgaceae bacterium | reverse complement strand
GTTGAAAAAAATAATTCCGAACCTCTAATTTAATCATTTTACTAGCAATACGTAAGTGTAATATAAAACAAAATGTATAGGATGTTTAAAACTAAAATTAGAGATGATAAGTTATTGTCTGAAATCCCTTTGTTTATTGTAAGACAGTAGCTTTAATATCTTGTCATGACTTTTTGAGTTCTACACATTAAATGGATTTTAGTTTAGGGTTTTACGCTTTTAGTGAGTTTACTTTTTGATGAAAATTGTAATGGTATTAAATGTTAATCAATTGTAAATTAGTTTCATCATTAACTAAACCTACTATTATGAGACCTTTTCTATTATCCTTCAAACTCGTTTGTTTTCTGTTTTTATTCTCTTTTTTTAGTTCAGTTTACGCTCAAACTCCGCCCTCCAATTTATCAGGGCAAGATTTGCGCACATGGCTAAAGCAAAATTATTATGATGGTAAGCATCAGACACTTGGCTATACTACAGCCCGCAAGTATCTTTACAATTACATCGATAATGATAATGGAGTTATTACCTGCGTGTATTCAGGTGTCCAGGTTAACAGTCCATATGGAGGAACAACAACTTATCCTGCTCCCATAAATTGTGAGCATACTGTTCCACAAAGCTTATTTAACGAAGCAAATCCTATGGTTTCGGATATTCATCATTTATATCCCACATATGAAAACTGGAACAGCACACGATCCAACCATCCTTTTGCAGAGATAAATGATAGTCAGACCGAAAAATGGATGTATTTGACTAATTCGCAAACAACGATCCCATCAAGTAATATTGATGCTTATAGTGAGTATGCCAATTCAGAATTTGAACCCCGCGAAGATCATAAGGGAAATGTGGCTAGAGCAATCTTCTATTTTTACACAATGTACCCCACACAAGCTGGCGATATGAGTTTGGTGGCCGATATAAATGAAATTTATCAGTGGCATTTAGATGACCCTGTTGATGCAGAAGAAATTGCAAGGAACGGTCGTATTGAAAATTATCAAGGCGATCGCAATCCATATATTGATTATCCAGAAGCTGTGGCCGCTGCCTGGGGATTTGAAGCCGATCCTAATCCTGATCCTGGTACGGGTAACGAGTTGTTTATTTCTGAGTATGTTGAAGGCTCTTCATATAATAAAGCTTTAGAAATTGCCAATTTTACTGGACAGAGTGTAAGTTTAAGTAATTACTCCATTTTCAAACAGGCAAATGGAGCTGGCTCATGGTCCTATGAGTTATCACTTAGTGGAACGTTGAATGATGGTGAAGTGTACGTTATTGCTTATAGCAGTGCAAGTAGCACTGTTACAAATGTGGCTGATTTGGTAACCACATCTTCTGCTCTAACTTTTAACGGTAATGATCCCGTAGCTCTATTTAAAAACGGTACTCTAATAGACGCGGTTGGGACTTTTAATAGTACTAGTTATTTCGGTGCAAATGTAACATTAGTAAGAAATTCAGATGTAACATCACCGAACACAACTTATACAACTAGTGAGTGGACGAGCTATAGCAGCGACGAGTTTAGCTATTTAGGATCGCATACAATTGATGGCGGTGTTGAAGAAGATACACAGGCCCCGACAGCCCCAACAAGTTTAACTGCTTCAAATGTAACACAAACGACGCTTAGCTTAAGTTGGAATGCTTCTTCCGATAATGTAGGTGTAACAGGATATTACGTTTATAAAAACGGAACATATGTAACCACTGTAACTTCTGCTTCATATAATGTTAGTGGGTTGTTGGCTAGCACTTCGTATAATTTTTATGTAAAAGCAAAAGATGAGGCAGGAAATACTTCGTCTGCTTCAAATACTGCTTATGTAACTACAATGGATGAGGTTTCTAATGACTGTTATGTAAGTGATCTTACTTTAAATTTAACTACCGATAATTATCCATCTGAAACCAGTTGGGAAGTAAAAGATGGCAGTGGTCAAACAGTAGCTTCTGGTAGTGGTTATTCAAATAAGAATTCTAATTATAGTCAGGTAATAAGTCTTGCTGAGGGGGATTACAAATTTATAATTTACGATTCATACGGTGATGGAATTTGCTGTTCATACGGAAATGGATCTTATACACTTACCGACGGAAATAATGATGTGATTGTAAGTGGTGGTGACTATGGATCTTCTGAATCAACTGATTTCTGCATTTCTGGCAGTGGCGGTGGAACAACTCCTCCTGATGATGACGGATCTGCGCCTGATAATTACTGCGCTTCTTATGGTTCAAATTCAAGTTACGAGTGGATTGATTTAGTGAGCCTTGGTAGTATTTATAATAGCACTGGAAACGATGGTGGATATGCTGATTATACTAATAAGTCAACAGATTTATCTCCAGGAAGTCAATACACTGTTAGCTATAGTTGTGGTTTCAGTGGCTCTAGTTATACTGAATACTGGCATGTATATATTGATTTCAATCGCGATGGTGATTTTGAAGATAGCGGTGAGCGTGTAGCTTATCAATCGTCAAGTAGTTCTGGAACTTTATCAAGTACATTTAGTGTGCCTTCTGATGCAAGTATTGGAAACACACGTATGCGTGTCACCATGAAATATAATGGTGCAGCTACACCATGTGAAACGGGATTCTCCTATGGTGAGGTTGAAGATTATAATATCAATATTACGGATGGTAAATCATACTTGTCGTCAAATGATTTGAATCTTGAAAATTTAGAATATAACATTTACCCAAATCCGGCATATGACAAATTGAATATTGAGGCAGATCGTCAGGATGATTTCAATATTGAAGTATACAATATGAATGGACAAAAGGTAATGGAAACAACTTATGTTATTTCTGGAGGACAATTGGATGTTGGAGCATTGCAAAATGGGGTGTACATGTTGCAAATTAGAACTGATCAGAAAGTTGAAATTTTGAGGTTTGTGAAAAGATAATTAGGTGGATTTTATTTTTAAGAGGGCTACTATGGGGTGGCCCTCTTTTTTCGTTATTGTATTGTTAAGTGTTTGTGCATTATTGTGTTATGTTTTGGTGTTTCATATATTTAGAAGTGTGTTTTAATAATCATCTGACTTATGAATACCAATGTAACTAATACCAATATGAGTTTTAGCTTTTTAAAAAACTCAAATAGCTTTTTAAATCTTGTGCTAGATAATATTAATAGTTGTGTATTGCTTATGGATGGCGAAATGAAATTACGAGCATTTAATGAGCCTATGAAAAGCATTTTTTCCAATAAAAAAGATGAGGATTTAATATATCGCAAATGTGGTGAAGCAATAGGATGTGCACATCATATTGAAGAGGAGAAAGAGTGCGGAACTACTTCGCAATGTGCTAATTGTGATCTCCGATTGGCAGCCATTGAATCCTATAT
>PKTE01000163.1 GCA_002869335.1 Salinivirgaceae bacterium | reverse complement strand
TTGCAATTTTTCAGCCTCTAACACATATTTCCCAGCTTCTCTTATAACACCTTGTTTCACTCCTGCCTCAATTTCAGCTAATTTTTTATCGAGTGTATTTATTAGTTCATTAGTTATTTGCATTTGCTGCTGCGAAAGCATAAGCGCAAAATATAGGCTTGACACTCGCTGTTTGATAGCGTAAAATGATTCATCAACTTCTGCCTTTGACAATTGAGTTTTAAGTTCGCTATTTGCACGCAATGCCTTTGTGCGACCTCCATCCCAAATCATTTGATTGATTTCCACATACACTTTGTACTGTTCTTTCGAAGGCTCATCGATGGTAATTGTAGGAATTGGAATATCCACACTGGTTAAATCCGATTGCCAGGTAGCTTGCGCTTTGGCATTGAGCTGGGGTAAATAATTTGATTTTAAAATCAATTGTTCTAAACTATCTAGTTTTACCAGCGATTGGTTGTTTTGTAGCACAGGCAATTGTTCTCGAGCACCTTCCCAACACTCTTGTAAGGTAACTTTTTGTTGCGCAAAAAGTCCCATGGGAACAAAAGCCAGTGCAATTATTAATTTCAGGTTCATAACGATACGAGATTTATTGGTTTTTTAATGAGTTTAAGATAAATTCCGGAACAGAAAGTTTTCGTTCTTCTAAAAATGAATCATAGGCCTTATCATCTCCAGCATACAAAATTCGACTTAGCAAAGGCTTAGCGGCAAAAGGGAAAATGCAAAGTGAAAGCATATTCACGAGAAACATTTTCACCTCATCGACAGTCATATCCAAACTAGCCGACATTCCCTGCATCACTATTTCAGGTTGTAAACCAGTAGAGGTAAAACGCTCGTGCAAACTATCCGGATCGCGTTGAATTTCGTGTAATATAAATAGTGGTAAGAATGGATTTTGCTGCATCACAGTCATGTATTCTTTCACGAATATCTGCACACGTTCTTCAATAGATTTTGTTGCATCAACTAGTATTTGCAGTTTTGGAAACAACTGACCAAATACCTCCTGAAAAATTCGATCAAACAACTTGTCTTTGCTCCTGAAATAGTAATGAAGTAACGCTTTGTTGATTCCTGCCTCATCAGCTATTTCCTGCATTTTGGCGCCGTGCATGCCTTTACGCATAAAGATTTCACGTGCTGCATCCAGTATTTTTTGTTCAGTTTGCTTTTCAGTCATTTTATTTTCAGTTTAACTATTTGATTTAACCATTTGGTTAATTAACGATACAAATAAAAGAAAGGTTTCACAATTAACCAAATATTTTAACTAAATAATTTAACTTTTTGGTTAAATTATTTATTAATAACATGTCTTATAGGTCGTTATGTAGTTCGTTTCGATTCCCACTATCCTACCCAAAGAGCTACGTAACGAACTACGGAGCGTTCTCTTCGATTCCCACGACCCTTCCCTAAAAGCTACTCAGAGAACTTCGAAGCGTTTTCAAAGTAGAATTTCAAAAAATAGTAGCACCGGAGGCCATTGAGTGGCTGGTGGGATGGGATGCGGGAATCGAAATGGCCGGTCATCTACTTGAAACGTTTCTTTGCTAACTTACAAACCTCCATAAACTTTCCATTAATCAATGCCTCTTTCTTCTTATGACTCCACCCCTGAACTTGTTTCTCTCGATAA
Source organism: Salinivirgaceae bacterium (assembly GCA_002869335.1). Taxonomy (GTDB): domain Bacteria; phylum Bacteroidota; class Bacteroidia; order Bacteroidales; family Salinivirgaceae; genus Salinivirga. Next base: position 19,877 of record PKTE01000163.1, on the reverse strand, counting down.
AATGCATAATCAATTCTGTCGAATTCTTCAAAATAAACTAACTCGACAGGCAAATACTTTCTTGTAAAGTTTGCTCCCTCTCCATTTTGATGTTGGCCGATTCTTCTTTCAAGGTATTTCGTACTTCCGGTATAATACTGTCCATTAGCACATTTGAGGATGTACATATAGCATTTCATGACTTTACTGAATTGTTTCCCGAAATATAGATAATGTATTTTTTTCTGCAAAATAGAATCGTTCGTTTCGATTCGCACAATCCTACCCAAAGAGCTACTCAACGAACTGCTTGCCGTTTTCAAAGTAAGGATTTATAGCTAGCGCGAAGGCCATTGAGTGACTGGTGCGTGCGAATTGAAGGGAATCGAAACGCCCCTTATTTCAATGAATACAATTAAAAATTATATATTTGAAGCTCTAATTTTTATATTTCAATCTAAATAAAACAAGCATAATGACTACCAATCCAGACAATGATATAAACACAGTAAAGCACAATTCAATTTACCCAAGCACAGCACAAAGTTTCGGAATAGCAGGAATAGCACTTTTAATGATGCTAGCTTTTAGTCCAATTTTATACTACGCCAAGTTTTTTATGAACGAAGAGCTTTCATTTCTATTTTATTATGTAGCCTCGATGGGGACGACTTTCTTGATAGTTAATAGTATGAAGAAAAATAACCCCGGAAATAAACCATTTGACTTTGAACCGGGTAACTATAAAATAACATTCGCAATCATTATCACATTTATTGCGCTTCAATTTGGGATTATTTCTCCCCTAATCAGTTTAATTCCTATGCCTGATTTCATGAAAGAAATATTCATGGAGATGGCAGGGAGAAATGGAATAATTTCTTTCATATCCATTGTAATAGCTGCTCCTATATTTGAGGAATTAATTTTTCGGGGAATAATGTTAGATGGGTTGTTAAAACGATACAATCCAACAAAAGCCATTTTAATATCGAGTTTTTTATTTGGGTTTGTTCATTTAAATCCCTGGCAATTTATTAGTGCATTTGCAATTGGAATTCTGGCAGGCTGGGTCTATTATAAAACAAAAAAATTATGGTACGCTATCCTTATTCACATGGTAAATAATGGACTGGCTTTCTTAACTATGGCTCTTACTGATCCTTCGGAATATCCTGACACTCCACTTATAGAATCTTATGGAGGTCTGTCAATATTTTTGCTTGTCACATTAAGTTCAATAATAATTGTGGTTGCAGGTGTTTATTTTTTAAGAAAACTATTTGTTATAGAAGAATCCAGTTTTAAAACTGAATCAGAAAGTTCAATAGAAGAATCAATATAGAAATTAATTAGTATTCTACTCCTTCTTGCGTGGCACAGAGCAAAGCATACTTATATAGTTTACCACGCTTTCGGAAGGCATAACTTCTCCTGAGTGACCTCGACGGAGCACACCAAAACGTGCATCGGGATTTTTCAAGCGGGCGTAAGCCATTAAAGAAACAATAGGACCATAACCACAAACTGAAGCATCATATTTCCTGACACGCTCAAGTACTTCGTTTTCTTGCTTATTTTTAATAGGTTCCAGAATAAGGTCATCTTTAGCACGGCCCTCTTCTACTGTCTGAAAATGGTTGAAATCTGATGAAGCAATTACAAGAAGCTTTTTACCACTTTGCTTTTCATACTCTATTAATGCTTGTGCTACTTTTTCCGTATTCGGGTGATCAACTTTTCGAATCGTAATAACTGATATTTGCTTTAAATCTGGTCTAAAATAATCCAAATATGGCAACATAACTTCCGCTGCATGTTCACCCATCTGCGACTCTGAAGAAACTTCCAACAACCCACTTTCAATAAATTGCTTATCTGTTTTAAAAACAGCACCTGGAATCTCCCATTCATCATTCCCATCTATGGCTATTTCAGGTCCTCTTCCGGTATGGCTAGGACTTAAAATAACTACCGAATCAAATTCTCTGTCAATTATATAATGAAAAAAGTGAACAGCCTGATAACCACTAAACATAATTCCAGCATGCGGAACTACACCACCAAGCACGTCTAACTCAGCCTTTACAATATGAGCTAGATTATTAACCTCCTTCTTTTCAACATAATCAATGAGCTTTTTAGTCTCTTCGCCCTTTGAAGGATAATATTTTCCGGCTACAACTGCTTTTCGTGTTGACATATTAAGTAATTATAGGTAATTCGTTGCCGCAATTTAAGCATTTATTGTCAGAAAGAGCAACCGTTTGAGAATGGAAACCTGATCTTTTAATGACAATTTCTCCACATTTTGAACAATAAGTAGATGCATCAGACAATACATTTCCTGGATATACAAAATTCAATTTTTCTCTTGCAATCTCTACCCACTCTATCAACATATCCTCGTTAGTAGGAGGATTATTGAATTTAAATTTGGGGAAATAACGACTTATATGTAATGGGATATCTTTTCCTAACTTTCGCAAATACCAATCTAACATTTCTTTAAACTCATCCCTATCATCATTTGCTCCATTCACAAGCAAATGAGTTACTTCTAAATGCTTACCGGCTTTCAATATGTTCTTCAGAGTTGTCAAAACCGGCTCCAATCGTCCATTTGTAAAATGACAATAGAATGGATCAGAGAAACCTTTCAAGTCTATATTAAAAGCATCTACAAATGGGAGTAAATCATCTAAAGGTTTAGGATTTATATAGCCATTGGAAACAATTACTACTGGTATCCCAGCATCTTTAGCCAATTTGGATGTATCCAATACAAAATCAAAATTCATCAAGGGCTCATTATACGTAAATGCTATGCCAGCTCCTGGTTTTTTAACTCTTGCTAGTTCTATAATGTCCTCAGGCATATAAGTTGATGCCTTTGCAAAATCTAATTGAGATACTTGTGAAATCTCATGATTCTGACAAAACCTACACTCAAAATTGCAACCCAATCCCCCTATGGATAAAATATCAGCTCCTGGATAAAAATGATAAAGTGGCTTCTTTTCTATAGGATCCATGGCAATGGAACTTACTTTTGCATAGGATATGTCGTATAGTTTTCCTCCACGGTTTTCTCTAATTTTGCAAACACCACTTTTACCTGGACTAATTGTACAGTGATGTGGACAAAGCTGACATATTACTTTGTCTCCATCATGACTGGTATAGTAATAACTTTCGTGCATTATTCATACCTTTTACTTGAAAATCTGAAAAACTTCAAATCATCATTAGGAACCATTGACAGGCCTGCTTTCCGTTTTACAATATCAATTTGCTTTTGAACTGTATCCACGGTTTCCAATGCGGGTAGCAACACACCTTTTCGATAACCATCAGTAATAATCAATCCATAAACATCCGGATTAAGTTCCTGAATTGTAGTCTCTTCTGGTTGCGAAAGCACATCAACTGAAATGTGTAATTGAGCTAATTCATGTTCTTCGACCGGTGAAAATCGAGGATCTTGTGCTGATGCCGATATGGCATTTTGAACTATTTCATCGTATAGATTATCAAAACGTGGCTCAATAGTTCCAATACATCCACGCAAGCTGCCATCAGCATTATGCAATGAGACAAAACATCCAGTGGCAAAATTATAAGTATCAGGTAATTGATTTGGTTTCTTTAGACGCTTTCCCTCTTCTACATTTAGCCTTATCGCTTGAGTAGCAGTTTGCACAAATGTATGTGGTTTATTCTCAATCATAACAAATAATTGATTATGTGAGGTAAAAGGTACGAAAAAACACTACTTTTTCAAAAAGTCCATCAGTAATATAAAAATATAAACTGCAAAGCCATCTATAATAAAATATAAAATGAGTTGTATCCAATCGGCTTGATTATGAAAAACAGCTATCCCTAATACTAAAGAAATAGTAGCTATTAATAACGTTACCACCAATAAAGCTATGGCTGCAAACAACTTTGTAATGCCCTTGCGACGTGCTTTCTTCTGTCTTACAGGTCTTTTTTTAAATAGGTCCCGGATGCTTCTACCCAGGATAAACGCTACTGCAGTTATTCCAATTACAAAAATTATTTCCATTAAATCATTCTTTTGTATAAACTCGTTTCACTCTGGCTGCCACGTTTGTCAATATTTCATAAGGAATAGTTTCTAACCATTTGGCAACTTCGACAATAGGCAGTTCGGGACCAAAAATCACTACCTCATCTCCCTCTTCAACCTGTAAACCACTTACATCAATCATGGTCATATCCATACACACGTTACCAATAACCGGAACCAGTTGTCCTTTTATCCATACTTTTCCAACACCATTACTTAATGCCCTTCGGAATCCATCAGCATAGCCAATGGGAATCGTAGCAATCGTTTTTGGTTGATTCACTTCTCCTTTTCTACTATAACCCACTGTTTCGCCTGCATCAACCTGCCTTATTTGCGCAATTCGAGTAGATAAGCGACCTACATGAGCCAAATCTTTATTATCTGCACTTACTCCATAAAGACCTATTCCAAGGCGAACAAAATCAAACTGATAATCTGGGAACCGTTCTGTTCCAGCGCTATTGAGAACATGTTTCCCTACTTTCAAATCCAACCCTGACTCCATCTGACTCACCAAGCGTATGTATTTTGCAACTTGCTCATGCGTAAAAGCATCATGTTGAGGTTCATCAGCGGCAGCTAAATGTGTAAATACCGTTTTTAGTTCTAATGCTGCAGAGCCTTTCAATTTATGTATGAGGGTTTGAATGTCTTCACCATTAAATCCTGAACGATTCATTCCCGTATTAGTTTTTAAATGAAACGGAAATCGCCTCTCACCCTCTTTCTGCATAAATGAAATCAATTTTGAAAGCATCTCAAAATCAAAAACTACAGGTTCTAAACCAAAAGTAATGAGATTAGAAAAATCCGATTCGGCTGGATTCATAACCATTATAGGCAATTGAATTCCCCTGGTGCGCAAATCAACACCTTCGTCGGCAAATGCAACAGCTAAATATGAAACTCTATTATAATCCAGAAGTTGAGCTATTTCGTGGGATCCGCTTCCATATGAAAAAGCTTTTACCATTGCGATAATGCCTACATCTTTCTTTAATATTGATTTAAAATAATTCAAATTATCAGCCAGAGCATTCAAATTCACCTGCAAAACAGTACGGTGCGACTTATTTTCAAGCAATTGATCAATGTTTTCAAACTGAAAACTCCTACTACCCTTTAACAAAATAGTAGAATCACTCAAATCCAGATCATTTAAGCTTGAAATCAACTTCCGCGTCGATTCAAAAAACCGGGCATTCAAATGGAACTTTTCTTTGTATTTTAATAAATCAGGCCCCACTCCCAAAAGCAAATCAGGTTTATGCGTATTAAGCAATACAGCAACTTCTTTGTATAAGTTTTCTTTTATAAATCCACTTTGAAAAATATCAGAAAGAATAACAACTTTGCGTTTATGTTGATTCTGTTGAGATAAATAATCCAACGCATTTGAGAGTGATCCTAAGTCCGAATTATATGAATCGTTTATTATGGTTGTATTTTGCTTGCCAGCCTTTTGTTCCAAACGCATGGCCACCGGACGCAACCTTGAAACTGCGCTTAAAATATATTCTGCCTTATAGTCCAAATATAATAAGGTTGCAATGCTATGCATTAAATTTTCAACCGAGGCTTTGTCATGGAAAGGTAACTGAACTTCAAAATTTACTTCCTTATAACTTACTTTTATCGAACTTTCGTTCAGAGTGACACTAACATCTGCCTCATTTTCAAACGACCACGAGAAAAGCTTATTTGAATTACAACTCTCCTTTATCTTATTAGCAATCCAATCTCCCTGATCATTAAAAATGAGGGTTTCGCTATGTTTAAATAGAAGTAATTTCTCTTCAAGCTTGTGTTCAAATGAATCAAAATTTTCCTGATGAGCATCGCCAATATTGGTAAAAATACCAATAGTTGGCTGAATAACCTGTTCTAATTTTGACATCTCACCGGGTTGTGAAATCCCAGCTTCAAAAACTCCTAGTTGTGAATCTTCATTAAGCATCCAAACTGATAGTGGTACACCAATTTGTGAATTGTAACTACCGGGGTTTCTCGTAACTCGCAAATCACCCTCTAGCATCTGAGATAGCCACTCTTTTATAATTGTTTTTCCATTGCTTCCGGTAATTCCAATCACCGGAAGTTTATATCTACTTCGCCAGGTTGAAACTACTTTTTGCAGAGCATCCACTACGTTTGCAACTACAATAAACGATGCTTTTCTCTTTAAGCCTTCAGGTATTTGTGAAACCACAAAAAACTGAACCCCTTTTTCAATAAGTGCTTCAATATAGCGATGACCATCGTGAAATTCTCCCGAAATAGCAAAGAATAGAACATCATTTACAGACTTCACTTTGCGACTATCTGTAAGCAAATATTTGATATAAGCATCAAAAGATCCTTCAACTTCGCAATCCAATATTTGGGCTATTTCCGTGAATTTCATATAATTTAAGTTTACTTTTTATTTACACGGTTGTAGCATCTGCGACACAATGGTTCATATTCATCCTTTTCACCCAGCAGAACCAATTCTTCAGCCATTACTACTCTGTGTGAATATTGTGCAAGTCCTCCACATTTAACACATATAGCATGAACCTTTGTAACATATTCGGCTGTTGCCAATAAATGTGGCATTGGACCAAATGGTTTACCCAAAAAATCCATATCTAACCCTGCTACAATAACTCTAACACCCTGATCTGCTAATTCTCTGCACACATTAACCAAATTTTGATCGAAGAACTGAGCCTCATCAATTCCGACCACATCATTACCCAATGCCAACATCAGAATATTTCCAGCAGAATCAACCGGAGTTGAACGAATGGCAGTAGCATCATGCGATACTACCTCATCTTCTGAGTACCTGACATCAATTTTTGGTTTAAATATTTCTACTTTCAATTTAGCAATCTGGGCTCGCTTTAACCGCCTGATTAACTCTTCAGTTTTACCGCTAAACATCGAACCTACAATAACTTCGATCCAACCAGAACGATGAGTTTCCATTATTTCAGAATGTCGCAACATGCTTTTCAAATTATCTGTTATGATATTGAAACAAAATTAAAACTTTCTGGCCAGAACCCTTATAAAGTTTCAAAAAAGCTGAAAAAACATCAACAAGCTTTATAATTGAAATAATAACTTTAACTTTGCATGGCAATAAAACCCTTGTAACAAACTATCTTTGAAGTAATTTCGTTATAGAAAAAAATTCATATATGAACACTGACCGACTCATCAAATATTTAAAAAACGATCTTTCTGAATTAACCGAAATTTTTAGTGAACTTGAACCTGGGAAATCATTAAGTTCTTTGGAAATTAAAATGATTATTAACCGTATAAATTCGGTTAATGAAGAATTTGAATTACTTGAAAATGAAATTACTAACGTTCCTTTAAGTAAGAAAGCTGAAGAAAAAACAGATAAACCAAAGGTTATAGAAAAGAAACCTATCCCAGTAGAAAATACCGTTGATATTAGCGAAAAAATAACCGAAGAAGAACCAATTGTAGAAGAAATTGAAGAGGAAAAAGATATTAACCTGGATACTATTGAAAACACAGAAGAAATAGTTACAGAGGAAAATATTATAAATAATGAACCTGATACTAATGTAGAGACCGAAATCGATATTGAAGAAAATGAAGAAGCAGAAACAACAGAAGCTATTGAAGAGGAAGAACCACATTCGGTTTCAGTACCTGAAGGAATAGATCTTGAAAACAATATTATTGAAGAGACAAAGGAAACCCAGCAAACCATTGCTGACAAGTATCAGGGTTCAACCAGCTCACTTAACGACCACATAGCCAATCATATAGAACAAAAAGACTTAGCATCTAAACTGCAACAAAACCCTATAGATGATCTTACAAAAGCGATCAAACTCAACGATAAAATTTGGTATTCCAATGAGCTTTTTGACGGAAACCTTGATTTATATAGAGAAACAATTCGTACTATAAATAAAATGGAGGAGCTAGATGAAGCCTTATCTTTTTTGGAAAGTAATTTCAGTTTTTACCAAACCCAAAAAAGCTTTAAAAGCTTTATTGAAATAATTTACCGTAGATTTTTAAAATAATAGTATGCTATATATTGTACCTACACCCATTGGAAACCTGGAAGACATTACATTCCGAGCCATAAAAATTCTGGAAGAAGTTGATGTGATACTTGCAGAAGATACACGTAAAACAAAAAACCTGCTTAACCACTACAATATTGAAGCAGCCAAGTTACGCCCATACCATAAATTTAACGAGCACAAAGAATTAGAAAGTTTTGTGCAATTAACAGAGTTAGGAAAAGTAGCATTAGTAACAGATGCAGGTACACCAGGAATAAGTGATCCGGGTTTCTTGTTGGTACGTGAGTGTGTGAAAAAAGATATTGAAATTATTACTCTACCTGGTGCTACAGCCTTTGTTCCTGCGCTTGTAAACTCAGGGTTACCATGTGATCGTTTCTTTTTTGAAGGATTTTTACCGCATAAAAAAGGTCGTCAAAAGAGACTAACCTTTTTAGCTGAATTAGAGTATACAATTGTTCTCTACGAATCACCATACCGCGTATTAAAAACACTTGAGCAATGTGCAGAAGTCATGGGAAATGATAGGCAAGCAGCCACTTGCCGAGAAATCTCAAAGATTTATGAAGAAACCAAAAGAGGAACACTTGCAGAATTAATTGATCATTTTACAAAAAAAGAACCAAAAGGAGAATTTGTAATCATTATTGAAGGTGTTAAAAAATAAAATCTATATCTATTTAATTTTTCTAATCCTCTCTGTGCATAGTTTAGCACAAAAACCTCTGGTGCGCTCATTTCACAACTTTAATAATTTCGATGCATCACACATTTATGACATTGAGCAAGATGATAAAGGTTTTATCTGGATTGCCTCAGAAAGCGGCCTTTTTAAATTCGATGGTAATATTTTTAGAAATATTGCAAAAGAAAATGGTATTTCAAACTTAAAATTCTCTAACCTATATTTTTCCGAAAATGGCACTTTATGGACCACCCAAATAGATGCAAGGACATGGAGAATTGATCATGATATACTTATACTTCAAAAAAGCAATAAACCATGGCCAGTAGCATCGATGATACCAATGAAATCATCTTACAGAACAAATAAAGATACACTTACTTTTGTTTCATACGGTCAGGATTTATATCGATTCGCAAATGATACTCTAATTGAGCATAAAAAAATAAGTGTTGATCATGTATTTTTTAATTTCATAAGAAAAATTAATTCTAAATGGCAGAAAAAATTAGGATTATACCTTCAAGTCAATGGACATAACATAATTAATTCTGATAAATTCAAATTAGGCTATGCTTCAGGATATAGCAATGATTCCTCTTTCTTACTTAATGTTGGAAACCTACAATTATTTAATAAAAACAACGAAATTCATTACCAATTTAGTGATAAAACTATTCAGGCTACCCTCGCAATTGATGAATACTACTTAATAAGTAAGCAAGAAGTGGGAATTCTTTTATATAAAAACAATTCGATACAAGACACTCTGGTAAAAGGTACTATAGTAACAGATTTATTTGCAGATAAAAACAATGGAATCTGGATAGGAACTCTAAGCGATGGGTTACTTTATATGCCTTCGTTAGATGTGGTAAAGTACTCCCCTAGAAAAACTAATAATTTAGGCCAAATTACTGATATCATAGAAGTTGGAAATCAACTTACTATACTTGAAAAACATTCAGAAATTAGGCAATTAGACAAATCAAATAAAAGATTTAATGCTAAGCTCAAGCTGCTCAACAATTCCAAAAGAATTATCAAAACAAGTAATAGTTCATTAATTGCTTTAGGGGACTATTCTGTAATGATTATTGATATTATCAACAATAAGTTTATCATTCGAAAAAGCATATCATTTAACACTCCGATATACCATGCCGCGATCTTAAAAAAACAGCTATTTGTTGCCAGTATACAAGGTATCATATCTTATTCATTAGATTGCAACAAAATAAATGACACAATTCTTTCAGATCAAAGAATTACAAGTTTAAATGTGTGGGATAATAAGTTATTTGCCGGGAACAATAATGGATTATGGGAAGTCAATTCAAATGACAAGATATTCAAACGATCAAAAAATTCTATTGCTCATATGAACTCATGTGAGACAAATCTTTTCGTCGCGTATAAAAACAATAATATTGAAATATTTTCTTTAACATCTAATAAAGTTATTAATCTACCGAACCCTATTGATATAAACCATATTTCAAAATCAGATAGTAATATTTTTATAAGTACTAAAGAGGGCTTAAAAGTAATTGACAAATCCTTTAATTTAACATCTTCATTTGACTTTATAAATCGAGTAATTAATAATACTAAAATTATAAAAACCTACCTTCTGGGGAACACATTATTTGTACTTAATAATAATGGACTTTACTCATTCCCTTTGCATGCAGTAAACAAATACACACCATATACAATTCAATTACAGACAAATAACCCAATTAAAACAAAAGATAGTGCCATAACACTTACAATAGATAAAGACTTAAAACACCTGCACTTTATACTATCTACATTTAATTATGAAAACAACCTACCTCCTCCACTTTATTATAAAATAAACAACGAAAAATATATTAGTCCCATTAAAAATAATGAACTAAATATTGCCCAAATAAATTCCGGTATCTCATTAATCGAAATTAGCGACAATAAAAATTTCATAAAGAACCAACGCTATTTGAATATAAAACTAGCGAAAACAGGATACTGGTATCAAAATATGTATTACCAAATTATTCTTTTTTCCCTAATAAGTATTTTGATAATATTTATTACGATTAACAGAGTTAAAAATATTAAACGTAAAAATATATTGGAAAACACACGCATTTCCAAAATGCAAACGGTTTTACAACAACAAATGAATCCTCACTTCATTTTTAACTCCCTAACATCAATTAACCACTATGTTATCCAAAACAAACCGTTAGAATCTAGTAAGTACCTTACAAAGTTCTCAACTCTAATCAGAAAAATATTGGACAATTCAGCTGTTCAAAAAGTAACTCTGGCTGAAGAACTTGAAGCTTTAGAAATATATATTGATCTTGAACTTCTACGCTTTAAAGACAAATTCAGTTATAGCATAAAAATTGCTCCAAATATTAACACCAATAAGATTAAAATAGTTCCATTTCTTATCCAGCCATTTATTGATAGAGCAATTCGTGAACACATATTAAACAGATCAATAAAGGGGACAATACTAATTCAATTTCAGACTTCTGATAAATATTTAGTATGTAATATTATTGATAATGGTCTAGTAATAGATAATAAAGATACTTCAAACAATAATTATTTAAATAAAACAGTGAAAAGTGGAACACAAATTGTAGAACAACGTATAGACGTGTACAATAAGCAAAACAGAAACAAAATTTTTATTTCTAATGAGATCATAAAAAATCACAAAAACGAAGTATCTGGAAATAAAATAACTATTAAACATCCTATCAACTAGCGGTTTATGTTAAAATCAATAATCATTGACGACGAAATAGCTTCCATTGAGTCCCTAGAGTTTTATCTGCATAGCATTGATTCTAACGTCAATATTGTTGGGAAAGCATTAAATATACAAGAAGCCGAAACTCTTATAAATCAAAAAAAACCTGACCTAGTCTTTCTCGATATAGAAATGCCAAACGGAAATGGTTTTGACCTATTAGATAAGTTTGATACCATTGACTTCCATATCATATTTATTACAGCATTTAATCAGTATGCAATAAAAGCATTTAAATATGCTGCCATTGATTATATATTAAAACCCGTAGATGTTGTAAATCTGCAAAATGCAATTAACAGGGTAAAAAAATTAACAGAAAGTAATTTTTCTAATAAATATCCGGCTTTAAAACATAATCTTTCTGAAGAAAAGCCAAAAAGACTGGCTTTAGCTACTCAGGAGAGTATTGAAATAGTTTTAACTCAAAATATTGTACAATTTGAGGCTGATGGCAATTACACTACTGTTCGTATCTTAGATCGTGCACCAATTATAGTATCAAAGTCATTGGGCGAGTACGAAGAAATTCTAAAAGAAGACACATTTTATCGTTGCCACAAATCACACCTTATTAATTTACAACAAATACAAAAGGTTATTAAAAATCAGAATCAGATTATAATGGTTGATGAGACAAAAGCTATAATTTCAAGAAGAAGAAAACAAGATTTTTTTGAAGTGATGCAAGAATTCATCAATCAATAAAACGGATAAGAATATCCTGTTTAAAATCAGCAAACAATCAAAAACACCCACAAAAGCCTGATATTCTTCACATTAAAAGCCAAAATAAAGTTTTACAGCACTGATATGCATTTACGTTAAATAAACAAAATTTACCGTTTATACATCTAACACAACCGTTCCTACATTCTCTCTTTCTTAATAGAATAAAATAATATACATTTGTTAAAGACAAGTAAAGATAATATGGTAGATTACTTCCCTTAATCGTTCAAATACCATATTAATTGTCTGGTTTTTAGTTGGTTTATTTCAAATTCCGGGGCATTTGCTGGTTACAAATGCCCCTTCTTCTTGCTCAATTTTTCAAATTCCTAAAGATTTTACATGCTCTAACCCTCAAACTGCATAAAATTTGCGGCTAAAAGAGCTCAATTAATAAACAATGAAAAATAAATATCAACATTTACTTTTTGACCTTGACCGCACTATTTGGGACTTTGAGAAGAACTCCAAAGAAGCCATTAAAGAGATTTACTCACATTTCAAAATAGATAAGTTCCAACCAGACTTTGAAATATTCTTCAATACATACCATGCAATTAACGAGGAATTATGGGAAAAATATAGAATTGGTAATATTTCTAAAAAAGAACTATCTGAAACACGATTTGCCAATACATTTAAAACATTTGGTTTCGATGGTACAAAAGAAGGCAAGAAAGCCGGCGAAATGTATTTAGAACTTAGTGTGAATAAAACACATACTTTTGAAGGTGCTCACGAAACAATCAATTATCTAAGTAAGTCATACGAATTACATATCTTAACCAATGGGTTTAAAGAAGTTCAGGAAAGAAAACTAATAAACTGCAACTTGCGAGACTTTTTCAGTACAATAATTACATCAGAAGATGCAGGATATCAAAAACCAGATTTAAAAATATTTGAATTTGCATTTGAACAAACTGGAGCAAATAACCAAAATACTATAATGATTGGTGATGATGAAAGCACAGATATAGCAGGAGCAAAAAATGCGAGAATGGATTCTATCTGGTTTAATCCTGAAGGGAAAGCACCTAAAGAAACCCCTAATTACCAGGTTAAAACTTTACCAGAGCTTACTACATTACTATAAGAAATACTATTAAACCTACTAAAAAAGATTATTAACCTTGAAAAAGAAAAAATTAATTAGAAAACAAGGATAAATTTGGAAAAGCTTTGTATTTAAGAATGTTATTATCGCTATAATAAAATAACAACCAATAACTTACACACTTTAAACAAACCCTATTTACGCCAGAAAACAGGTGTTAATATGGCTAGTACAGTAAAGAGTTCCAACCTTCCTAATAACATAAGTAAAGATAAAACCCATTTACCTGCATCAGGTATAAATGCAAAATTTTCAGAAGGTCCAACATCGCCAATACCGGGACCAATATTTCCTAATGTCGCAGCTACTGCTCCCATTGAAGTATCCAAATCAAGACCAAGAAACGACATGATAGCTACACCAAATACAAAAATTAAAAAGTAGAAAACAATAAAAGCAAGTACATTCATTACCAGCTTTTCTGTCATTATTTTATGATTTAATCTTATCGGAATTACAGCTTTTGGATGCATTAGTCTTTTGACTTCATAGTAACTATTTTTGAGTACAACAACAATCCGCACAATTTTAATTCCACCACCTGTACTACCTGAAGAACCTCCAAAAAACATTAAAAGAAAAATACCAAAAGTCAAAGATGGAGACCACATTAAGTAATCATTAGTGGCAAATCCTGTTGTAGTAACTATAGAAACGACCTGAAACATTGCATCTCTTATAGATTTTTCAAGCCCATAATTTTCAGATACCCACAGGCCAAACCCAATCATCAGGGTAAATACAGCTACAAAACCAAAATAATAACGAAACTCTTCATTTTTCCAAATTTTAGAAACCTTACCATGCAGAGCAAAGTAGTATAATGAAAAGTTCATACCAGCAATAAACATGAAAGCTATAATTACATAATGTATAAAAGGCGAATCAAAATGTGCTATACTAGCTTGCTTTGTAGAATATCCGCCAGTGGCCATTGTTGTAAAACTATGATTTAAAGCATCAAACCAGCCCATCCCTCCTAGCATTAAAAGTATAAACTCCGCTATTGTAAACAGCGTATAAATTGCCCATAATCGTTTTGCAGTTTCTTTCACTTTTGGATGTAATTTATCAGGAGTTAGCCCGGGAACCTCCGCGCTAAAAAGCTGCATACCTCCAATTCCCAAGAACGGTAAAATTGAGAGGCTAAGCACAATAATACCCATTCCACCAAGCCATTGAGTAAGACTTCGCCAAAATAGAAGTCCCATCGACATGCGTTCAATATCATCTAAAATTGATGCTCCTGTGGTGGTAAAACCAGAAATTGTTTCAAAAAACGCATCAGTATATGAAGGAATTTCCTGACTTATTACAAATGGCAAAGCACCAAATATTGAGAAAACAACCCAAACAAGACTTACAATTAGAAAACCTTCACGCTTTCCTATATTTTTATCTGCTTTTCTATTCGAAAAATAGGATACTGCTCCAAATAATAATGTAATCCCTCCTGCCAATAAAAATGCTTGAGTATCCGATCCTTTATATGCGGCAGAAACTATAGCTGAAATAAATAGAAAGAATGCTTCTATCAGCAATAGGACACCCAAAATAAGTACAATAACTCTTTTATTGATCATATCTTAATTAAAATACCGCTCAATCCTGTGTATTGCAGTAGGAAGGGCAAAGACAACAACTCTGTCATTAGCTAAAACCTGAGTATTACCACGGGCTATAAATCCTTTCTTCTCGCGAATAACACCTCCAATAATAGCCTCTTTTGGAAAACTTATTTCCTTCAATGGTGCTTTGGTAATTTTAGCTCCTGGACGCACATTAAATTCTAAAACTTCTGCATCTGAACCAGTTAGACAAACAAATGATGGTACATCAGCATTAACTGTAAAACGCATAATATAACTTGCAGTAATAAGCTTTTTATTTATCATGGCATCAATTCCAAGATTCTCTGCCAGATTGATATAATCTGTATTTTCTACCGCAGCAATAGTTTTTTGAACTCCCAGTCTTTTAGCCTGAATACAAGTTAGAATATTTGTTTCTGAGTCACCAGTAACAGCAATAAATACATCCATCTTCTCAACGCCTTCTTCCTTCAACAAGTCAATATTACGTCCATCGCCATTAATAATCATGGCTTTGGGCAAAATATCGGCTAATTCAAAGCATTTCTCTTTATTATATTCAATTAGCTTTACTTTTGAAGTTTCTTGTAGTGAAATTGCTGTTCGCAATCCAATTCTGCTACCACCAAGTATCATTATATCATGCGTATCCAGTTTTTTCTGACCTGAATACTTCATCATTTTACCAATTCCCTTTTGATTGGTAATTACATATACGATATCATTTTCTAAAAAGACATCATCGCCTCTTGGAATAATAGTGTTGCCATCTCGTGTAATTGCCACAGCTCTATAAACCAATTCATCATCAATTTTGGCTGCTTCACGCAATGTTTTATTCAATACCATCGCGTTTTCATCTAACCGAAAGACATACAAAGAAAGTGAGCCTCCACTAAAATTAAACACCTCAGAAGTACCTGTCTGGTTTAGCAAGTTTACAATCTCTTTGGCTGCCAACATTTGTGGATAAACCAATGAATCAATTCCTAATGAAATAAACTGGGCCTTATTAATTGGCAATAAATACTCGCGATTATCAATACGGGCGATAGTTCTTTTTGCCCCAAGTTTCTTACTCAAAATACAAGCAGTGATATTTACTTCCAACTCATGTGTTACAGCTACAAATAAATCGGCTGTTTTAACACCGGCTTCCTTCAGCTTTTCAAATGAGGTTGCTGAACCCTGAACAGTTAGTACATCAAAATGGGTACTAACTTCTTCCAATCGATCCTCCTGCGTATCCAATACAACTATTTGATGATGCTCTGTAGCAAGCATCTTTGCCAGATACATTCCAACCTCTCCTGCTCCTGCGATGATTATTTTCATTTATCTCAATTAAAATCAAGCAACTTTTTGCCAAAACATGGCAATATTACACAATTCATTTCAAAATATAAATTTATTCAACGGCTAATTCCTACCCTTTATCAACATTAAAAGTCAATGATTTAACGTGAATGCGGCGACCATGTTTAAAAAAATGCGCCATTTTCAGTTACGCTGTGTATCTTTTTATTGGTGTTTTTAAGCACTTTTCGCCAATCTGCTAATTTATAATCAGGAACTGTTGCATCAGCAATTAAAAAAGTAGCATTAACTTTTGATATTAACTTTAGAATATCTCCGGGGGTATTTTCTGATAAAATTAACCAACGACAATGCAGTGTATCACTATTTGGGAAATAATCTAAATTATAAAAGATTCCTGTGTAATCGCCCTTGCCGAAAAATGAAATATCAATTTTTTCATCTCTATCACAGTTCACTTTTTGATTTATATTATAGGCTTGTAAAATAGGTTGAACATATCTCGCAGATTGTAAATCCTGATTTGGACTGCCAATAGTATATCTATTACCTGAACTTAAAAACCACAAAGGTTGATTATATGAATTGAAAACAACAAATCGATTTAAATTCTGAAATTGATAATTCCGAACAACATCAAACCCAACGTAAACAATTAAAAATATAAAAGTTAACTTCAAAAATTTATAATTTGTCCTAAATCCAAAATATGTTACAATCCCAAGTAAGCCATAAAGCATCACTACATGATATATAGTGACATCTGCCACCTTATAAACAGCCCAATCAATACTGTTTACCCATTGTGCAAAGCTATTCATAACCTCAGTCAAACTGCTGATACACCATCCAATTTTTGATGATATTACAGGTATTGGTATGGTAATTATAAATACTATAAACAAGTACATCAAAACTGTTACCAGTGGAATCATTAAAATATTAGATAACAAAAAAAACAATGGAAACTGATTAAAATAATATAAACTTAAGGGAGTTGTAATTAACTGTGCAGCAATTGAAACCGCAATCAATTGCCAAAGTTTATCAATCAATTTATTGGGCACAAAAATCCATTTATACACAATTGGATAAAAGGCTACTATACCAAAAACCGCCAAAAAAGACATTTGAAAACCAACATTCATGATTAAATGGGGATCGTAAAAGAGCAAAACAAAAGCAGCAAGAGCAATTGAATTATATACTGCGTACCTTCGTCCAAACAAATCACCCAACACAAATACACTAAACATGGTCGCTGCCCTTGTAACAGAAGGAGAAAGGCCTGTAAGGGTAGCATAACCCCATAGTACAATTATGGAGATAATAAATCTTAAAAAACGACCATATTTTATTTTCAATAATGCACTACAAATTAGTCGCACAACTAAATATATTATACCTACGTGTAGTCCACTCACAGCAAGCACATGCATTAAACCAGCAGCAGCAAAACCTTTTCTCAAATCTCCCTCTAACATTGATTTATCTCCTAATGTCAAAGCTGAAAAAACTGAAAGTTCATCATTTGAAATCCCAACTCTTTTATAATGATTTAAAAGATTTCTACGCAGTTTCTTTAATGTAAAAATGAGACTAAAATCTGTCGATTGTCCAATAATAAACCAATCACTTTCTTTAAGAAAAAAGCTGTAGTAATAGTGATTATTTGCAGCCCAGCTTTTGTAATCAAATTCATATGGGTTACCCATATTCGTAATTTGCTGAGGTCTCACTTTTAATGTAATATAAGTTCCCGGCATTAACTCTTTCGCTTTATCACTGGGTCGTAAATAAGCGATAGCATTCCCGCGTAACTCTGTATTGAGTGAATCAGTTATTTTCTCAATTAATTTCACATTAACCTTTAATGCACTCTTAGTACTGTCTGGGTAATCAATCACTTGCCCAACAATAACTTCTTGATTTTTAAACTCAACAGGTTCGTATTGCTCCCTCTGAAACTGATAAAGACCTAACACATAGAATATAAAGATTAGAAAGAAATTAATTGTAGGTTTAAAAAATCTTATTTTATAAAAAAGTGAAAGTAGAGTTAATGCTGAAAACGCAATAATCAAAGCATAAAACAAAAAAGTTTCATCTAAAGCACTGAAAAGAGATCCGCTGCAAACTCCCAAAATAAAAGGAAATACAAGACGGACAAAAGGATTATTTCGGATAATCTCCTGCATTCACGACTATTGTTTGGGCAAAAATAGTAAAACCTGTAAAGACACAAAAAAAGCCGACCACAAATGTGATCGGCTTTGGAATATTTAAGATACTTAATTAGCTCTTATTTGGTTTTGGCAATAAAACTTTACGCGAAAGTTTCAACTTACCATTATCATCAATGCTAAGTAATTTTACGTCAATTTCCTGACCTACTTTCAACACATCCTCAACTTTGCGAATGCGGTTCCAGTCAATTTCGGAAATATGAAGTAAACCATCTTTATTAGGAGCAATTTCAACAAAAGCACCGTAAGTCTGAATTGACTTCACTTTACCTTTGAATATAGCACCAATTTCAAGAATACCAATAGCTTCTTTGATACGTTGCATAGCGTTTTGAATAGCCTCAAGGTCAGAAGCAACAACTTCCACATAACCTTTTTCTTCGCGTTCTTCAATCACGATGGTAGTTTCAGTTTGCTTTTGAATTTCCTGAACAACTTTTCCTCCAGGACCAATTAAAGCACCAATTGAATCACCAGGAATAATCATCTGCTCAATATGTGGAGCATGTGGTTTAAGGTGTTCTCTTGGCTCCTCAATAGTTTTACTCATTTCATCAAGAATATGCAGGCGACCGGCTTTTGCTTGTTCCAATGATTTTTTCAAAACCTCGAAAGAAAGACCGTCAACTTTAATATCCATTTGTGTAGCAAGAATACCATCACGTGTTCCGGCAACTTTAAAGTCCATATCTCCTAAATGATCTTCATCACCCAAGATATCACTTAAAACAGCAAAACGATCTGTAGAATCAGTAATAAGACCCATTGCTATACCAGAAACTGGTTTCTTAATTTGTACACCAGCGTCCATTAATGCTAATGTCCCTGCACATACAGTTGCCATAGAAGATGATCCATTCGATTCCAAAATATCAGATACTACGCGTACTGCATATGGAAAATTCTCATTGGGTAACATTCTCTTCAATGCCCTGTGAGCAAGATTTCCATGACCAACTTCACGACGGCTTGTTCCTCTTGCAGGACGTGCATCACCAGTTGAGTATGGTGGGAAATTATAATGTAAAAGAAATTTATCTTTACCCTGACGCATTACCTCATCGATAATCTTATCGTCAAGTTTAGTTCCTAAAGTAACAGTGGTAAGTGATTGAGGTTCACCACGAGTAAAAATAGCAGAACCATGCGCTGTTGGTAAGTAATCAACCTCGCTCCAGATAGGACGAATATCATCAGTCTTACGTCCATCCAAACGAATTTGTGTTTCAAGCAC
>PKTE01000144.1 GCA_002869335.1 Salinivirgaceae bacterium | reverse complement strand
GTGACCATTTATCAACATTGCTTTTTTCACCCACAAAAACAGGTTTTGATAATTTGGTTCGAGAAGGGTTTAACCCTGAAAACCAGTCTCCATTTACACCTGAAAATCCGGGTATTTTTCATTGTGGAGATGTGATGTATGATAATTCTTTATATTTTGCGGAATTGGCATCAGAAAAATCAAAAATTCTAGAAGAAGCTGGAGTAAAAGGAGATGCGTTCATTCTGGCTACTGTTCACCGTGACCACAACACA
Organism: Salinivirgaceae bacterium; assembly: GCA_002869335.1. Lineage (GTDB taxonomy): Bacteria > Bacteroidota > Bacteroidia > Bacteroidales > Salinivirgaceae > Salinivirga. Next base: position 3,136 of record PKTE01000144.1, on the reverse strand, counting down.
GATAACCCTCAAAAGCTGGCTCAGATATTTGAAGCGTTTTTAGAAATAGCTGCTAATTATAAGATTGTGCTACCTCTGCACCCACGCACATTGAAAATGCTGGAACATAATGATAACGAAGGACTTTATTTGAAGGTGAAAAATGAAAGCAATCTTAAAATTATTCCTCCCGTTTCATTTTTTGATATCATTCAACTGGAGCAAAATGCCAAAATGATTGTGACAGATTCTGGTGGTGTACAAAAAGAAGCATATTTTTTCCAGAAGCCATGTATTATTCTAAGACCTCAAACAGAGTGGGTTGAAATTCTCGATACCGGATTAGCCGTTTTAACAGATGCTAATAAAGACAAAATCCTTGAAGCATACCAGAAATTTGAGAACATCTCTGCGGATAATTTCCCAGAAATATTTGGAGATGGGAAAGCGGCGGAGTTTATATGTGGGAAGCTTGTTTAAAATTTCAATTCATAGTTTTAAATATTTTACCTTACTACTAAGAAAATAACAAGCACTTAGTATTTAGCAATTAGTAAATAGAAATACTGTCTATGGAAACAAAAAATTATAGTGGATACAGGGATTTAATAGTGTATAAGAAAGCTTTTGATTTATCAATGAAAGTATATAAGTTGTCGTTTACCTTTCCAAAGGAAGAAAAGTATGCATTGACAGATCAGGTAAGGCGTTCAAGTAGAGCTGTAGGTGCTGCTATTACTGAATCATGGCCTAAGAGAAGGTATCCCAAACATTTTGTGTTAAAACTTACAGAGTCGCAATCGGAGGCCTGTGAAACAAACCATTGGCTTGATGTTGCAAAGGAATGTAAATATATAAATTCGGATATTCATTCTGAGTTGTTTAATCTTTGTTTGGAAGTTCAGAAAATGCTGGAGAGCATGATACGCAAACCAGAAAAGTTTTGCATTAATGTGAAATAGTGATACTAATTACTATTCTCTATTTACTAGTTACTTAAAAGGATAATGAAATTTAGTACGAAAACATACCGCCTCCTTTTCTGGCTGCTCATCCTCAGCTTTATAGTTGTCTCCAGTATTCCTATTGGGGGGAAGTTCAATAGAACCATTAGCCTTGACGAGTTCGATTTCCGGCTGGATTATCTACTGCATTTTATAGCCTATTTTGTGATTGGTATTTCAGCAGCTCTGGCTTATAGACCTAATTGGAAGGTGCTTTTATTGCTTATAATTTTTGCCATAGCAGAGGAGGGGCATCAATATTGGATACCAAGCCGAACGTTAAACCCGGTTGATTTTATGTATGATATTATAGGGTTGTTTTCTGGTATTGGATTGATTTATTTGAGGAAAAGATTTATTCCTTAGACGCTAGTAGAACTTCACTCAAAACCTTCACTCCAGTTTCAATAGCCTTTAAATCCGGTAAAAATTCCGGTGTATGTAATCCGGCACATTTTCCTGATTCATCTGCCACACCAAGTCTGAAATAGGTAGATGGAATTTCGTGTGCGTAATATCCAAAATCGTCAGCAGTCATTCGCAAAGGCAAATCAAATACGTTTTCTTTTCCCAGAGTATTTTCGGCAATATTTCTGATGTTTTTTGTGATAGATTCATCATTTGCAATGGATGGATAACCATGTCTGATAACTACTTCACATTCAGCGCCCATGCTTTGGGCTGTATGGTTGGCAATTTCTTTAACTCTATAATGCACTTTTTTACGCCATGTTTCATCCATTATCCTGAAGGTTCCTTCCAGTTTTACTTCCTTGGGAATAATATTCATGACGCTGTTGGTGACCACATTTCCAAAACTGAGTACGCCAGGTGTTTCTGCAGGAATAAAGCGCGAACGGATTTGTTGAAGTGCCACTAATACATGAGCTGCAGTAACGACAGTATCCACTGTTTTATGGGGCATGGCAGCATGTCCGCCCGGACCTTTGATGTGTATATCTATTTCATCTGCTGAGGCCATGTAAGGTCCTTCCCGGAAACCAACTTCACCTGCTTTTAGGTCAGGGAAAGAGTGTAGTGCAATCATTAAGTCTGGTTTGTGTGACTTAAAAAAGGCTGAGTTGATTACATCCTGGGCTCCGCCAGGTATTTTTTCTTCGCCATGTTGGAAAATGAAAAGTATGTTATTAGTTAGTTGATCCTTAAATTCCGATAGAACCATTGTCGTTCCCAGTGCGCAGGTCATATGCAAATCGTGACCACATGCATGCATTTTGCCGCGGTTTTGTGATGGATAAGGTGCATTTGTAGACTCTACCAAAGGCAGGGCGTCTAATTCGGCTCTTAATCCTATGGTTTTTTCAGCATTGGGAGCCTTTAAAAATGCAAGCACTGCATTTTGTGGCAATTGATGAACTTCCAAATCCAATTTTTCTAGCTGTGATTTGATATAGGCAGAAGTGTTGGTCTCTTCAAAAGATAACTCAGGGTGTGCATGTAAATGCTTATAGTGGGACTGAATTTCTGATAGTTTTTCGGAAAGGATTGTTTGGATATCCATTGCATTCTATACTAGGTTCTATACAAAGGTAAGAAAACTTAGATTTTAATTCATTAATTTTTAGATTTGCGATAAAATGTTTCATGCAGCGGCGCAAAGAATTTCACTGCGATCGCTGCGAGGTTTACCCTTTTGCGTTCGTTGCGAAAAAATCGTAGCGATCGCTGCGTGAAATAAAAACTTGGAACTAATTTTGGTATTTTTGGTTTCACAAAAAAGGAAATATTATGGATGCAAAAAAGAAACAAGGTCGTTATGATCGAATATATACTCAGCTAGAGAAACTAATGTCAACTTGTGATAATCCTGAATCACGCATGAATACTATTGTTGCAGTGTTGCATCACAAAATGGATTATTTTTTCTGGACGGGTTTTTACTTTTTAAACGATGGAAAATTACAGGTTAAAATGTATCAGGGACCAGTGGCATGCATGCAGTTAGCAAAAGACACCGGCGTTTGTTGGGAAGGAATAAATACAAAAGCACCAGTTCTGGTAAAAAACGTGGAGGAGTTCCCTGGACATATTGCTTGTGATGGTCGTTCAAAAAGTGAAGTTGTGTTGCCATTATTTAATCCGCAAAATGAATTACTTGGTGTGCTGGATGTGGATAGCGATAAGCTCAATAG
>PKTE01000162.1 GCA_002869335.1 Salinivirgaceae bacterium | reverse complement strand
CTCTGCGGGAGGCAATTGATCATCATAATATACTCGAAAGTACCATATTGTTGATAAATATGAGTACAATCCAGATACTGTGATATTATAAACGCCACGATTAAAACTAGGTAAAACTTGTACATTATCACTTATTGTTGGGTCAATATTATAATCCCAAACTAAACTTGCCGCAGTATAATCTACACTCAGTTTAATTTCTAATTCTACCTGATTTTCATTAATACTAATTAATCGAATTGTTGGTTGAGAATAGAGATTGCCAAAAATTACTAAGAACAGAATAAGTAGTAAATATTTCATAGTTTACGATATTTTAAAGCATGGTATATTCTAAACAAAGATACGTAATTCTGGTTCAAATGTTTAATTTATTTGATTAATTACGTTCATCATTACACTATTAGTTTTGATGATATTTATTTTCTTGTCATATTTGTCAAATAATAACACATAGCACAAATTATGCGCCACCTTTTATTAGTAATTACGATAATATTTTTTGCAAGTTGCACACAGTATAAGAAAATTGTTTATCTCCAAAATGAAGATACAGGCGACTCTATTCAAGTTGCTGCTATTGAGAAATATAAGTTGATGCCAGGTGATTTGTTGCATGTGAAGGTATACTCTCCAGATCAGTCTATAAATGCCATGTTTAATTTTGATGTTGATCAAAACCGAAGTAATTATAACGAAGTTTCTATTTATTTAAGTGGTTTCCAGTTAGATGAACAATCAAATATTGAGTTGCCAATTATTGGAAAGATTTCACTCCAAAATAAAACGATGGCAGAGGCACGAAAAATAATTTCTGATAGTGTTGATTCATATGTCAATGAAGCCATAGTTATTTCTAAATTGTTGAGTTACAGGGTGACGGTTTTAGGTGAAGTCTCTAGAACCGGTATTGTGAATGTGTATCGTAATCACTCAACTATTTTTGATGTCTTAAGTACAGTTGGGGATATAAATTCCCTTGGCGATAGAAGAAGGGTTGAGGTATTGAGGCAGACTGGACCAGTGAAAACAAAGCATATTATTGATCTAACAAAATTTGAAGCGATTAATAATCCTGCATATAATATATATCCGGGTGATATTGTTTATGTTAAACCATTGCGGGCAAAGATTTTTAGAGAGAATATTCCAATAATAACCCTTTCTTTAACTACGGTTACTACATTTTTATTGATCTTAAATTATATTAAATAAATGCAAGAGCAAAACGATAAATTTCTTCCGGTTAAAGAGGAATCAATAGATATTAAAAAATATTTTTGGCTGATTCTTAGAAACTGGTTTTGGTTTGGGACAGCCATCATGATTGGGCTGGGAGCTGCATATATGGTAAACAGGTATTCTGATCCAATCTACAGAGTTGGGATGACCATAATTATTGAAGATGATGAAGGTGGTGGATATTATGGAGGTAACAATAATTTGATTGAAGGATTTAATCTTTTCTCGCAAGGGAAGAAAATTGAAAATGAAATTGCCATTTTACGTTCTTATGATTTAACAAAAAAAGCCATAAGTGAACTTGACTTTACAATTAGCTATTTTGGTGTCGGGCGCTTAAGAGAAAGACCTAAGTATGAATTAAATGAAATGATTGTTGAGATTGATACTTCTCATGCTCAGGCTTTGTACACTAAAGTTTTTATTACTCCAGAGAATGAAAATAAGCTACATCTGGAAATTGAAGATCAAAATGTTGATACTTACATCAAATATGGAGATTATTTTGAAAATGAAAACTTTAGATTTCGTGTTTTAATTCGTGATACTGCAGCATTGCTTGCTCCTAGTCATGACAAATATTTCTTTTATTTAAATTCTGTTGAAGGATTAACATCTCAATATCGTGGTAAGGTATCGGTTGATCGCCTATCTGAAGAAGGAAGCATTTTAAGTTTATCATCTGCTGGTCCGGTGCCACAAAAGGAAATCGATTTTTTAAACAAACTGGCAGAAGTTTACATCAGATCTGGTTTAGAAGAAAAAAATAAAATTGCAGAGAATACTATTCAATTTATTGATGAACAGCTTTCAGGAATTGTTGATTCACTAAATAGTGCAGAAGACGATTTGCAGAACTTTAGGTTAAGTAACGAAATTATTGATATTGAACAAGAGGGACGTGCTTACTTTTCTAAACTTGAAGAGTTGCAGAGTGTAAAAGCCCAGGAAGTAGTTAAAGAAAAGTATTTTGTGTATTTAAGAAAGTACATGTCCAACCCAACAGTAGAATCTGAGTTACTTGCTCCATCTTTGGCAGGTGTTAATGATCAAATTCTAGCCGGCTTGGTAAACCAAATTAATAGTCTTTATCAGGAGAAGCAGACATTGAAATTCGCTACTCGCAAGAAGAATCCAAAGTTAAATCTTATTGAAAGTCAGGTATCTACATTGAAAAAAGCATTAATTGAAAATGTTGATAATTTGATGAAACAAAATAGTATGGTTTTAGATGACTTGAATTCTCGAATAGATGAATTAAATGAAGAGATAAAAACATTACCAGTTAATGAAAGGCAGCTCATTAATATTCAGAGGAGATTTAATCTAAACGATAATATTTATACTTATTTACTTGAGAAAAGAGCAGAAGCAGGAATTAAGAAAGCTTCAAATATTAGTGATGCAAGAATATTAGACGCAGCACGTGGCTCCAGTGTATACCTCGTCAGTCCAAAATATAGGATGAATTACATACTAGGATTAGTAATTGGCTTTTTAATTCCTCTTGTTATTATTTTGCTTCGGGATTTTTTCAACACCAAGATTGTAGATAAAAAAGATATTGAAGATAATACTAATGTGCCGATACTTGGTGTGGTTGGTCATAATGCTAATCCATCAGAGTTTATCGTCATGAATAAACCGAAATCATCTTTGGCAGAAAGTTTTAGATCAGTAAAGACTAATCTGCAGTTTATACTTCTTAAGGATGAAAGTAAGTTAATAACCATTACTTCAGCTATGAGTGGTGAAGGTAAAACTTTCACTTCTATAAACCTGTCTGCTATAATGGCCATGACAAATAAAAAAACGCTGCTTGTTGGTTTGGATTTAAGAAAACCTAAACTCCATTATGAGTTTGGAATGGAGAACAATATTGGTTTATCGACCTATTTGATTGGAAAACATGAGATAGATGATATTTTGATAGAAACGGAAATTGAGAATTTAACATTTGTGCCATCTGGTCCTACACCAGTAAATCCAGCAAAGCTAATTGAAACAGATAGATTTAGTGATTTTATTAAAGCCATAAAACAAAAATATGATTTTATAGTTTTTGATACGCCTCCAGCTGCATTGGTCAGTGATGCTATTGAACTATCAAAATATGCGGATGCTAATATTTTTGTTGTGCGTCAAAATTATTCGAATAAGAATGCTATAGAGCTTATAAATGAGCTAAATAAAAATAACCGTCTGCATAATTTAAACATATTAGTTAACGATGTTCGTGTGAAAGGTTATTATGGTAGTGGTTATGGTTATGGCTACGGCTATGGGTATGGTTACGGATATGGCTATGGCTACGGCTACGGCTATGGTGAGGATTATCATGATGATGAAAAAGAAAAATTCTCGATTAAGGATAAGATCTTATTTCTTTTGAACCTTAAGAAATAAACAATAAAAATTGGCCATTTGTGTATGATTAAAAAACTAATAATCTTTTTACTTTTTGTCATTCCAATTTATTCATTTGGTCAGTGTGAACTTGCTGGATTAACTAACAATCAGAAGGTTGAGATTCAAATTCCGAATTTCTTAATTCAACATATTAAATACGACATTGAAGTTAAAGGAGTTCCTGAAGGCTCTTATATTGAGTTAAACTCTTTGGATGGAACCAGTATTTTAACTGTAAAGGATGGAAAGATTCATGTAGTTTTTAATGAAACAGGGAAATATGTTTTTACCGTCAGTGAAAAGGTTATAAAGAAAGATCTTAAAGTAATGCCACTTTGGTATTCTATCATCCCGCCTTTGTTAGCTATTCTATTTGCAATGTTATTTAAAGAGGTGTTAACGGCCTTACTTATCGGTTTATTGAGTGGTACAGTTGCAATAGCTTTTTATTCCGGGGAGGGAAATATCTTAATTTCTATAGGAAGTGGATTATTGGATATAATAGACAATCGTATTATCCATACAATCGCAGATGCCGACCATGCTTCTGTTATCGTATTTTCATTACTTATTGGTGCTGTTGTACAAATTATTCGAAAAAATGGTGGAATGCATGGTCTTGTTCAGCGATTAGCCAGAAAAGTGAGTACGAGAAAAAAAGGAATGCTTTTTACCTGGCTAATGGGAGTTTTAATATTTTTTGATGATTATGCTAATACGCTAGTAGTTGGGAATACAGTCAGGCCAGTGACAGATAAGTTAAATATTTCTAGAGAAAAATTAGCATATATAGTCGATTCTACTGCGGCCCCAGTAGCTTGTTTGGCTTTTGTAACCACTTGGATTGGGGTTGAGTTAAGTTATATACAAGAAGGTTTATCTCAAATACCAACCGAAATTAGTGCATATCAATTATTTCTTAATTCTTTACCATATAGAATTTATCCAATCTTTGCTTTAATCTTTATTCTTTTATTGATTTATCAGAAAAAGGATTTTGGTCCAATGTACCAAGCTGAAGTAAAAGTAAAAGAATTAGACCTTTCAGAGGATAGAATGGAAGAGAATGATGAAATAAAACCTTCTCATTGGGCAAATGCTGTTATACCCATAGCGATTATAATTTTTGGAACTTTTACTGGTTTAGTCTACACTGGATATCATCCTGAAATATGGCATAATCCAGATATATCCTTTATAAGGAAGCTAAGTGCTATAATTGGAGGTTCCGATGCTTTTAGAGCGCTTCTTTGGTCTTCAATGTTAGCAGTGTTGGTTTCGTTCTTGATGAGTGTTTTTAAGAAGCTACTAACTTTACGTGATGCTTCTGATGCAATTATTGACGGTTTCAGAGCTATGTTGAGTGCTATTGTTATTTTAATATTAGCTTGGTCATTAGCTGCCATAACACAAGAATTACATACAGCTCAATTCTTGGCTGGAATGTTGTCTTCTTTAAAATCACTACCAGGCTTATTGCCTGCAATTACTTTTATTCTAGGTGCATTGGTGGCATTTTCGACTGGGTCTTCATGGGGGACAATGGCTATATTGTATCCGCTACTTATGCCGGTAACCTGGAAAATTAGTGAAATGTCAGGTATGGATATGTCTGATTCAAATATGCTTTTAGGTCAAATGATTGCTGGTATACTTGCAGGTGCTGTTCTTGGAGATCATTGCAGTCCCATTAGTGATACTACTATTCTGAGTTCGTTAGCTAGCAATTGCGACCATATAGAACACGTTAGAACTCAAATGCCCTATGCTTTAACAGTAGGTGGTGTTGTGCTAGTCTTCGGTCTGGTACCTTTAATATGGAATATTCCTTTGTGGATAATTTATCCCGTAATTATTGCAGTACTTTATATGATTGTTAAGTATTTTGGTAAAAATAGCTAGTCTATCCAATTGGTCATTTTTTAATTAAGTTTCATTTATTTAAATTTTAACTCATTTTTATCTATTTGAAAATGAGGAGATAGTAAATTTATTTGCAAATAAATTTACTGAACGATTGGTCATTTTGTAAATTATATATATTTTTGACCGACCGTTCATTTAAAGAATTGATATGAAGTCTAAGAAAGAAAAAATTGTAGATGCAGCGATAACCCTTTTTGGTGAAAATGGGTTTCACAATACTTCGATTAGCCAAATAGCAAAAAATGCAGGTGTGTCGAAAGGTTTAATGTACAATTACTTTGAAAGTAAAGAGGAGCTTTTGAAGTATATATTTGATATGGGAGCCTGAAAATTAATTGAAAATTTCGATCCCAATCGTGATGGAGTATTGACCAAAGAAGAGTTCATATTCTATATTCAAGATGTTTTTATACAGATGCAAAGAGACCGCGACTTCTGGTTGTTGTTTTTTAATATTCTCTCACAACCCTCTATTATGCAAATTGTGGCAGATAGAATGTTTGATGTAATTGGTCCAATGATGAAAGAACTAACAGACTACTTTATCAACAAAGGTTGTGAAGATCCCGAGGCAGAAACAAGATATTTTGTTGCAGTAATGGATGGAGTTGGAATACATTATATTCTAGATCCTGAGAATTATCCAATTCGAAGTGTAATAAAAAAAATTATAAAAGAATTTGTATAACCTTAAAACCTTAATAACTATGAAATTATTTAAATTATCTCGCACCGTTTTGATACTTGGATTAAGCATTTTGCTAAATCCAGTACTAGCCCAAAGCGAAGATGCCACAGAAATTGTGCGCAAATCAGACCAACTAATGCAAGGTGATTCCTACATTAGTATTATGACAATGAAAATAGTGAGGCCTTCATGGGATCGCACAATTACCTTTAAAAGTTGGGGGAAAGGCCGCGACCTTGCACTTACTTATATTCAGACTCCTGCGGCTGATAAAGGTCAAACGTTCCTAAAAAGAACAAATGAAATGTGGACCTGGAATCCAAAGATTAATCGACTTATAAAATTACCTCCATCAATGTTGGCTCAAGGCTGGATGGGATCAGATTATTCTAACGATGATATTTTAAAAGAATCCAGTATTGTAGTGGATTACCATCATAAAATATTGAAAGAGGTAAAATATGAAGGGTTTGATTGTTGGGTTATCCAGATGAATCCCAAAGAAGATGCAGCTGTGGTATGGGGAAAGGTAATTAGTTATATAGTTAAAGGAAAATACTTCCCCCTCAAAGTAGAGTATTTTAACGAGGATGGTGATTTAGTGAAAACACATTTGAACTCTGATGTTAAGCAAATGGATGACCGTGAAATTCCTACCAAAACTATAGTTCAACCCGCTGATGAGCCTAATAAAAAGACTGTTGTCACAATTGAGAAGATGGATTTTAATGTAAATCTTCAAGATAAATTCTTCTCTCAACAAAATATGAAACGTATTCGCTAATCTATTAAACTTATTAGAAATGAAAGATTTAAAAATGGCTTGGCGTAATCTCTGGCGGAACAAACGTCGAACTCTAATAACCGTAATGTCAATATTTTTTGGCGTACTCCTCTCAATTGTGATGGGATCTATGCAAGAAGGAATTTACGGAAGTATGATTGATAATGTAGTAAAAACATATTCCGGTCATATTCAGATACAACATCCAGATTATGAGGAGAATAAAAATATTAATAATACTATATTTGAGAGCGACGGCTTAATTGATTCTGTTCTTAGTATAGATCATGTAACCGCTGCTGTGCCAAGGTTGAAGAATTTTGCGCTTATTTCAAGTGGAGAGAAAACCAGAATAGGCATGGCAATAGGGATTAGTCCAGCAAAAGAGAATAACCTTACCGGTCTTAAGAAATGGGTGAAAGAAGGCTCATATTTGGAGAATGGTGATAGAGGTATATTAATTGCCAAAAACCTTGCTAAACATCTTCAGGCAGAGATTGGTGATACAATAATTTTGATTAGTCAAGGATATCATGGAGCTAATCCTGCCGATTTATTTCCTGTTAGAGGAATCTTGGACTTTCCTACTCCTGAGCTAAATAGTTTAGGAGTGTACATGGATATCGAAACTGCCCGTCAGTTTTTCTATGCTCCTAAGATGATGACTGAAATAGCCGTATTGGCAGATGATTATGAAGAGGTTCCTGCTATTGAAAGAAAACTCGAGGAAATGTTTGATAGTAGATATAACTATTTATCGTGGCAGGAGTTATCTCCAGAATTGGTTCAGTTTATTGAAAGCGATAAAGGAAGTGGTGTAATTATGAAAGCCATACTATATCTGGTAATTGGTTTTGGTATTTTGGGTACAATTATGATGATGATGGCTGAAAGAAGAAGAGAAATGGGAGTGATGGTTGCCGTTGGAATGCAAAAAATAAGATTGTCAAAAGTAATTTGGTTTGAAACGGTTTTGATGGGTATTATCGCTGTTGCTTTAGGGTTTATTATTAGTATACCTCTAATTGCTTATTTAACCGCTAACCCAATACCTATTACTGGAGAGTATGGAGAAGCATATGCCCAATTTGGTATGGAACCAGTAATTTACTTTAAAATGGCATTTAGTGTATTTTACCAACAAGCATTAATTGTTTTTGCTATCATTTTAGCAATTTCAATCTATCCATATAGGGTAGTAAGAAAATTAAATACTATTGAAGCCATAAGAGGCTAATTTATTAACCAATTAAAACTAAAAAAATGATTTGGTATATAGCATGGCGAAATATATGGCGAAACCGGATGCGAAGTATAATAATTATGGTTGCAATAATTATTGGAATCTTTGCTGGAACTTTCGCTGCCGCAATGATGAAAGGTATGATGGACCAAAGAATTCATAATGTAATTAAAACAGAGTTGTCTCATATCCAGATTCATGAAAAAGATTTTTTAAAATTAAAAGAGACAGAGAAATACCTTCAGAATGTAAATCAAATATCAAAAGTACTAGATACAATAAGTGATGTTGTAGCTCATTCTGAAAGAGTAATAACAAGTGCAATGGTTATGTCTGCTGACGGTAATGCAGGTATTAATTTAATAGGAATAAATCCATCAAAAGAAAAGCTGGTCACAAATCTTTATGATCAAATTATAGAGGGTAGTTATTTTGATGATGGTAAAAGTAAAAGGATTGTAATTGGTAAGAAATTGGCTGAAAAACTAAATTTAAAAATTGGTTCGCGTCCTGTTTTTACATTTCAAACAATTACCGGAAATCTTACTAATGATACATATAGAGTTGTAGGAATTTTCGAAACTGTTAATAGTACATATGATGAAACTCACGCATTTGTTAATATTAATGAGTTAACCCCAATACTTGAAATGCCCGAAAACTCTACTCATGAAGTTGCAGTACTTTTGAATCAAAACAACAAATCAGATAAGGTGAAAGAAGAGATAAAATCTGTATTTCCTGATTATTCAGTACTAACCTGGACAGATCTTTCGCCTGAAATGAAAGTTGTAACAAAAGGGATGGAATTTTCAATGTATATTTTTATCGCCATTATTCTTATTGCGTTATTATTCAGTATAATTAATACCATGCTTATGGTAGTATTGGAACGTACAAAAGAAATTGGAATGTTAATGAGTGTTGGCATGAACCGGTTAAAGGTATTCAGGATGATTCTGCTTGAGAGTGTCTATTTGAGTGGTTTTGCTGGAATTATTGGTGTGGGTATCGGATACGGTATAGCCAAAATATTTTCTGTGTCTGGTATTGATTTATCCAATCTATATGGCGATGGGCTTAGAAATTATGGATATGATCCTGTAATGTATCCCGATATTGATATTTCGATGGTAATAAATATTACAATTATGGTATTTATAACAGGGATTTTAGCGTCAATTATACCTGCACGAAGAGCTTTGAAATTAAATCCTGCTGAAGCAGTAAGAACAGACATGTAACCAATTAACCTTAAAAAATTACAATCATGGCAATTATAGATGTAAAAAACGTAAAAAAAATATACAATGACAGCGAAGTAGCTGTACACGCCGTAAATGGTATTGATCTTTCATTTGAACAAGGAGAATTTGCAGCAATTGTAGGACCTTCTGGTTCAGGTAAAACAACTTTTCTCAATATGTTAGGCGGTTTAGATAATACAACCGAGGGTGAAATTGTTATTGACGGAGTAAACGTAAGTAACCTTAAAGGCTCTAAGCTAATCAATTTTCGCTTAATGAATATTGGCTTTGTATTCCAGGCTTATAACCTTATTCCCGTTTTAACAGCTAAAGAAAATGTGGAATTCATTATGGAACTACAGGGTAAATCAAAAACAGAAAGAGATAAACGTGCTAAAGAACTACTGAGTGCAGTTGGTTTGGGTGAGCGTATAAATAATCGTCCTAATAAACTATCTGGAGGTCAGCAACAAAGAGTTGCAGTTGCAAGAGCATTAGCTCCTAAACCTAAATTTATTTTAGCAGATGAACCCACAGCAAACCTCGATTCAAAATCGACAGAGAATCTATTGGACATTATGGAGAAACTCAATAAAGAGGAGAATATAACTTTTATTTTCTCCACACACGATTCAAGAGTTGTAAATAAAGCACGTCGGGTAATTACAGTTGAAGATGGAAAAGTAATTTCTGATGTAAGAAAATAACAATATGGTCTGCATTAATTTTAATGCAGACCTAACCTTTAAACCCATGATGTTGAAATACATTTGCCCAAAACAACAAATAGTTCAAATAGTGTTAAACTATTATTCTAGCTTAAAAGATTAGTTAGCTTATTATATAGGTCCTCGCAAGTTGATAGTTTGGCATCCAAGTGAGCCTGGTCAAAAGGTTTTTGTAATCAGGAGCTTTTGGCAAAGGATTTTCTTTCCAGCGTATTATGCATTGCAAACAGAAGTGAAGGATTTAGAAAACAATTAATGCAGAGAGTTATGAAAGTAAGATTATTAATAATAACAGTTTTAATTAGCTTTAATGCTTTTGCTCAAGATGATTATTCTCTTTCCCCAGTAGAGTTTTCGGGATATGTGAAAGATGTACAAACCGTATTTGTACCTTATGGTATGGAGGAGAACTGGTTAAGCGATAATGCCATACATAATAGGTTAAAATTGAAGTATTATTACAAAGATTGGTTAACGTTTGACATACAGGCTCGCAATAGATTCATCTATGGCGATTTTGTTAAGTTTTTTCCCGATTATGCAAAATATGCCCAATCAAGTAACTATTTTCTAGATATGGATTATGTGTGGTTAAATGATTCATCTGCAGTGGGGTTATCTGAGTTGGATCGCTTATATTTTCAGTTAACAAAAGGAGATTGGGAAGTTACAGTTGGTCGTCAAAGAATAAACTGGGGTATGAACTTGGTGTGGAATCCTAATGATATTTTTAATACCTTTTCTTATTTTGATTTTGAATATGAGGAAAGACCAGGAACAGATGCAATTCGAGTGAAATATTATACATCTATTACAGGTAGCGCAGAACTTGTTTATAAGGCTGGTGAAGAGGTTGATGAAATGGCATTTGCTGGCTTGTATCGGTTTAATGCAGGGAGTTATGATTTTCAATTTCTTGGTGGATTTATGGGAAAAGATTTAGTGCTCGGGACCGGATATTCAGGAAGTATAAAAGGAGCTGCTTTTAGGGGAGAGTTAACCTATTTTAAGCCCCGACAGATATATGATTATACCATAAATAAAGATGGAGTTGTGGTTTCATCAGTTTCTGCTGATTATACATTTAGTAATACTTTGTATTTGCATGCTGGTATATTATATAATTCTTCTGGAGCAAGCGGTAAAGCAGGTCAAATTCAATTACTTAGCAATCAGGAATTGTCCCCAAAGATGCTTTCACGTGGAAAATTTAATTTGTTTGCACAAACTTCTTTTTCCATAACACCCTTAATAACAGCTAATCTTAGTTCTATTATAAACCCTGACGATTTGTCGGCATTTATTAGCCCTTCGATAACTGCTTCTTTATCTGACAATTTTAGTACATCACTATTTGGTCAGTTCTTTATGGGATCAGCCGATACCGAATATGGTCACATAGGTCAAATTGCTTATTTGAGATTTAAGTATAGTTTTTAAAAGTTAAGAAAGACTTAATTGTGTGAAATTAAGCGATAAATTTCTATATTTGTCTGATATAGAATAGGGATCAATAGAGGTATTATACGTATGAAAAAGTTGCTTATTGTTAAAACAGGGTCGACATTTGATCTTGTGAAGCAGAAATATGGAGACTTTGAGGATATGTTACTCAAAGCTTCTGGTATTGAACAAGGTTTAGTTGAAGTGTTCGATGCGAAAGATGAAACGTTAACTTTCCCAACACCGGATAAATATGCAGGGATAATTATTACCGGTTCACATGACATGATGACATTTGCTGATGATTGGATGTTGGATTTGAAAGAGTGGATAATGACCATACCTGGAACAGGCACTCCAACATTAGGAATATGCTTTGGGCATCAGGCTATGGCAGAGGCTTTTGGTGGAAAAGTTGATTATCGGGATTGGGGTCCTGAGGTTGGATATGTGAAAGTTAAGTTTGAATCTGAAACATACAACGATCAGTTATTTAATTTTATGCATGATAAAGCCTGGGTGTACCAATATCATTCACAATCTGTTGTGGAGCTGCCCAAGCAAGGTGTACTATTAGGATCAAATAACATTGATTTTTATCAGGTCATTAAATACAATGATTATATGTGGTCATGTCAGTTTCACCCTGAATTTACAGATGATGTTTTGAAGGAATACATAAACTTGAATGCCTTACATCTTACAAGTGAAGGCCTTGACCCATATGAGCTATTAACTCGATTACAGCCTGATGAAACAGGGAATAAATTGCTGAAAAGGTTTTTTAATATTTGTGGGTTAAATTGAAATTTGCACGAAATTTGATTGTGTTAATTTGAAATATTTAAATATGTAAATACTTAATCAGAATAACCTATGAAATTAATTGCAAATTTATTTAAAGTAGCCCTCTTCTCATTAGTTTTCATGTCTTTTAGTTTGAATTCTGTTGCTCAAAAGATCAATTGGTTATCATTTGAAGATGCCATTGCTAAATCAGAAAAGAATCCAAAGAAGATTATTATCGACATTTATACAGATTGGTGTAAATGGTGTAAAGTAATGGATAACAATACCTTTTCAAATCCAATAATAGCAAAGTATATAAATGATAATTATTATGCCGTTAAATTTAACGCTGAAGGAACAGCACCTGTTAATTTTAAAGGACACGAATTTACTAACCAAAATAGAGGAAATCGTTCACCCCACGATTTAGCTATTGCATTGCTAAATGGCAAAATGGGATATCCATCATATGTTTTTATGAATGAAAAACATGAGATTATTACAGTGGTACAGTCATATTTGCCTCCAGAAAAGTTTGAGCCAATGATATCTTTTATTGAGAAAGAGCTCTATCTTGATGGACCGAGTTACGAAGACTACGTTAAAAACTTCGAGTCAAAATTAGACTAAATACACTTTATAATATATTAAAATGCCTTTGCTTTGCAAGGGCATTTTTTTGTGACTAATTTTATATTTTATCTTCTAATTTTAAAATATGAAATAATGGAAATACTTGATTTGATTAAAAATACACGTAGTTATAGAATTTTCGATGAAACCTTTAAAGTATCAAAAAGTGATTTGAATGATATGGTTAATTGTGCCAGATTAGGATCCAGCGGACGAAATCAGCAAAGTCTGAAATATATTACAGTTCATGATAATAAGATTGGTACTCAGGTTTTTTCAATGCTTAAATGGGCAGGATATTTGAAAAACTGGAATAGACCCTCAGTTGGAGAACGTCCCACAGGTTATATAATAGTTCTTAATGATAAAAAAATTAGTGAAAATCACTTTTGTGATGATGGAATAGCATTGCAAAATATGATGCTTTGTGCTACTAGCAAAGGATTGGGGAGTTGTATTATTGCCTCTGTTAATAAAAAAGCATTATCAGAATTGTTAGAGCTTTCCGATGATTTTCAAATATTATATGTTCTGGCCATAGGAAAACCAGCGGAAGAAATTGTTTTGGAAGAAATGACAGAAAACAATCATAAATACTGGAGAGATGAGCAAGACATTCATCATGTTCCAAAACGCTCCCTCGACGAAGTAATAATAGCTGAATATTAGATATACTCTGACGTGGGAGGTGATTTGATGCTATCCATGTTAATAACTTGTGTACTAATTGTTGATTAAATGTTCACATGATGTTCATTTCAAATACCGTTTATGGCTTACTTTTGTTCCAAATCAAATTGTTTTAAAAGTATAGTTTATCAACGATGAAAGTTTCTAGTATTCCTGCATATCGAAGACGACACAAAAAGTCTGTTTTATTGAATGATAAAGAAATAGATGCTTTTGAGCAATATTGTAAGAAATATAAAATTAAAAACCAGAGTAAAATAATTCGTGATGCATTGTTTAAGAGTATTTTGCAGCATTATGATGAAGATTATCCTACGTTATTCAGCAAACAAGAGTTGGCCAACTTAGAGTGCCATGAATAATGAAATAAAAGCTGCATCTGAGCGTATAAAAAGCGCACAACATTTAACTGTATTTACAGGAGCCGGTATTTCTGTTGAAAGCGGCATACCTCCATTTCGCGGAGAGTCTGGCTTATGGAATAAATATGATCCTTCAATACTCGATTTAAATCGATATTTATATTCTCCAGAAGAAGTTTGGCCGGTTATTAAACAATTGTTTTATGATTTCTTTTCAAATGCTACGCCTAATGATGCTCATCGAATTATAGCTAAATGGGAAAGTGCTAAAATTGTAAAAGCTATTATTACTCAAAATATAGATAATTTACACCAGTCGGCTGGTAGCAAGGAAGTTATAGAGTTTCATGGTAACTCAAATTATTTTACATGCACCGAGAATTCCTCACATTTATTTGCAACCGGGGAAATAAATTTTAATAACTCGTTTCCAAAATGTCCAAAATGTGGGCACCTGGTCAAGCCATCTTTCATCTTTTTTGGTGAGCAAATACCTTCTGAGGCTTTTACAGCTTCTAGCTTTCAGGCTACTAAAACTGATGTCATGATAGTTATAGGATCAACAGGAGAAGTTGTCCCAGCTGCAAATGTTCCATGGGAAGCTAAACGCAATGGAGCATACATCATTGAAATAAATCCAGATATTTCAACATTTACTCATTCAATAACCGATTTGCATATTAAAGAAAAGGCTTCCAAAGCGTTATCCCAGATTGATAATTTAATCTAATTGTTGAATACAAACGTTTGCGTAGTTTTTTATTTTTTTAATTGCGCTAAACATACTTTTTTGACCAGAAATATTTACCTTTACATTGCCAAAATTCGTGATTAAATAAACAAATTATGCTTGATAATGAGTAAGTTAGTCTGTTTAATTCCGGAATTAGCACTTATTTGAATTTGAATTATAAATAGTAATTAAGATGAAGCGAGTATTAATAATTACTGGTGGAGGAGATTGCCCGGGGCTTAATGCCGTAATTAGGGCGGTAGTGAAAAGAGCTTCTCAGGAAAAAGATTGGGAGGTTGTCGGAAGTATTCAGGCTTTTAATGGAATACTTTGGGAGCCAACTGAGATAAAGGTTCTTGACGAACACACCGTTGCGGGTATCCATTACCGTGGTGGTACAATTTTAGAAACAACAAATAAAGGAGGCCCATTTGCATGGCCTGTTAAGAATCCGGATGGTACCTGGGGAACCGTTGATCGTTCGGATGAAATGATTCGCAAAATCAATTACTTAGGAATTGAAGCAGTAATCAATATTGGTGGTGATGGATCACAACAAATCTCACAGGCCCTATTTGAAAAAGGACTAAATGTGATTGGTGTACCTAAAACTATTGATAATGACCTTTCAGCAACTGATGCTACTTTCGGTTTCCAAACTGCTGTGCAGGTTGCAACTGAGGCTGTTGATAAATTAGTTACTACTGCTGCCAGCCATAACCGTGTGCTTATTCTTGAAGTTATGGGTAGGGATGCTGGTTGGATTGCTTTACATGCAGCTGTAGCTGGTGGTGCAGATATCTGCTTATTACCTGAAATTCCTTACGATGTAAATATTGTTCTGGAAAAAGCTGAAGAAAGATTCGTTAAAGATCGTGGATTTGCAATTATTGTAATTGCAGAAGGTGCTAAACCTAAAGGTGGAACCGTACACGAAATCAAAAATGATGAGGTTGGTTATGAAAACAAACGCTATGGTGGCGTTGCATCTGAATTGAAAAACCAACTAAAAGCTGCAGGTTTAAAATATGATATTCGTGAAACAGTATTGGGTCACTTGCAACGTGGAGGAGTTCCTGTTGCATATGATAGAGTACTTGCAACTCAATATGGAAACAAAGCTTTCGAGATGGTATTGAATGAAGAATTTGGACGTATGGTTTCATACAGACATCCTAACATTGTTTCAGTTCCATTAAAAGAGGCTATCAAGGACTATAATACAGTTGATGAGGAAAATCACCTGATGCGAGCTGCAAGAGGAATTGGAATTTCATTCGGAGACTGATACAAAATAAAATGCGTTACTTCTCATTGCTAATATTTTTCCTATTATTAGTGATGGGAGGGTATGCGCAAAAAATTGGATTAGTTTTAAGTGGAGGAGGAGCAAAAGGAGCTGCTCATGTGGGGGTGCTTAAGGCACTTGATGAAAATAATATCCCTATAGATTATATTACAGGAACATCTTTCGGAGCTATTGTGGGCGCTATGTACGCTTCTGGTTATACGCCATTAGAAATGGAGCAAAAGTTAAAATCAGAAGAGTTCCTAACCTGGGCCTACGGCGTAATAAATGAAACAGACAAGTATTATTATAAAAAAGGAGATCCAGACCCTTCATGGTTCAGTTTTCGATTAGAAAAAGATCTTGATCCCTTAAAAACGATTTTTCCATCAAGTATTGTTGAAAACCATCAAATGAACCTTAGGTTGATGGAGATATTTGCCCAAAGTTCAGCTGCTGCGGGTAATAATTTTGATAGTTTAATGATTCCATTTCGATGCGTGGCAACAGATGTATATAAGTCAAAAGCAGCTATGTTAAAAGATGGAGATTTGGCTTCTGCCATACGTGCATCAATTACCTTTCCTTTAGTTTATAAGCCTATTACAATTGACGGCGTTTTGTATATGGATGGTGGAATGAAGAACAATTTCCCCGTCGATGTCATGTTAGATGAGTTTAATCCTGACATTATTATTGGTTCCAAGGTTGCATTTAATTCCGAAATGCCCGACCCTGACGATATTTTATCTCAAATAGAGAACATCTTTACAGATTATACCAGCTTTAAACTTCCTGATACTACCTTGTTAATACAACCTAAAGTACAAGATTTTGATGCTAGCGATTTTGAAGAGGTTGATACGCTGATAAAGCTAGGTTATGCTTCAGCAATCAAAAGCATCGGGAGAATTAAGGATAAAGTAAATCAAAGGCG
Organism: Salinivirgaceae bacterium; assembly: GCA_002869335.1. GTDB lineage: Bacteria > Bacteroidota > Bacteroidia > Bacteroidales > Salinivirgaceae > Salinivirga. The sequence goes on along the minus strand of PKTE01000162.1, from coordinate 4,474 downwards.
TTCAAACGAAGAATTGGAGGCGAAACGGTTGGAATTTAAATCAAAAAGACCTCCTCTTATTTTTAAGGATATTAATATTGAAGGTTTGAAAAAGAGGCAGGAACAGTATGTCATTAAACAATTGAAAGCAAACCAAAAAACATTTACTTACGACGAATTTATTAAGGAATATTTCAAGCTTTTAAGTGATAATAAAATTAAAGAAATTTATCCGCGCGCATTATATAATCAAAATACAGGTTTCTTTGATTTGTATCTTAAAATTAAAGCCGATTATCAACTCGAAATATCATTAGGAGGGCAGATAAATACTACAAGTAAAAACTTTGCGTATATAGGCGCCAGATACAAACGATTTGGAAAACGAGGTTATGATTTACATGGGTCCTTGTATTATGGTAAAATGTATAGTTCACTTAAATTAAAAGGAACAATCGATTTTCCTTATTTAAGAAACAAAAATGGTCGTCGGTTATTTCCGTTTTTTATGGATGGCAATCTAACATATTCCAGAAGAGATTACTTTAATTCAACAAAGGAATGGTTTTTTGAAGATGCTACACCATCATATATCACACGACGTGAAACTTTTTTTCAGTATAATATTGGATTACCAGTTTCGACAAATGGTTATATTGCCATTGGAGGTACGGCAGGAGCCAGTGCTGACAATTACTATCAAACAAACCTTATTACCCGTGAAGATGAACCTGATTTAACCCGATTTGATTATTTAAGCCCTCATGTAAAATTTGAATATGGTACTTTGAATCGAAGACAATTTGAGACAAAGGGAATGTTCTTGAAGTTGTTATACCGGAATGTAGCGGGAAAAGAACAGTATTTTCCTGGTTCTACAGCTTTAAATACCGGATTGTTTGAAGAAACAATCAGCCATAGATACAATGAAGTAGAATTATTAGCTAAAAATTATCATCGTATCACAAATAAATTTTATTTAGGAGCAAGGGCACAATTGTTTTATACAGAGAAAGACTTTTTCACAAATTATATTAGTACACAATTGGCTAGCGATGAGTTTGAGCCTTTTCCTCATTTAATTCTTTTTTACCTACCTAACTTTAGAAGTTATTCTTATGGTTCAATTGGTGTTATGCCAGTTTTCACTTTTACTGATAATCTCTCTATTAGGCTAGAGGCTCATGTATATCAACCATATAAAAGTATAATAGCCAACTTATATGAGCCGGTGTACGATAAAAAACTTATCAACAGGTATTTCCTTGCAAATAGTTCTGTTGTTTATCAAACCTTTATGGGGCCTATTTATTTATCATTCAGTTATTTAGAAAGAGAAAATAATCCTTGGTTTGTCCACTTTGGTTTTGGGTTTTTAATACTGAACGACAGAGGTTTGGACTAAAATTTGTCGGTGTTTTCAACAATATGAAATTTTAATTGTATATTGATTACTTATTGAGCGAAAATCTGATAGAAAGATATTTTGCTATATTTGTAGCTTTGAAATAATTTGCTGTCTCTACGACAGACTAAATATTAAATAATGGTTGTAGCGAATTTTGTTGAAATGATCGCAACAAGTATCCGCGATAATTGGGAACTTGAAGCGTTAAGTAACTACAAAGAAGAAGACTTTACTTTTGGTAAAACCGGGGAAGAAATTTTAAGATTCCACAAGCTATTTCAAAATCTTGAAGTTCAAAGAGGAGAAAAAATTTCAGTAATTGGTAAAAATAACATCAATTGGGCTTTGACATATTTGTCAACTACTTCATATGGAGCTGTTATTGTACCTTTGTTGCAAGATTTTCACTCTAATGATATTGTGCATATTGTGAATCATTCTGATTCGACAATTTTGTTTATATCTGATAGTATTTTTGAAAAACTTGACCTGGAACAACTAAAGCATTTGAAAGCTATTTATAGTTTGGATACAATGGAGCTTTTGTATACATCGGTAGACAATGCTCCTGTATATGAACAGATAACGTTAGATGAAAAGGTTACAAAGGAGAATTTTAAATTACCAGAGATTGGACATGAAGAACTACTAGGTATTCTCTATACATCTGGTACATCAGGATTTTCTAAAGGAGTGATGTTGAAGCATAAAAGCTTAGCTGCAAATGTTGAGTTTGGTGTAAAATATATTCAGTTAACTCCAGGAATGAAAATTGTTTCATTTCTTCCGCTTGCACATGCTTATGGTGTAGCTTTTGAATTCTTATCGCCTTTTGCAATGGGATGTCATATCAATTTTCTAGGTAAAGTGCCTTCACCACAAATTATTTTAAAAGCTTTTGCTGATGTTAGACCAAATCTAATTTTTGCTGTGCCTCTTATTATCGAAAAGATTTACAAAAAGAAAATCAAGCCGGCAATAAGTAAGCCTGCTGTAAAACTATTATTGCATATTCCACTACTAAACAGAATAGTATACAACAAGGTAAACAGACAAATTAGTCAGGCATTTGGAGGTAACTTTAAGGAAGTGATTATTGGAGGCGCAGCCTTTAATAGTGATGTTGAGAAATTTTTGCGAAAGGCTAAGTTTAAATATACTGTGGGCTATGGAATGACTGAGTGTGGTCCACTTATTAGTTATGCTGCCTGGGATGATTTACCTTTATATTCATGCGGAAAACCAATTCCTTATGTTGAAGTTAGAATAGATTCTCCAAATCCAAGAAAAACACCAGGTGAAATTTTAGTACGCGGTTTTAATGTTATGACTGGGTATTATAAAAATGATGAGGCTACACAAAGTGCTATTGATAGAGAAGGTTGGCTTCATACAGGTGATTTAGGTGTAATGGATAAAGATGATTATATCTATATTAAAGGGCGTAGTAAGAACATGATTCTGGGTGCTTCCGGACAGAATATTTATCCAGAAGAGATAGAAGCTAAGCTAAATAATATGCCTTATGTGCAAGAGTCTATTGTAGTTGAGGATAAGGGTAGATTACATGCTCTGATCGTTCCAGATCAGGAATTGATTGAAGCTGAAAATTTATCACGTGAAAAGCTTGAGGTTGAAATGCAAAATAATCAGAAGCATTTGAATCATCAGCTTCCCGCTTATATGTCAATATCAAAGATTATTCTGCACGATAAGGAGTTTGAAAAGACCCCTAAAAAGAGTATTAAAAGGTATTTGTATACTGTTAGTCAGAATTAATTACATTTCATATAAAAGTATGGCCGGCTTCAATAGAGTCGGCCTTTTTTATGATCTTGTATATAGCCTTAATTAGTATGTTGTTTTGATTAGTTAGCTGAGTCTCATCAGGAATTATAATTTGTATAAAAAAAGAACGAGAGGAAAAAATTCCTCTCGCACCGTTATTAACCCTTAAAACCATGACGACAGTTTAAACTGTCGATTAAAAACCCAATACAAATATACAAATATTTAACCATTTTTAACAATTATCGACAGAATTTTTAAAATCAGGTATTTTATCCTATAAAAATTGATTCAAAAAAAATGACGATAACCTAGAGTCACCGCCATTTTTAATGTATCTAAAGATTGATATATTTTAATATTCTAGATTAAAGCATCTTCTTTTAAAATGTCAATCATTGTTAAGATTTAGTTTTTGCTACTAAATTCATCAGCCATCTGTAAAATGGTATGTAATGAATTTCCATCTGTATTTCTCATAACAAGTTCAAACTTACTTTCTGTAGCAGAATTACTGTATGCTTTAGCTTCTTTTAACACGTTAGTAACAGACTGGAACATTTCAAGTTCACTATTTCCCATTGTTTTTGAAAGCATTCCTTTTAATCCTTCAGGATATTTATCCCAATCAAGATTCATGAAGAAGAATGAACTATGTTTGTAAAGACTTGCCAAATCAGTATCACCAACATTGTCTTCAAATCCACCATTTTTAGCTGCATCAATAACTGATTGGTCATTTGTAACAATTAAGTTATTCTCAAATAATCCAAAATGAACCTTAATTCCATCAAAATCACCGCTATAAACACCGTTTGATTCAGTAAAAAGCCCCGGAGGAATCAATGTTGTGGTAATTTGATTGTACATTTCCGGATCTTTCATTGATAATATAGCTGTGGCATAAGGCATCATATTTACATTATTACCATATGATTCGGTTTCATCAGCGTCTGGTAAATTAAAGCCATGCATTGCTACAATTACATCGCCACCTAAACTATTTACAAATTTTTCAATACTTAGTGGAGAACTTTGATTTGCCTGGTCAAGCATTGGTTTATATGATGGAATATCATAAATGAATTTATAAATCTCAGCAGGATTCAAAGCCACACCAAAGGACATATAGTTGTCTTTAGGAAGGAATGATAATAATTTACTATCAAGCTCAGGCTTCATGAATTTGTAATCCTCAAGCATTTTTTTGATCTCATCATTATGAATGGCATTTGTAGTTCCATAAATTCCATCATCTTCAAAACTGAAATGGAACATTGAGAAGTTATTTTCTAAGCT
>PKTE01000361.1 GCA_002869335.1 Salinivirgaceae bacterium | reverse complement strand
TACAAAACCCTTCGATTCAGAAGTACTTTTATTTAAAATTAAAGCCATATTACGTAGGAAAAGCATATCACAAGAAGATGAACAAGAACTTCAAGTAGGAGAATATAAATATCATGTTTCCAGAAGATTATTAAACTATAATGGCGAGGAACAAAAGCTTAGTCCTAAAGAAGGAGCTTTAATGCATTTATTTGCACAAAACATAAACCAGGTCGTAAACAGAGATCTTGCATTAAGGGAAATTTGGGGTGAAAGCTCATATTTTACTACACGAAGTATGGATGTATACATAACCAAGTTGCGGAAATACTTAAAAGATGACCCTTCTCTTTATATTGAAAATGTGCATGGAAGTGGCTATATACTGCATCATACAACAGAATAACACTTTATAGAGGAATTATTAATTTAATTCATCTGATTTAGAAATGGTTTTTCTATTTTTTCTACTGTAGTCCCAAATGGCTATTAAAATTGATATGATAATTACGTAACCCATAATTTTATATTTTTAAGTATAACTTAATAATTATTTCTTTCGTCAAAATTACTTTCAAATCATATCAATGTAAAGAGCATTAAGCTAAATAATTACGCTATTAAGTAAAATTTAATTCTCTTATTTTAGCTTAATTCAAATAAAATATTTTTAAGCAAAGTATTTTTTACTTAAATTCGCTTAAAAATCAGAGGATGCTAAAATTTCATTTTAAAAGACCACTTAAAGATGAGTTGGGAAATACAATTCTTAATGTATTTCCTGGCGTTGATAAGGTATGGGTCATTACTAATGAAAATACCCATGAGCATTATGGTTTGTTTGAGTTTAATAAACAAAACAATTCACCGCAATTCATCAGCAATGTAGATATTAATTCTAATGCAACTTTAAACAGCAAGCATTATTATCGATGGATTAGTTTAGCAGAAACACCATTAAAAACAGATAAACAAGCCAGAACTCAATTTAATATTTTTGATGAGTATCAAAATCGAATACTTCACCTCTATTTGCCTCCGATTAATGATGACTTTATTCTGTTCTATATTTTTTTCAATGATGAACAATCGCTTACAGGACCTAACTCTGATAGTAGATTAACTACTGATAATAAGCAATTAATAGCTCACTCTCTTTATCATTTGCTAAATTATGAGCGAAAAAAATATATGAATGATAATGCTGTAAGTCAGAATTTACAAAAAATGCAGCAACGTATGTCAAATGTACATCAACAAAGTTCGCTTAATGACTTCTTTGATAGCTTTGTACATGATTATATAGAAGAAATTGGTAAAGAGAATCAGATTAAAGTGGATATTTCCGAAAAGGCTTTAAAGTATTTGTCTGAGCAGCCTTTAAAACCGACCGAAGTTAAGAATCTTATCAATGAAGTTGTTGCATGGTTAATTAACTTTGGAGATATCAATCAGCAAAGATATACTATTGAAGTATCACATGTAGTGAGTATTCGTAGTAATACTGAAAATCAAACTGTTGTGATAAGAAGCAAACATGATACACGATACAACCGTACATTTGATTTATTGGAGAAATTAGAACAGGCTGCATCTCGCACTATTCAAAAAGGACAAAAGCTAACGGGTACAAATGTGGGTGGATCTTATGATACACCTATTACGGCCCCTGCCATTACTGATGCTTTAAAAAAGCACGCTTCAAAAATTATCACTTTAAGTTCACTTTATCCGGATCGTTGGCCTATAATCCGCAGTCAATTCAAACCTTTTCAGAACATTTTAGAAACTAATTCAGAATTTGACAGTGCAATTCAATCGGCTTAGTTTATTACTTCAAAGCTTTTTTAATAAGATTCCATTTTTTCTCCGTGTAAGGAGGATATCGTAGTTTTGGATCAAAACTGGTTGAATGCTTTAAATATGTTCGTACTTCGTAGAATGCTTCAAAGCTAGATTTTCCATGGTAACGTCCTATCCCACTTTGTCTTACACCTCCAAAAGGTAAATTAATATTTGCAATTTGCAAAATCGCATCATTCTTAACAATTGATCCACTGGTAGTATGTCTTTCAATAAACTCAAAAGTCTTATTAGACTTTAAAAAACAATAAATAGCTAAAGGTGGATGGTTTCTATTCACAAAACGAATGGCATCTTCTATTTTTTCATAAGAAATCACTGGTAAAATAGGACCAAAAATTTCTTCCTGCATCAAAGGATGCGATACAGACGGCTCGTCAACTATAGTTGGTGCTATGTAGCGTTTTTCTTTGTCTGATTCACCACCATATATAATTTCAGTTTGCTCCAAAAGCTTTTGTAATCGGTCAAAATGCGCTTCATTAATAATTCGTGCAAATGCTGCTGATTCTTTTGTATTTTGACCTAATTGTTCAGTAATTTCCTTTTTTAAAGCTTTAATCACCTTATTTTTAGCACTTTTGTGTACTAAAATATAATCTGGCGCCAAGCATGTTTGACCAGCATTTAAAAACTTAGCCCATACCAATCTTCTTGTCGAAACATTTATATTGGCATCTTTATAAATAATTGCGGGGCATTTTCCTCCTAATTCTAATAAAACTGGGGTTAGATGTTTTGCTGCATTTTCATATACTTTTTTACCGATACTAGCTGAACCGGTATAAAAAACCATATCCCAATCTAAATCAGTTAATTGTTGTGCGGTCGTTGAACTTCCTCTTACTACTTTAATATACTTTTCCGGAAAAATTTCTGAGATAAGGTCTTCTAATACTTTAGCTGTATTATCAGCGTATTCCGATGGCTTTATTACGGCTGTATTTCCTGCTGCAATGGCTCCAATCAGCGGTGACATAACCAATTGAAATGGATAGTTCCACGGAGCAAAGATTAGAACTTGTCCTCGAGGCTTGTGTTCAATGTAACTTTTGCTATAGAAGAATATTTTCTGGGGTGTTTTAACTTTTTTTCGCTTTGCCCACTTTTTCAAATGCTTTTTAATGTGAGAGATCTCAAATAGTATGTAACCAACCTCAGTGGTATAAGCTTCAAAAGCACTTTTTCCGAGATCTTCTTTTAAAGCTTCATTGATTTTACTTTCATTCTTTCGTATTGAATCTTCAAGTTTTTGAAGCATTTTAAGCCTAAAATCAATTGTAAAATAGGCTTCTTCACGAAAAAATATGGATTGTTTCGTAAGTAAAGACTGAAAATCAGACATAACTACATTTCAATAAGTTCAAATGGAATTTCAATTCGATCTTTGTATCCCAGACCAGCTTCATACATATCTTCATCATCCTATTCGTATTACCACTTAATTTTTAACTTACTACCTTTATCATAAATCGTTTCAAATTTTTCAAAAATTGAATGTATAATTTTTGAAGAAGAAGTATTATAATACGTTAGCTTAAAACAAAGACATAATTCGTCAAGAGGATC
>PKTE01000105.1 GCA_002869335.1 Salinivirgaceae bacterium | reverse complement strand
ATGATCATTTTCTACAGGTTTAAATGTTAATAGTTAATCTAAATCCAATGCTACGTGGGTTAGGATATGAATACAATTCGTATCCTTGTCCATTCCCATTAGTAAGCATAGTTTCCGGATCAATATTGGGTACTTTGCTGTAAATGAGCCAAAGGTTTGTGCCATAAACTCCAAAGGATGCTCCTTTCAATTTAAATCTATTTACAAACTTTTTGGGCAATTTGTATGTGAGAGAAACCTCACGTAATTTAACAAAACTAGCATCGTAAATAAAGGGTTCGTGAATCTCTTCCTGCCATAGCGATACTTTGTAATAGTAATCGTATGGATTTATATAGCTTTGATTATTTTCACCGCTTACATCTACACCATCAATAGTGGTTCCTTCGGCATATATTCCATTAACCAAATAGCCTCCGGTTGGTGTCCAGTTCTCTGATGTTACTCCTGCATCAATACGCTCTTGTTCAGATTGGTACCATGCTGCTCTACCTTCCAATGATTCTTCAAAGTTTCCGGCATAACCATTGCCATACATATTGGTTCCGGAAAACATATCACCGCCAATTTTTCCCTGAATCATAAAGTATAGGGATAAGTTTTTGTATGTAAGTGTGTTACCGTAAGTTAAGGTGAAATCTGGTTTTACATTGCCAAGCACTTTTGGGTTTTCGTCCCTTAGAACCATGCCGTTGGCATCTACAAGTATGTTTCCATTTTCATCGCGCTGGAAGCCATAGCCTACAATGTCTCCGTAAGCATGTCCGGGGCGGGCTTCTATGTTTAATCGCCAATGGCTGTATAATATGGCACTCTCTACATTTGGAGCTAGTTTTAGTACCTCTGAACGGTTTTTAGCATAACCAATATTGATGTCCCATTTGAATGATTTGGTCTCTATTGGTGTGGCATTTATTTGTAATTCCCAGCCATTGTTTTTTATAATTCCTGAGTTGATAATGGCATGACTATAGCCAGAAGTAGCTGACACAGGCATTATGGATATTTGGTTATGTGTTCTGGTATCGTAGTAGGTTACATCTAAGCCTAATCTATTCATAAATAGCTTCATTTCGGAACCTACTTCAAAGGAGTTAACCAACTCTGGTTTTAATCCTAAATTGGAAACGGTTTTATCTATAAAAGCCATATCGCCATAGCCTTCATTATCGATTATTTCATAAGTGGTTTCCAATTGGTATGGCTCTGCATCATTTCCAACTCCGGCATATGATAATCTGAATTTTCCAAAAGAGAAGAAATGATCCTCACCCCATTTGCGGTTAATGAGCTCAGAATATACAAAGCTTAAACTAGTGGATGGATAGAAGAATGCGTTTTTGTTTTCTGGCAGGGTAGAGGACCAATCATTGCGACCTGTAATATCTAAAAATAAATAGTTTTTGTATGCTATTTGTCCAAAAGCGTAAAGGGAGTTTTTGGCAGCTTCCATACTGTAAGGACGAGTATAAATAGGATTTACGGAATTGTTCAATTCATATACGTATGGATTTATCAGACCGCCATCTGTATTTGAAACCCTGTTGAAATGCTTGTAGTACATGCTGTTACCACCAATGTTGACATTGTATGCCCAGTTCTTATTAATGGAATCGGAATATGTGGCCAAAAAATCGGTGTTGATTAAAAAATGTTCATCCACTGATTCTCCGTAACGACCCAAACCATAAATTTTACCTCCTTGTGCATCAATGTACCAGGCATCGGTTTTGTAATAATCTGGAGCAGAGCGAACCAATAATTTGATTTTGTCTGTAGCATCCCAAATTAAAGAGGCGTTACCAAAATATCGGTTACGCGAATCTTCGTTTTTCTGATATTCGATGTTCCAGAATGGGTTGGTCATCCAGCTCCAGTTTTCATACCAGGTAACCTCATTGAGGTCGGCATCTTTGTAATAGTTTCGCAACGATTCAGTGCTGATGTTTCGCGGCATATGAATATAGTTGCGGTTTACATTATCATGTGCATCAGATAGTCCGGGACGATTTTCCGCTTTTTGACGAGCGTAATTGATATATGTTTTTAGTTTTAAGTTACTTAGAATGTTCCAGTTTAGATTTAATCCAACGTTTGTTCTGTCAATATCAGACTCAGGTACAATGTCTTTGATGAGAATGTTGGAAGCTGAAAAGCGGTAAGTTAGTTTTTTATTTCCTCCATCAATTCCGATGGCATTGTTGCTGGTAATTCCTGTTCTGAAAAAGTCACGATAGTTATCAGGTTGAGCAGTGAATGTGCGTTCTTTGCCATCCCAGTCAATAATGGTTTGTCCTTCCATGCGCGGTCCCCAACTACCTTTGGCAAAATCATAACCTGTATTGAAAACTGGTGTTCCATCGATAACATCCCATGCACCCTGAAATTGACCATTTCGTCCGGCTCCGTAAGTGTTTTGTAAGTAGTAATGAATGTAAGGTGTTTCAAATGAGGTACTTGAGCTAAAGTTGATGCCAACGCCTTTGCGAGCAGTTCCAGATTTTGTCGTAATTAAAATAACACCATCCATTGCTTGCGAGCCATATAGCGCAGATGCACTGGCACCTTTTAGCACCGAAATACTTTCAATGTCATCAGGGTTGATATCTGAAACGGAGTTTCCAAAATCGCGGCCACCCCATTCGTCGCCCGAATTACTGCTTGTATAGTTGTTGATAGGTACACCATCAACTACAATTAGCGCTTGATTATCGCCGGTAATGGAATTATTTCCACGTAGTACAATACGGCTCGAAGCTCCTGCGCCACCATTGGTCGCACTAATATCCAGTCCGGCCACTCGTCCTGCTAACTTATCAATGACACTAAACTCACTATTTTTCTGTAGTTCATCGCCCTGTAATTCTGTCATAGCATAACCAAGCGATTTTTTTTCTCGTTTAATTCCCAATGCAGTAACTACATATTCATCCAGTTTAATGGCAATGGGTTTTAAGAGAATTGTCATGTTGGTTCTAACAGGAATAGTATCTTGCTTGTAGCCAATGGCTGAAAATACAAGGTGCGTTTCATTAACTGGCAGATTTATACTAAAATTCCCATCAATTCCTGATGTGGTTCCTTTTTTAGATTGCAACCCAATTATATTTACAAATGGAAGTGGTTCATTGGTATCAGAAGACATAACTTTACCGGAAACAGATTGTTGAGCAATCGCAGCATTTGCAAAGCCAAGAATGAGGATCAGTATGAGTAGGCGGATTGGCTTCATGATTGGCGAATATTGAGGGTTGTATTCAATACAATATGTTGCGTTTCAGTATTGTCATTTTTTAACTGATTCAATAAAATAGAAACAGAATTCTTTCCAATATCTTCAAGGGGTTGAGCAATGGATGAGAGTGGGGGATTGGTGTATTTAAAAAGCTCCACATCATCAAATGTAATTATGGACAAATCTTCGGGAATACTTCGACCAAGGTTATTCATGGCTTCCATACAACCTACTACAATGCTGTTATTAGCTGTAAATACAGCAGTAAGATCCTGGTGTTTTTCAATAAAGTCTTTGATTTGATAGTATTGTTTGTCTTTCAGATCATAAAATCCAAGTTCCAAAATGTTTTCGGAATCAATAGTAAGGTTTTGCTCTTCCATGGCTTGTATAAAACCACGTTTACGATCAATTAATGGGCTAATATGACTTGGAGCCAATGTGATAAATCCTATGTTCTTATGACCATTGCTTACAAAATGATCGATAGCACTTCTTGTGGCTTCGCAGTTATCAACAGTTACCGATGAATATTTTGCATTTTCAAATTTACGATCGAAAAGCACCAAAGGCATTCTGTCTGAAACGATTTCCTCAATTTTAGATGTATCTTGTTGTGTGGAACTCATAATAATGCCATCCACCTGGCGATTGATAAGTGTACGAAGTAGAGCGTTTTCTTTATCGTCGTTTTCATCGGAGCTGCATACGATAATATTATATCCAGCTTTTTCCGCATAATTTTCAATAGTTCGGGTGATACGGGCAAAAAATGGGTTGGAAATATCAGCCACAATAAGGCCAATGGTTTTAGTAGTGCCAGTGCGCAGACCTCTGGCAACCTGATTGGGTTTGTAGTTTAATTCTTTTGCCTTATCTAAAACTTTTTTTTGTGTCTCTTTATTAATGGCATTATCATCACCTTTTCCATTCAATACCATAGAAACTAATGTTTTGGATACATTGAGTTCCTGAGCAATATCATTTATTGTAACCCTTCTTTTTTTCATCTAATGTGGTTTGACCTGTAATCTTAGTTTTGATTTTAGATTGGGATGCTAAAATCTGAGGCTAAACTAAATCGTTTTAGTAAGAAAACCAAATTTTACTAAATCGATTTATTAACATGTAGTGAAAATGTGTTGATTAAAACCTAACAGTAAATACAGTTTTGCCTGGCTTTGAAGTGGCTGTTATATTTCCGCCTTGGGCTCTTATTAATTGACGGCTAAGCGAAAGCCCAATACCTGAACCACTGGCTTTTGTGGTGAAGAATGGGATGAAAATTTTTTCTAAAACCTCCGGTAGAATGCCTTGTCCATTATCAATTACCTGCAACATTATATTGCCGTAATTTCCATAACCGGCTTTTAGTTTAATCTGTGGATTTTCAGTTTTTGCTACGGCTTGTTTGGCATTTCTAATCAGGTTGATGAATACTTGTTCCATCATGGTTATATCTGCTGTAATTTCAAGATTCGAAGGTTCAATTTCAATTATTAGCTCAATGTTGGCAGATTCCATATCTTTTTTGTGTAACTGAGCCATGTCGCTAAAAAATTCTTCAACTTTTAACAGGGCAAAGTTAGGCATAGGAATTTTTGTCAGGCTGCGATAGGTTTGTACAAATTGTAATAATCCTTCACTACGCTTATGAATAGTTTGTATGGCCTGTTTTATATCAGCAGTAACTTCGTTTGTATCTTCCCCTTTTGCGTTTGAAAGCTGCCAATCGTCAACCATTAAGTTTACGGTGGTTGAAAGAGACGTGATAGGAGTGATACTGTTCATAATCTCATGCGTAAGCACACGAATCAATTTTTGCCATGCCTCCATCTCATTCTGTTCCAGTTCTGTTTCGATGTTTTGGATGGAAATGATAGTTATTTCTTTATTTTCTTGTTTAAATTGCTTGGCAAAGAGTGATAGTTGGAGTAAATCATCTTTTATATGAACCTTAATTAATTTGCGCTGGTTGTGTTTGATCGATTTCAAGATTTCAACTAATTCGACATTGAATGAGGTTAACTCGTTGATATTACTGAGCTTTTTTGTTTGAAATAGCTTATTGGCTGCATTATTAAGCATGATTATTCTTCCGTTCCTTTCATAGGCCATCATACTAATACCGATATGCTGAACCACATTTTGATAGAAGTAAAACTGCTCCTCTTTCTCTTTTCTGATGTTGTGAAAGTCACTCATTACCTGATTAAAAGAAGATGAAAGTCCATCAAAAGCTTCTCCCAATCCGGTAGGTTCGAATGATCGGTTAAATTCAGCATGGCGTATCGAGTCCAAAAATACAGTTAATTGACGGTTTGTTTTAGCTGCAAATTGAATTAACCAATAAGCCTGTAGCAAACTCAGTGCTATTGAAAATGTAGCTGTGAAATAAAATGAGGTTTTAAAATAAAGGTATCCTGCTGTAATCGTGGTTATCAGGATTACTATTACACGCAGGAAAATTTGTACTGAAAACCTTTTATAATCCATGTTTTTCCATTCTACGATAGAGCGAAGTTCTTGTTAAACCTAACTCTCTGGCAGCATGACTAATATTGCCATGAGTTTTATCCAATACTTTTTTAATAACAGTTTTTTCAACCTGATCCAGGTCGTAAGTCTCCAAATCTATGTCGCTTTTATTCTTGTTTTTATTATAAAGTACAAAGTCATCGGGTTCCAGCATGCTGCCTTCACTCATAATTACAGCACGCTCAATGGCATGTTGCAATTCTCTTATATTACCTGGCCATGCATACATTTCCAGTTCTTTCATGGCCGCAGCAGATACTTTGCGAATGCGTTTTTTATATTTTTTTCCGTAGATTTTTAAGTAATGATCTGCCAACAGTGGAATGTCTTCGATACGCTCACGCAATGGTGGTAACTCAATTTCAACAGTATTGATTCTGTATAATAAATCTTGTCGGAATTCGCCGGTTTCAACCATTTCGTATATGGAAGCATTTGTAGCACAAATTAGACGAATATCAATGTCTTTTGTTGTTTTAGCGCCAAGTCTGTTTACTTGTCTACGTTCAATTACAGTCAATAATTTAGCCTGAAGCGGAAGCGGAATATTTCCAATTTCATCTAAAAATAAGGTTCCTTTATTGGCTAACTCAAAACGCCCAGGTTTGGTAGCTTTAGCATCTGTAAAAGCACCTTTCTCATGTCCAAATAGTTCACTTTCAAAAAGCGTGTCTGGAATAGCTCCTAAATCTACATTTACAAAAATATCGTCGTTACGGTTTGAATTACGATGTAGCGCTCTGGCCACAACTTCTTTACCTTTTCCATTTCGCCTGTTATTAAAACACTCGCATCGGTACCGGCAACCTTATTTATAGTATTGAATACTTCTTTCATTTTTGGAGCAACGCCAATGAAATCTTTAAAAGGCTGGTCGGTTACAGCACTTAATTGTCGAGTGCGGCTTTTTTCCGTGTTGACCTCTTCTTTACTGTAGCGAAGGCGCAAGCAGGAATTTACAGTAGCAATAATTTTTTCGTTTTGGAAAGGCTTTAAAATAAAGTCTGTGGCTCCGCTTTTTATTGCCTGCACAGCTTTGTCTGTATTTCCATAAGCTGTAATAAATACTACAACAGCATCCGGATCAATACTTAATATCTTTTCTAACCAATAAAAGCCCTCCTGACCACTACTGGCATCTTGTGTGAAATTCATATCCAACAAAATGACATCGTATTCCCTCTCTTTCATTAAGTCTGGAATATTATCAGGGTTTGGCTCTATTTCAACATGATTTACATGATGCTTTAAAAGAAGTTTCAACGAAAAAAGAATATCTTCGTTATCGTCTACTATTAGTATGTTCCCGTGTCTGCTCATGGCGTAAAATGTATTTTTGTAACCTCCAAATTACACCAATTTTCTCAATTATACCAAAAATGTACGAAATTGAACAATGATGCGTGGTTTTGCACACTTATTTATTCAGCTTAACATTTGTTAGTTTGCTTATTTATAGGTCATTGTTGTTGACTGGTATAATCTTAGTACATCTAATATAAAATGTTAAACAATGAAAGTTTTTTTACTCATTATATTGTCCATTTCAATTTTACAGTTTACACAATGTGAGCCCAAAATGACAGTGTCTATCAATGATCTGCAGATTGATACATTAAAACTTTATAAAGTTGCCAAACAAAAAACAATAAAAGGGAAGTTATTAACATGGAGAGATACAGTTAGAGCAATTGCTGCAGGAAAAATAATTTATGCCACTAATAATGAAGCACAAATACATAGTGGAGATACTGTGATGTATCTTAATATGCCTGATCAGGTTAGTTCGCCAAGACAAAAGTGGATCGATCATAGTGCCATAAAAGCCTTAAATAAAAAGATTAGTCTATTGGAAAGTACATTAGAACGCATAAATAAGCTTAAAAAACTTAATAATCATAAACAGAAACTTGAGGAATCAGATTTTGAGCAACTTATTGTATCGGTCGAACGTACTGGGATAAAAATTAACGATTTACAGGAAAATGTGGATTTCGTTAGAATAAGTCAAGGCATCAAACAAAAAATAGAAAAGCTAAAGGTTGAAACTGCCAAGCTTGAGAAGAAAATGAATAGTAATCAGGTTGAGATTGGTCAGATTCCATTGATTAGCAAATGCGATGGGACAGTTACTATGCTTGTAAGTGAAAGTGATTTTGTGGAACCCGGTGAGCCTCTGTTTTATGTGAAATCTAAAAATGGAGAAAATATTGTGATTAAATTGGATCAGTTGCCAACAGATGATATGCAGTTTACTGTGAATGTAAAGATGGATGATGAAATTCTTAAGGTTGATTTGGCGGACTTTGAAGAGGAGGGGCGTATCCTTAGAATAGCTGATGAAATGATAGACCATTTAGAAAATGCAAATTCTTCGATTCGTGTGAGTTTTGAATCAAAACCCGATGAAAAATTATTGGTAAAACGTTCTGCAGTATACGAAAAGGATAATAAGCATTATGTGTTTGTGAAAAGAGACGGAATGTTTGAAGCTGTTAGTGTTAAAACAGGTCGTACAAGAGGAGCAATGATCGAAATTGTTGAGGGATTGCAACCAAATGATCAAATTATTGTATCTTCATCAAAACCTATATGGCATTTGAGCCATCTGGAAATACGAAACTAATATGCTGAAAATTAAAAATTTAAGCAAGGTTTTTCGAACAGATGAAATTGAAACCATTGCCCTAAATGATGTTACACTTGAGATTCATGAAGGTGAGTTTACTGCTGTAATGGGGCCCTCCGGCTGTGGGAAAACTACGCTATTGAATATTTTAGGATTAATTGATATTCCTACCAAAGGTTAATATTCATTTATGGGGAAGGATGTCAGCAATTTGAAGGAAAAATATAGAGCGAAATTACGTAAAGGAAGTATCGGATTTATTTTTCAAAATTTCAACCTCATTGAAGAATTAAATGTGTTTGAAAATGTTGAACTACCATTGATTTATATGGGTGTCTCATCAAGAGAAAGAAAGCGCAAAGTGCTTGAAGCATTGGATAAGGTACAGATTACGCATAGACATCGTCATTTTCCAATGCAATTGAGCGGAGGTCAGCAGCAAAGAGTAGCGGTGGCACGCGCAGTGGTCGCAAATCCGCGTTTAATCTTAGCAGATGAACCTACCGGAAACCTTGATTCTGCCCACGGTGAGGAGGTAATGCAGCTATTGAACCAGCTAAACAATGCAGGATCGACTATTATTATGGTTACACACTCGCAACGCGACGATGATTATGCCCGCAGAATTATTCGATTATTCGATGGAAAAATAATCCACGAAAACGTAAGCGAAGGTTTTGATCAGAAGCTTTAGGTTTCATGTTTCAGGTCCCGAAAAACACAAATCTTCGATTTGATTGTTTTTCGAGGATGCTCGAAAAATTACAAAAATCATAGATTTTTTATTTTTCGGCATTTCAAGTTTCAAGTTCAGCATCGAACTATAATATATAATTAACCATTAACAATTAATCATTAACCATTAATCATTAAGCTTGTTATTTAAGTGTTTACATATTGCCTTTAGACATGCATTTCATAATCGCATGTTTCTCTCAGTCAATCTTTTTGGTTTGGTGCTGGGATTTACATCTGCATTTTTAATTGGTTTGTACTTAAATGATGAATTAAGCTTCGATAGTTTTCATAATGATGCTGATGATGTATACCGGATTGTGCAATATGGTAATTATGGGGGCATTGTAGAGCGTTCATCTAGTTGTCCGATGCCACTTGGACCTGCTTTTGCTAAGTATTTTAATGATGATGTGACTGCCTTTACACGACTGTATAATTTAAATTCTCCTTCTAATAAGGTAAAATACAGGAGTATAACCTATAATGATAGTGGTTTCTTTTTTGTTGATCCTGGTTTTTTCGAGGTGTTTACTGTTGACACGATTTATAGCACAAACAAGCCTTTATTGATTGAACCCTTTAAAGCAGTCATTACCGAGCGGGCTGCATATCGATATTTTGGGCATACAGATGTGCTTGGAAAGAAGCTGACAGTCGAAGATCGCTTTCAAGTTGAAGTACAAGCGGTAGTTAAAAATTGGCCAGTTAATTCTCATTTCCACTTTTCGATATTGGTCAGCATGGAAACAGTTTTAAAGCTTAGAAATGGGCGAGGAGTAAATGATTGGATATCAAACCCTTATTGGACTTATGTGAAGTTACCTACTCAAGAAGCAGTTCAGAGTGTAAAAAGTAGATTGCCAGATTTTGTATATGAGAATTTTAATGAAGCTGTAAGAGATAATAATACGCTTTATTTGCAACCCTTGCAGGATATTCATCTTACATCCGATCTTGAATATGAGATAAGGCAAAATGGAAATATGGTTTATATCTATATTTTCGGAGGAATTGCTTTGTTTTTGTTAGTAATGGCTGTTATTAATTATGTCAATTTAACCACTGCAACTTTTGCCTATAGAGCCAAAAGTATTGCTGTAAAGAAGGTAATTGGAGCATCACAATTGAGATTGCGAATGCAGATTATTGCAGAGGCTTTTGTAATTACAATGGTAGCAGTAATACTATCTGTAGTTTTTTCCGAATTACTTTTGCCATGGTTCAATGGTATTACTCATAAAACTTTTGTTTTTGGTGATCTTTTTAGGGAGCGAAATTTATATCTTATAATCATTTTAACGCTTTTAGTATCAATTTCTGGAGGAATATATCCTGCCTTTTTTATATCTGGTTTGAGACCTCACAATATTCTAAAAGGAAACTATCAAAGGGCGTCTAAAAGTGGATTTAGCAGGAAGGTTTTAGTTGTTAGTCAGTTGTTTATTAGTACATTAATGATCTTTGCTGCACTAACAATAAATGGTCAATACCGACACATGCTTAAAACAGATAATGGTATTGATCGTGAGAATTTGTTTATAATAAATGCCCGTTTTAGTGATCTGTTTCGTTATTACCCTGAATTTAAAAGTAGACTGGAGCAAGCGCCCTTTATTAATCTTGTAACCGCCTCCGATTATATTCCCGGAATAGACCACAATAGGCACCCTTATCATTTGGGAGCAAGTAAAGAAAACGAAGATGTAGCCTTTTTGCCATCATTAAAAGTGATGCGTGATTTCCCTGAGTGTTATGGTTTTAAAATTATAGCTGGTCATTCGTTTTCAAAGAATGAAGATGCTATTAATAATGAGGTTTTAATCAATATGAAGATGGTTAATTATTTAGGATATGAAAAACCTGAATTTGCCATTGGTCATAGTCTTTTTACATATGCTGGAAATGAACGTGTAGTAGGAGTATTCGAAGGTTTTTTTCCGCAAGCATTGCATAATGAACCAGAGCCATTTATTATTGATCTTCTATCTGAGAAAGGGACCGGAGGATTTGGTCAGGAGTATGTTGCAGTAAAATTTGATCCTGATAAAAAAGAGCAAGCATTGGAAATGATTAAATTCACACTTAAAAAACATTTAGGACCGAATGATTTGCAAATAAATACTTACGAAGATATTTACTATCAGCAATATAAAGAAGAGTACCTTTTTAATTCTCTTGCCGGCTTAATGTCAATTTTGAGTATTGTAATTTCTGCTGTAGGAATGTTGGGTTTAATCTCATTTTTGATAGTTCAGAAAAGTAAAGAGATAAGCATCAGAAAAGTACATGGAGCTTCAAATAATTCTATTCTGGGATTAATTGCCGGTGAATTTATACGCATCTACCTCATTGTATTGATTTTTGCAGCTCCCATTGCATGGTATCTCAGTATGTTATGGCTAAATAATTTTGCTAGTCATATTGGATTTTCATTTATTAATTTTATCATATCAACATTGCTAATTGCATTAATGATCATTATAGTATCTTTATTACATACACAGCAGGCAGCACGAGTTAGTCCGGCTAAAATTTTGAAATACGAGTAATTATGTGGAAAAACTACCTGGTAGTTATATATCGTAATATTTTGCGCCAAAAGTTGAATACTTTTATCAACATTGTTGGGCTTGCTGCAGGTATTTCCGCAGGTACTTTAATTTACTTGTATGTACACACGGAGTTGAATTATGATCACTACTGGACCAATGCTGATAATACTTATCGGGTGAATGAGGTTTTCGATTATCATCAGCGCGAGGCAACTCCTTATGCCTTGGTTTCTCATACAATTGGTAAACGAATCATCGATGAATTTCCTGATATAGAGGTTTGTAGAATTGAAAGAGGAAACTATGGGAAGAATGTTTTCATAGATGATGAATGGATTGACCCCGGTACGATTATGCATTCTGACGACAATTTTTTCAAGTTTTTTACCTATCCCCGGGATTTTATTTTGCAAGAAACAGATACACTTCCCAATGCCTGGGTATCTGAGAAATTATATGAAAACTATTTTGAGCCATATAAAATTGACATGTTTACATATGGCGATAAAACCTTCCAAATAGCAGGAGTTTTTACAAAAAGTGGATATCAGTCACACTTAAATGTGGATGTGGTAATTCCATTTGATACTGCCATGCTAAATAGCAGAGAGAATAATACAGATTGGACTCGATTAAGAGCCTCTGTTTATATACGTTCAGAAATTCCTAAAGAACAGCTAGAAGATAGGATAAATAGTGCTTTTAAAACTGAAATAGATACGTTTACAAATCGCTACAGTATGAATATGGATATTAAATTTCCTTTGATTCCAATTAAGGATATCCATTTTAGTAATACTTATCAATATGATAGTTTAACCAACGGCGATAAACAGATTGTTTGGCTATTTAGCATTATCGGTTTTTTGATTTTGACTATAGCCAGCATCAATTATATCAATATGGCAATTGCGCAGGGAGGCATTAGAGCTCGTGAGATTGGTATTCGCAAGACAATGGGAGCTTCGCGTAAAAACATTATTGTTCAATTTCTAGGTGAATCAATTGCCATTACCTTTTTTGCCATTTTGATTTCGGTGGTATTTACCGAGGTTTTATTTCCGGCTTTCAATCAAATTACAGGTTTTGATTTTCATGTATTTGATTTGATCATATTAAAAAGGATGCTGGTTTTCCTAATTATTATATGGGTTTTGTTGGGATTTATAAGTGGATTTTATCCTGCTTTTGTGCTATCATTATTTCAACCAATAACCATTTTTAGATCAGGAGCAGATTTAAATCTATATCGAAATGTACGCAGCTACTTTGTATCTTCAACAAAGGTAAGAAAGACCATGTTGATAGCTCAATATTTAGTTGCGGGCACTATCATTATTTCAACCATTATTATTCAATTACAAACCCGCTTTTTAATGGGTCGCGATGTGGGATTTGATCTTGATAATTTGGTAATTATGGAGCTAGAGCGCGATAGTTCAAGGGAAGCTCAATATGAAAAACTTTTGTCTTCTGTCCTTGAATTGGAAGATGTGCAAAAAGCAACTCTGGCACATCGTGTGCCTGGTATGCGCACTGGTCGTTTATTGTTTTATATTCCCACAGATACAGGTATTTATCAAAATGCATTTGATTTTTACAGCGGACATCCTGATTATATGGAAACATTGGGTTGCGACATTACTTCTGGACGTTGGTTTGACCCAGATGCTGCAGGGGATAATCTTTATCGCGAAGTGCTGGTAAATGAGGAGTTTGTGAGTGAAATGAAATGGCAAAACCCATTAGGAAGGAATATCGGATCAGGATTAGCAACTGATCATAAAATAGTTGGTGTTATTAATAACTTTAATTATTATAGTTTGCATCAGCAAGTTAGACCTTTGGTAATTTTACCTAATATATTTCCCAGTCAATATTTAATTATTAATTCAAACAATCCTGATAAGCTAATACACAACGATGCATTATACTATATCTGGAATGGTTTCTTTCCTCACGAAGCGCCTAAAGTGCAACGGTTGAAAACGGCATTCAATAGTCAGTATGCACGAGAACACAGATTATTATCAATATTTGCCTACTTCTCTGGATTGTCTATAATAATTAGTAGTTTGGGACTATTTGCATTGAGTGCTTTTTCAGCTCAAAAACGAAGTAAAGACATCAGTATACGTAAAATACTTGGAGCCGGTCGCAAACACATTATTCAACTCGTTTATCTTGATTATATGCAAATTTTTGCAGCAGCTACACTTTTAGCCTGGTTTGGGTCATTTATTTTTGCAAACCAATGGCTCGATACTTTTGTCGCATCTGTATCACCAGGAGTAATTCCTTATCTATTGGGATCCTTCTTTGTATTGGGAATTGTTTCTATTACTGTAAGTTATCATACAATTAAAGCATTGAGAATAGAACCTGCATATTTTTTAAAATATGAATGATAATAGGTTCTAAAATCCTCTATTTGGCTTTTTATATTGGATTCACAATTTTCTGTTGAAACAATTTATTATTTTTGTTACAAGAAGTTGCAAATATTCATTGAAAAGGTTCAATTAATGTCTTTGAGAAAACGATTGTACAGAATTATATTCTACACAGATACAAAAGCTGGGAAGCTGTTTGATGTTTTGTTGCTTGTAGCTATTCTTGTGGGTGTGTTGGTAGTAATGTTAGACAGTGTAAAAGAGATTAATGATAATTATTATACCATACTACATACTGTTGAATGGGTTATAACAATTATATTTTCGTTGGAATACATACTACGAATATTGGTGCACCCAAGGCCTAGTAAATATATTTTTAGCTTTTATGGAATAATTGATTTTCTAGCTGCCATTCCAACTTATATTTCATTGTTTTTAGCCGGAACGCACTATTTGGCTGTAATTCGTGCCCTAAGGTTGTTAAGAGTTTTTAGAATTCTCAAATTATCTCAATATTTAGATGCTGGTTCTGCTATAGCTATTGCTCTGAAGCATAGCAGAAGAAGAATTAGTGTTTTCATTTACGCTGTATTACTCATAGTAATCGTTATTGGGTCTTTGATGTATCTGATTGAAGGCCCTGAACATGGTTTTACATCCATTCCTCGGTCAATTTACTGGGCAATAGTGACTTTGACAACCGTTGGATATGGTGATATAAGTCCTGAAACTAGTTTAGGGCAGTTTATCGCCAGTTTAATTATGATTTTGGGTTATGCTATTATTGCAGTTCCCACAGGTATTGTAAGTGCTGAATTAGTAAAAGCAAACCAACAGGTAAAAAAACAGTGTCCTTCCTGCGACGAAATTAACCACGATGAAGATGCCATCTTTTGTAAAAAATGTGGTGGAAAGCTTTGATCTGCATTAATGAATTATTGGCTTTTTCTTTTCTCTTAGTTTACTATGTATTATTTTTGACTTAAAAAGATGCCCAAATATAAAACCATTACAATAGAACCCACAGAGCGAGGAGTCATTCTTTGGCTTAATAGACCGAAGATTAAAAATGCTATTTCAGAGTTAGTTATTAATGAATTGAGAGATTTTTTTAAGAATCCTTCAACCAACTTTCGATATATAATAATTGCTGGTAAAGGTGATTGTTTTGCAGCTGGAGCTGATCTGAAAGAGATGTATAATGTAACAGAGGAAAAAGCTTATTCAATATCTCGATATTTACATCAATTATTAAAAAGCATAGGTCAGTACCCTGTTCCTGTTGTTTCAGCTGTGCATGGTTATGCTATTGGTGGTGGATTTGAATTGGCTATGGCAGCTGATTTTATATTTGCTACATCCACCTGTTTTTTTAGTTTGCCTGAGTTAAATTACGACTTAATTCCCGGTGGAGGAGCAACGCAGCGATTGCCTCAAAAAATGGGCCGAGCTGATGCACTTTACTATATTATGTCTGGTGAGCCAATTTCGGCTGATTCAGCAAAAGCTTATGGAATAGTTCAAAAGCTAATGGATGAAAAAAACTTTATATCTGATGTAGTATCGCACATGGAGTTACTAATCGGAACCAAAGATGAGGAGGCCATAGCAACCGCCAAAAGTGCCATTAGAAATGCAGGTAATGATAATGGCTATGAAATAGAATCTAAGGGATTTGCTAAATTGCTTACGCAAAAAGCAAAGGTTCATATAGAGAAATTTATGAAAAAGAGTAAATGAATTACCATTAATATAAAACGATTATAATAAAAAAGCACAAAATATAAAGTGATCAATGCAATTTAGAATTCAGAATTTAGAATTCAGAATTAATTTAATTCTGAGTTCTAAATTCTATATTCAAATGCTGAAAGGTAGATTGAAACATAACAGTTACAATAAATCTTTAAGCTTTAATATATAATAAAACTAAAAATAGTATGCACGAAAACTATATTTTTTCTGGTATTGGATATGCACATGGAAAATACAAGGTAACGAACAAACAAATTGAACAAGCTATTAAAGATGGCTGGATTGGAGATTTTGATCCTGAGCGAATTACACAATTGCCGGATTATAAAGAATACGTTAAGAAAAATGGAGAGATTTCTCCACTGGAGTATTTTGCCTGGCAAAAAATGGGATTTCATAACCGTTATCATGTAGTTCCTTTTCCACCTGTTCAGGATGCTTTTCGTCATGCTGAAACAACTTTGGAATTGGGCGTTAGAGCTATTGAGGATGCTTTAGAAAAGAGTGGTGTGCATCCTGAAGAAATAGATTATTGGTTAGCAGGAACAGCTACACCATTTGAGCAAGCACCAGGTATTGGTGCTACAATAAAAGCACATTTTGCTGCATGGGATAATTCAAAGCCTTCTGCCACAGTTAATTCTGCTTGTGTAGGCTTTAATATCAATATTGAACGAGCTATCGATTATTTTAAAACTAATCCTGAGGCCAAACATATCGTAATTGTACATACTGAAGTAATGTCTGGTTTGCTTATGCATGAACCTTCATTTGTGCCATATGTAACATTTGCTGATGCAGCAGCAGCTGTGATACTCACGAAAGTTGAAAGTGATAAAAAAGAGGGAATAACCTCTTTTCACAATGGCGAAGATTTACATATGATAGACTTCTTAGGTGCCAATAAACAAGGTGATTTGTATATGGGACCAACCCGTGTTAAAGAGAGAGCAACAAAAAATATTATTGAAACAACTCAAAAATTGCTCAAAAAGAATGATTGGTCAGTTGATACAATGGATATTTTGGTTCCTCATCAAACTGGTCATGCGATTGTGCAGGGTGCGGCTCATTTCTTGAAAGTACCACCGGAAAAATTGTATCAGAAGGTGCAATTAGAATATGGTAACTTAAGTGGAGCAAGTGTTCCATTTTCATTAGGATTGCTTACAGATGAGAATGAGTTAAAAGGTGGAATGAAAGTCGTTACTGCAGTTTGTGGTCTCGGAGGTGAGTTTGGAGGTTTTACGTATGTGGTTCCTGAAAAAATTATAAAGCCAGTTAAAAGAAAATCTTTAGATGGGAAAATCGCTTTGGTTACTGGTGCTACAGGTGGGCTTGGACAAGAAGTTGTTAAGTTATTAGCTCAGGAAGGTTGTGAATTGATTTTGCAATACAATAGTAATGTCAATAAAGCCACTGAACTCGAAAAGTTTGTACAAAATACAGGCGTGAAATATCGTATTATTAGATGTAATTTTAGTAATCCAGTAGAGGTTGATACTTTTATTAAGCAGGTAGACGCTGATTATAAATCAATTAATTATTTGGTCCACACATCAGCTATTACAGGTAGTTTAAGCAGAGCAACCGATGTTTCAGCTAAAGAGTTAAGCAAAGGTATGCAGATTAATACTTTAGCGCTAAGTGCAATCACTGATCAATTGGCTTCAAAAATAAAAGATACGGTTTTGGTAGTTGGATCGGTAGCTGAAGATGCATTGTTTAGCGGTTCCTCTACTTACGTAGCTTCTAAGCGTGCATTGCACAGCTATGTGGCAGGTATTGCACGTCCATTTCATAAGCAAAATGTTAAAACCATATATTACATGCTTGGGCTGTTAAGTGCAGGTATGGTTGAAAAGTTGAATCCCAAACAGCAATTGGCTGCAATGATGAGCATTAACCAGCAGCGTTTATTGCCTGCTGCTGAGGTTGCCGATCGCATTGTGCGTTCGCTTTACAGACCAAAAGTAGCCAATGTGCATCATTCGTGGGAAGGTGATTTAATTGTTCGCAGAGATGGTTATAAATGGAATAAATAAGGAATTATGACAAAATACAATTATATACTAAGTGGATTCGGTCATGCGGCTGGTAAATATGAAGTAAGCAATAGTCTGCTTGAAGACGGTGCTAACAGAGATAAATTAGATGGCTTTAATCCTGAGTTAATTAAACATAGTAAAAATTATCAAGCCTATTTGAAAGAGCATCCAGAGGCTTCACCATTTGAATATTTTGTTGGATACAAAATGGGTTTCGAAACAAGGTATCATGTTACACCATGGCCCCCCATTAAGCAAAATCAGGATGTGGCAGAAAATAGTCTCGATCTATTGGTAGAGGCAGTTGATAGAGCATTGGAAGATAGTGGTTTAGATGCGGAAGATATTGATGGCTGGATTGTAAGTACTGTTTCTCCGCAGGAGCAGGCACCGGGTATTGCAGCTACATTAAAAACCTATTTCACACATCCGGAAAATAATACTTCTGCAATGACGCTTACATCTGGATGTGCAGGGTTTAATATAGCATTACGAAGGTCATTAGATTATTTTAGATCTGATGAAAAGGCAAAACATATTTTGATTGCCAATACAGAAACAATGTCACATTTTTTAAACCATAAGCGGGATTTTGTATATCATGCTACTTTTGGAGATGCAGCAGCAGCAGCTATTATTTCAAGAGTTGAGCAAACCGATGGTTTTGAAGGAGTAGGAGTGGCAAAAAATTATCATGATTTGCGAATGATCGATTTTGTGGGGGTCGATAAAGATTGGAATCTTTATATGGATGGTGCGGCAGTAAAAAGGAGAGCTGTTCCAAATTTGATTAACTCCTCAAAAGAGGTTTTAAAAATGCAAGGTTGGGAACTGGAAGATATTGATCTTGTTGTTCCTCACCAAACAGGGAATGCTATTTTGCATACAGTTGCTGAAGAGCTCAATTTGCCATTGAATAAAATGTATCAGGAAACACAAGCGAAGTATGGAAATGTATCGGGAACTACAATTCCAATATCTTTGTCTGAACTGCATTATCAGGGTAGGTTAAAGCCAGGAATGAGACTTTTATGTCCAACTGCGGGAGTAGGAGGTGAATATGGTGCCTGGACTTATCAGGTTCCAAAAAATTGCCGGGTAGCCCCTTCAGATGTGAATAAAAAATATTCACTCCTCAAAGGTAAGCGCATACTGTTGATTGGTGCAGATAACAATCTTGGAGTTGTCTTGCTTGAGCAAATAATGCATAGCGATGCAGAAGTTTTAATTCAGGTAAATCATAAAAATGATTATAGCAGCCAATTAAAGTCTATTTCAGACTTGAAAAATTGTAATGCTGAGGTAATAGAATATCCTATTTCAAGTGAAGAAGATGCCTTATCATTTGTTAAGCAATTGGATGGTAAAGAGTTCTATTACGTAATTAACTTGAATTTGGCATCAGAAACTATTTATTCATTCGAGAATTTGGAATTAGTTTTAGCTCAATTGCAAAAACCAATGGATAGACTTACGCGTGAGCTATTGGCATTTACTAAAGAAACCTCATTTATTTTGGGTCATCCGCTAGAAGAGGCAAACTTGAGTGAAGCATCTCCTTTGGCGGCTGCTGTTTCCGGTTGGCACGGATTAGCTGGAAGTATGTCGGGTGAGGCTATTTCAAGAGGTGTGAGAACTATTTGGTATACTCCAGCAGTATATGCAGGAAATACGGCTTATATGGGAGGAAAAGCACGTATAATGGCAATGAAAGGTATGCGTCAAGAAGCTATTTGGTCAGACCTAACAAAATTGGCCGATCGAATTGTTCGCTCATTGTTTTATTTGAAAGTACCACAGACACAAGATATTTATCAAGGACCTATGATTTATCGTAAGGATGCTTGTGCATTTAGAAAGTAAACTTGTTTGTTATGAAATTGATCCATCTTTTTAGTGTCTTGTTGGGCTTGTTTCTTACTTTAAGTGGGCTTTATGGGCAAGAGGAGTGTTTTTATTCTGCGCCATTTAGTTCTGGTGTTATGGATGCTGAATATACAACAGGGTCTTCAAAAGTATTCTGTGAGATACATTTTGATAATTATGGAGAGCGTTATTCTGTTGATCTTAAGCATAAAAAGGAAGATCCCAAAGTGTTTAAGTCTATAATCAGAAAAGAGGGTTATTTGTATTATATTTTACATGATAAGAAGCAAGTCCTAAAAATACCTGTGAAAGAACGGTCAATGCCTTTTGATAGTTCCTTATTACAATTAATTTCTGATACTACTTTTATTGGCTATAATTCAAACTATTATGTAAATCCTACTGATAGTGTAGAAGCAATTTATTATAATGATTTGTTGCTATATATGCACGATTTGAAAAATAGTTTAATTTACGAAGTAACTAGTGTCGATGAAGATGAAATGTTTCCAGAATTTGTGTTTTTTCTGCCTCGTGGGTTTTCAATCAGAGAAATGAATTATAATTTTTCGAAATAGGCTATGTCTCTATCTCAAATTCAGTTGTGTCTTTTTGAGTAGCAACTAATATCTTTTGCGATAGTTTAAAACTGATATTTCTGGGTTCATTTTCTATTATAACTTCAATGGCTTCAATCTCATCTTCAATGTTATTAATAAGCATTGGTTTACCCATAAATCTGGCTACTTCCTGCCAAAAGTTTTGATTGTAATCTTCTATTTGAGCAATAATGGCTACTGGCCTAACAATTAGTCCTGAATTACATTTTATGAGGGGTTTAACTGTGTAAGGAAGTGGTGTTTTTAACGGATGTCCAAATAGAGAAATTTCAGGTGCTGGAATACTATCTTCCATTTTGGATATAATATGATCTGAAATGCAAGGTTCAGATTGAATTGCTTCTGTTCTTGCTCTGAATGGATTTAATAGAAAGTTTACAAAATAATACTTTTCTAAAATACTGAATCTTTCAAAGATTTTATGCGCATATTTTTGTCCTTGCGACGTGAGTTCATAAGGTTGATAAGGCTCATAGTTGATGTAACCTTCGTCTTTTAAACTCCTTGATATTTCTGTTATAGCAGCTTTTGATACGCCAAGCTTTTCAGCCATATATGTTGTTCGCAGTCTTTCATTTTTTTGCGAATATTCGTATAGCGTAGTTAGAAAAAGTCGTGCATTTAATGAGAGCATATTAACCTTAGTTCGATTAAAATATTAAATCAAGTCACTGATTTTTTTAAGTAATTTTTTAGGCCTGATTGTTTTAGTAAGGTAATCATCGCATCCAGCCTGAATACTCAAATTGCGTTCGTTGCTCATAGCATAAGCAGTTTGAGCAATAACTGGCAGATCTTTTCTTATTTTCTTTATTTCTTTAGTTGCTTCATAGCCATCCATATTGGGCATCTTAATGTCCATTAATACAATATCTATTTTAGGATTATTGTTGACATATTCTACAGCTTTTGCACCATCTTGTGCCCAAATAATATTTGCGCCAGTTTTCTTGAGAGCTTCTTCAATAAACATATAGTTATTTTGCTCATCTTCAGCTACTAATATGTGGTAATCAGACCAATTGTATTGCTCATAGAGCTTTTTGCTATGGCGTATTTTATTTTGCTCCGATTTATTGTAGGGTAGTGTGAAAAAGAACTCTGAACCTTTAAGTTCATCTGTTATAAAGTCAATTTTACCACCAAGCAGTTCAACTAGTTTTTTAGAAATCGATAATCCTAATCCTGAACCTCCAAAGGATTCAATTGAAGTGCTATGATTATAACGTTCAAAAATATGGTTCTTTTGCTCTTCTGAAATGGCTAATCCTGAGTCTTGAACATAGAATATTATCTCTTCATCTTCAGTTCTGAATCCAAACTTAATTTCCCCTTTAGTT
>PKTE01000063.1 GCA_002869335.1 Salinivirgaceae bacterium | reverse complement strand
TCTAATTCGAAATTCTTAATGAATGCAGCACGTTCTGCGTTTTCAGCATAAGCTATTTTTAAGAAAATTTTCATGTTCTTAGCATAACTCTCATCACGCATTGTATCAATTAATAATAGCCAGGTCATAATAATGTTTCCAGCCATTTCAACCATACGACGAGCATGGATGTCGATATAATCGTTATCTTCTGCTTTATCGTTGATTTCTTCCACTATACTTACACAGTTTTCATACTCTGCAGTCATTTCCTGTAGGCGACGCTTAATGTGCTCGTATTCAGGTTTAATCTTAGTGTTTTCGTATTCACGAATTTGTTTTAGATACAATCCAGTTGTTACTCCACGAATAGCCGCTACAACTTGTAATTGAGAGGTTCCCTCGTAAATAGTTGTGATACGTGCATCGCGATAGATACGCTCAATTGGATAATCTTTCATGAAACCTGATCCACCGTGAATCTGTAAACTATCATAAGCAATAGAGTTACTGTATTCACTAGAAGTAAGTTTCAATAATGGAGTGAAAGCATCAGCTAATTTTGTGTAATGCTTCATTTCCATGCGTTCTTCTTTTTCCAATTTGCGCTCTTCTGAAATGAAAGTCAATGATTTGTAGATATCTACAAAACGTGTTGTTTCATATAATAATGAACGAATTGCTTTTACGCGAGCTTCCATATTTGAAAGCATTTCGTAAACTGCTGGGAATTTATCAATTGTTTTACCAAACTGTGCACGTTCCGCTGCATATTCAACAGCTTCGCGTAAGGCGGCTTCTGCAATACCAACTGATTGAGCACCAACACCAAGGCGGGCGCCATTCATCAATGACATTACATATTTGATAAGTCCCATTTTACGTGTCCCAATTAATTTGGCAGGAGCATTATTGAATAACAACTCACAAGTTGGAGATCCTTTAATACCTAGCTTATTTTCGATACGGCGAACAGTTACTGCTTGTTTTTCTTTGTCGTAAAGGAATAATGAAAGACCACGTCCGTCAACTGTTCCTTCTTCTGAACGAGCTAATACAAGAGATACTTCGGCATCACCGTTTGTGATAAAGCGTTTTACACCGTTTAAGTACCACATATCTTCTTTTTCGTCGTAAGTAGCCTTAAGCTGAACAGCCTGTAAGTCAGATCCTGCATCAGGTTCAGTTAAGTCCATTGCAGCTGTAGCTCCAGCGTTGAATTTTGGAAGATACTCGTCTTTGAGTTTATCGTCAGCAAATTCATGGATGGTTTCAGCACAGTCTTGTAGTCCCCAAATGTTAGCAAATCCGGCATCTGCACGAGATACTAATTCTGCTGCCATTACGTAAGGAACCATAGAGAAGTTCAAACCGGCATATTTACGAGGTAATGACATACCTACTAAACCAGCATCTGTAAGTGCTTTATGGTTTTCAGCTGTTCCGCGTGCATATTCCACATGTCCATCAATTACTTTTGGACCTTCTTGATCAACTGATTCAGCATTTTCGGCTATGGTGTTTCCACAAATATCACCAACAATCTCAAGTACTTTATTGTAACTATCTAAAGCATCTTCGAAATCTGCAGGTGCGTAGTCGTATTTATCTGCGTCAGCATAATTTTGCTCTTTTAGATCGACGATCTTTTTCATCAATGGATGCTCCAGATGAAATTTAAGATCTTTATTGTCGTTATAGAAATTAGCCATTATGTTCGATTTTTATTATTTCGTATTCTTTTTATAAGCTTTAATCATTCTTGGAATAACTTCAGCAACATCACCGTTAATTACGTAGTCTGCAATGGCGTTAATAGGCGCATTTGCATCGTTATTTACGGCAATAATCATAGATGAGTCTTCCATACCAGCACGGTGCTGAATTTGTCCACTAATACCACAAGCGATATAAAGTTTTGGACGAACAGTAACACCAGTTTGCCCTACCTGACGTGCATGATCAGCAAATCCAGCATCAACAGCAGCACGTGAAGCAGCTACTTCGCCTCCCAACACTTCTGCTAAGTCATAAAGTAGATTGAAATTTTCAGGAGAACCCATTCCGTAACCTCCAGCCACAATTATCTGTGAACCTGCCAGGTTTACTTTACGTGGTTCCATGTGACGCTCAATAATGCTGATTGCGAAATCTTCATCTTTTACTGAATAAGCTACATTGATAGTTTTTACTTCTCCTTTGTATCCAGCATCAAGAATTTCTTTTTTCATAACACCTTCGCGCACAGTAGCCATTTGTGGTCTGTGGTCAGGGTTGATGATAGTTGCAATGATGTTTCCACCAAATGCAGGGCGAATCTGATAAAGTAGATTTTCGTATGTTTTACCTGCTTTTTTATCTTCATGTGGCCCAATTTCAAGACTAGTACAGTCGGCAGTTAATCCTGATTGTAACTCTGAAGAAACACGAGGACCAAGGTCGCGACCTTGAGAAGTAGCACCTAAAAGTGCGATTTGTGGTTTTTCTTTTCTGAATAAATCACAGATAATAGCATTGTATGGTAATGTCAAATAAAACTCAAGTCTTTTATCTTCAGCTTTGTGCACTACATCACAACCATAAGGTATTATATCTTTTTCTATGTTTTTTAAGTCTTTTCCGATAACAACAGCTTCTAGCTTTACGTTGAGCGTGTCGGCGAGCTGTCGTCCTTTGGTAAGAAGTTCCTGGCTTACGTCAGCCACTTTACCTTCTTCCATTTCACATATTACAAATACACTATTCACAATTATTGCGTTTTAATAGGTTCAACATTGGATTAGCCGATAGTATGATTTTCGATCAGCTCTTTCATCATCTCTTCGATACCTGCTTCAGTGTTTTCAACTTTGCGGGCGTCTTTTGCTTCAAGTACTACATTTTCGATGGTTTTTACTTTAGTAGGAGAACCACTTAAACCAAGCCATTGCGTGTCAGCTTCAACATCTTTCACACTTAGTTCCTCAATTTTAAGGTAAGGTTTATTTTCGAAAAGTGTAATGTAGTCTTCGTTAGCTGATTGTAGTTCAGTTATTGTTTTAGCATGCTTAAACTTCATAGTTTGCTTAGCATGGCGTGGACGACAATCAGGAGCGGAAGCATTTACAGTAATTACTAATGGTAATTTACCTTCTACTTCTTCTACACCGCGTTCTAGACGACGACGAATTTTAATTTTCTTTTTAGATACTTCCAATACCTCCTCTGTGTATGTGATTTGAGGTAAGTGAAGTTTCTCAGCTACCTGAGGTCCTACCTGTGCGGTGTCACCGTCAATAGCCTGACGACAAGCTACAATAATATCGTATGGTCCTGTTTTCTCTATTGCTTTAGATATGGCATATGATGTTGCCAAGGTATCAGATCCGGCAAATGCACGGTCGGTCAATAAAAAGCCATTGTCAGCTCCTCTGTAAAGACCTTCTCTGATAATTTCAGCAGCGCG
>PKTE01000337.1 GCA_002869335.1 Salinivirgaceae bacterium | reverse complement strand
TCAATAAAATATTGGAAAATGAAGTATTAGATTTATACTAGTCTATAAACAAAGCCACGCGATTGGAATTGCCAAGCAGCGTAGGGGATTTAACAAACCCGGAGGGTTTGCATATCTGTAAAATATGAATAGCGGTTCGGAATTAGGACTCTGGAAGAGTCCAATATCATTGAAAAAACTCAGGCTTGAAATTCACCAAATACAACTGATCAGTTGCTCTGGTAAATGCAGTATAAAGCCATCTTAGGTAATCAATCCCTAACATATCTTCTGTAAAATACCCTGCATCTACAAAGACTGTATGCCATTGGCCGCCCTGTGATTTGTGACAGGTAAATGCATAGGCATATTTTACTTGCAAGGCATTAAAATAAGGGTCTTCTTTAATAGCTTCAAATCGTTTCTTTTTACTTGTGATATGATTGTAGCTCTCTTCTACAGCATAAAAAAGATTTCGGTTTTCTTCAGCGCTTAAACTTGGAGCTTCGCTGTGCATGGAATCGATAATTATTTTTACATCCAGTTCAATGTCATCGTAATCTTGCGGCTTTACAGTTATTTCAGCAAACCTAAAACCATATTTTTCTTCGTATTTGCGAATAGAGATAATTTCTACAAAATCACCATTGGCTATAAAATCAGTGTTTTGGAGTGTTTTCGCCCAGAAATAATTGTTTTTTACTACCATAAGTCGGTCGCCAGGTGACAATTCGCTTTCGTGCCAAAGTACCTGATTTCTAATTCCTTGGTTGTAGAAATTGGCCTGTTTGTTTGATCGTGTAACCACAGCTACATTATTTACACCTACAGATTGATAGTGCTCTCCTATAATTTCTACAAAATCCCGACCCGATATACGATGCAAATCGGGGAAACCATCATAATCAATTTTTGGGATGCCATAATTTTTTGAGGCAAGTTGCAAGCGCAGATTTGTGGCGTTAAGTAAAATGCCTGATTAGCGGGTTTGACGAACAACCTGTCGCATGGTAATTACAAGTGGTTCTTTGACAAAACTTTGAATGACATTTTCTCGAAGAGCCGGGCTAAGCGATAGTCCAACGGGTGGTAACTGAGCTACGTCGCCTACTAAAATTAGCTTGCAGTTTTCGCCTGAATAGACATACTGAATTAAATCCGATAGCAGATTTCCACTGCCAAACATATTCTCTCCATCAGTGCGATCCCCAATCATTGATGCTTCGTCCACAATAAATATGGTATTCTTATGTAAGTTTCGATCCACAAGAAATCCTGAATTAAATTCTTTTCCGGATTTTTGACGATATATTTTTTTATGGATAGTGGAAGCCTGTTTTTTAGCATAAAAAGAAAATACTTTTGCTGCTCTTCCCGTAGGTGCTAATAGTATACTTCTTTGTTTATATTTTTCCAGAACCTTTACCAATGCCCCAATAATAGAGGTCTTTCCGGTACCTGCATACCCTCTGATGAGCAGCACAGGTTCGGCCATTCGATCCTGTGTGTCTGTCATAACGAAACTGGATACCAGTTGAGCCACTTGCACCTGATCTGTAGTAGGTTCAAATCCTAATTCCTTTAAAATCAATGATGCTAGTTGCTTTTGAATCATAAAATGTATTTTTTTACGTTATGACAATATCGAATAAATTAATGTCCTGCAAAAATGGTGAATATAAAATTATTTATAAATTTGCAGACACATAAAGTTTAAACAAATAAACAAATTTATAGTCCAATGAGAGTTGTATTGCAAATCGTATTAGCTATTGCGGCAGTATTGCTGGCAGTTTTACTTGTATTAAGTATCTACGAACCAATTGAGTTTGAGCAGGAGCGTGCTAAGCGTTACAAAAAGGTAATTGAGAACCTTAAGCAAATTCGTAAGGCGCAAGTTGCTTATAAAGAGGTTAATAACCGCTACACTGCTAGCTTTGATACTTTAATCAAATTTGTAAAATTTGATTCATTACCTTTGGTAAAAGCAGAAGGAACTATTCCTGAAGAGTATATCGACTCTTTAAAAAGCCGTACAAAAGCTGAAAAGTTAGCCTTAAAACAGGGACTTATCAAAAGGGATACAATCAAAATTAGTGTGAAAGATTCACTGTTTGGTCGTGAATTCAATGTTGAAACCCTACCATTTGTTCCATTTGCAGGGGATGCTCAGTTTGAAATGGCAGTTGGTGAGGTAACAGCCTCCGGACTTCCTGTAAAAGTTTTCGAAGCCAAAGTATTGAGTGAAGTAATTCTTAATGGACTGAATAGAAGGCTTATTGCAACATATAACGATGGAAAAGATTATCCTGGCTTAAAAGTTGGCTCGCTTGAAGAAGCTAACAATAATGCCGGTAACTGGGAATAGCACTAATGGAATATACCGTTTCGACGATATCTAAAATCGACGAAAGATTTGATTTAAATAGAATTCCACATTATATAAAATCCATTCAGCTGAGCCTGGATGGATTTTCTTATATTGTGACAGATCCTGATTTGCAATCACATTTAGTGTTACGCAATTATAATTTTGGAACTTCTCTGTCACTGACGCGACTTGCAGAAATTGTTGAAGACCTTTTTCTAAATGAAGATATTTTATCGCAAAGTCGCACAAATTTAAACCTTACATTTATTTCGCGTCCCTGGGGCATGGTACCCGAAATGCTTTTTGATCCCTCTAGAATAAATGATATTTTCAGGATCAATTTCCCTGATAATGATTATGCAGATACCATTACTAAAAATGTGCCCGGTATGGGTGTTGTATTTGCATCTCGCATACCTCATATATTGTTTGACGCTATTCCACAGGATGCCGAAGTCAATTTAATTCCTCAACAAGTTCCTATTGCTATCAATGCACTACAGGAATTGACTGCAAATAAATTACAATCAGGGCTATTTTTAGCTGTACATAATAAGTTCTTTGATGTGATCTTTATTGAAAATGGTAAGCTGCGATTTTATAATAACTTTAAGTTTGAGCAGTATGCCGATATCCTTTATTTTACCCTGGCCACACTTGAAGAGCTTAATTTAAATTCTGAAGAGGTAAACATATTTCTTCAGGGAAATGAATTGGTGAAAGAGATAATTCCAGTTGAATTGAAAAGGCATGTGAAGCACATCTATCTTGATAAAAACTGGCGTGGATTAGATTATTCTCATCATTTTGATCAGCTTCCTTTGTATCAATATAAATTATTAACAGGTATATACGCATGCGAATAATTAGCGGAACACATAAAGGCAGACAAATTCATCCTCCTGCTGGGTATAAAGCCCGACCAACTACAGATATAGCCAGAGAAGGCCTATTTAATATTTTGAATAATATGTTTGACTTTGAAGAGATCAAAGTGGCTGATTTGTTTGGTGGGACAGGAGCTGTAAGTTATGAGTTTTGTTCACGAGGTGTGCCCGAGGTTTATTGTATTGAGATGCTTCCGGTTAATTATCG
>PKTE01000195.1 GCA_002869335.1 Salinivirgaceae bacterium | reverse complement strand
TTCGTCAAAATACACTAAAATCAAACCACATTGGTTTGATTTTAGTTCAAAAACAGTATAAGCTTATAAATTAATTAACCGAAAAACAATTGAAAATGAGAAAATTACTTTTAATAATTGCAGCAGTCGTACTTTCAGCTGCAGTATTCGGACAAGCTAAGAAGCCAACTATTATGGTAGTTCCTTCAGACCAGTATTGTATTTCAAAAGGATACAAATTAGAGTTTGACGATATGGGAACTAAAAAAGTACTTCCTGATTACAAAGCAGCGCTTCAAAATGATAGCGATTTACGTCTTGTAATATCTAAAATGAGTGGAATTATGGCTGACCGTGGTTTCCCATTGAAAGATCTTGAGCAAGAGCTTAAATCATTAGAATCAGAAAGTGCTGAAATGAGCATGATGACTGATAAGGACATGGGAATGGGTCTTGCTGAAAGTCCAGTTGACGCTTTGAAACGTACTGCAAAAGCTGATATCATTATGGACCTTAGTTTTGAAGTAATGTCTATGGGACCAAAGAAAAGTATTCGTTACGTATTGAATGGTTTAGATGCATATACAAACAAAAACGTTGCTTCTACTGCTGGTGAAGGACAACCTTCTTCTGCTGCTTCTGTAGGTATTCTATTAGAAGAAGCTGTATTAGGCCGTATGGACGAGTTTAACGATCGTCTTATGGCTCATTTCGAAGATATGTTCGCAAAAGGACGTGAAGTAAAAGTTATGGTGCGTGTATGGGAAAGCTGGGGTGATGACCTAGAATCAGAATTTGACATGGGTGGCGAAACTGATGAGTTAAGCTACTTAATTGAAAATTGGTTTGCTGACAATACAGTTGAAGGTCGTTTCAGCCTTTCAGATGGTACGGCTACATTCATGAAGTTTGAGCAAGTACGCATTCCTCTTTACTATGAGCGTAATGGAAAACAACGCGCTATGGATACTCGTCGTTGGGTGAGAGGTTTGTCAAAATCCCTTGAAGATGCAATTGGTGCTCCAGTAAAAGTTTACATGAGAGGACTAGGAGAAGCATGGGTTATTCTAGGATCTAAATAAATACTTTTAGTTGCACCATTGGTGCAACTAATTGAATTTGATTCAGCTATATAAACTAAAATTGAGACAAATGAAAAGAATCATTTTATTATTTCTAATTGGAATGTTAGTGGCTCCATTTGCTAATGCTCAGAACTCTGAGGGTAAAGCCGATGATTTAGCCAGAATTTCGCTAACTCCAATTGTACCGGATGAATTACAGACGGTTCCTAAGTATGCTAAAAAAATGCTTCAGAATAAATTGAAGCAAGTTGTTACACGTAATGGATTAGGTGGTGGAGCAAACCCACGCTTTATCATTACTGCTGATGCAGATATTGTTACAAAAGATATTACTCCAACTGCTCCTCCTATGACTGCAGTAACTTTGGGTATTAATTTTTATGTTGCAGACGTTGTAGAGCAAAAGATTTTCTCATCTGCATATATTGAGCTTAAAGGTGTTGGTACAAACGAGAATAAGGCTTACATTGGAGCAATTAAAAAAATTGCACCTCGTAATCCTCAACTACGTGCATTTATTGAGCAAGGTAAAACCAAGATTATTGAATATTATAACTCACAATGTGATAATATCATTACAGATGCTCAAGCTAAAGCTGACATGAAAGATTTTGGACGTGCAATTTTTACATTGACATCTATTCCTGATGTTTGTAAAGAATGTTACGACAAAGCTATGGCACTTGTTCCAGATGTATACCAATTATATATGGATGATCAGTGTCAAAAAGATCTTGGAAAAGCTAAAGCTGCCTACGGAAGCAAAAACATCGAAGAAACTATGATGTGGTTGTCAAAAATTCAACCAGATAGTAAATGTTACGAAGATGCACAAACGCTTTATGCAGAAGCTTCTACTTTTTATTGTAAAGAGGCTTTAGGTGCTGCTCAAGGTTATTGGGCTGCACAAGATGCTGAAAAAGCTGCAGCTGAGTTAGCTAAAGTATCTACTGACTGTGATAACTATGAGGAAGCTCAAAAGTTATCAGCTGAGATTCGGGCTAAGCTTAAAGAAGATGAGCAGAAAGAATGGGATAACAAAGTCAAACAGCAAGATCGTCAATATGAGCTAGCACAGCAAGCTCAGGAAGATGCTACTGAAGTGCGTAAGGCTCAAATTGAGGCTGCTTCGCAAGTTGCTAGTGAGGCTGTTAAATCAGGTAACTGGTATGGTTCATATTACTCAAACCTGAGCTGGATTTATAAATAGATTTATTCTAAATATATATTGAAAGCCACGCATTTGCGTGGCTTTTTTTATGATATTAGTTTTTCTTAGCAAAGTACAGCGCTGGTTTTAATAAAAAATCATTTTGATAGATGGTAATGACAAAAAATCTTCTTAACTTGAATTGGTCATCTAAAACCATCTCAAATAGCCTGAATTATGCAAAGACTTATATCAATTATCGTTACCCTGTTATTTGTTACTGTACTTCTTCAACCTAAGGTTGCCAATGCTTCTGATACCATTAATCAAGTGAATCATGCTAAAAATGTTGAGCATGTTCAGACAAGTAATCAGCATGCGGAACATTCTTCTGATGTTCGTAAAGAAGATCATGGCGGCCATTCTGATATGTCGCCTTTGTATTTTGTGATATTAGCATTGATTATAGGTGCTGCCACCAGGCATTTTTTGCGAAAAAGTCCAATTCCTTATACTGTAATGTTATTGTTATTAGGTCTGGGTATAGGTGCCGCAGTTCGACTTGGAGCATTTGAAGGATGGGGTGAATCTTTTTCAACTGCAGTAAGATGGGCAGGGCATATAGATCCTCACTTAATTTTATATGTGTTTTTGCCCACACTGATATTTGAGGCGGCTTTTGCAATGGATGTACATACATTTAAAAAGACAGTGGGTAATGCGGTTATTCTTGCAGTTCCCGGGATAATTTTAGCCCTTTTTCTAACAGCATTTGTACTAATTGGAATAAAGGAATTGGGTATTGGCCTTCCTGATTGGACATGGCAGGTTGCATTATTATTTGGAGTTGTAATTAGTGCTACGGATCCTGTAGCAGTTGTGTCACTATTAAAAGAGTTAGGTGCTAGCAAAAAGCTAGGGACATTAATTGAAGGAGAGTCGCTATTGAATGATGGAACTGCTATTGTTATCTTTTTAGTGATACTTGGTGGAATACAAGGAGCTTCTCCTGATATGGGAGAATTACAAGCCTTTGTGTTTCATTTACATCCTGTATTTAAATTTGCTTATATCTCATTTGGAGGAATAATACTGGGATTGACAATAGGTGGAATAACAATTCGTTGGGTTCGTAGTGTATTTAACGATGCTGTCGTTGAGATTTCAGCAATTGTTACAGCAGCATATATCACATTTTATATTGCAGAGCATTTTCTCTATGTTTCAGGAGTACTTGGTTTAGTTGCATTGGGACTCGCAGCCGCTAGTGTTGGACGTACGCGCATTAGCCCCCAGGTTGAACACTTTTTACATGAGTTTTGGGAGTTACTGGCTTTTATGGCAAATACACTTATTTTTATAATTGTTGGTGTTGTAATTGCCGAGCAAGCTGTGTTTACCTGGAACGATTTTCTAATCTTAATTTTAATTTATATTGGAATTAGTGTCGTTAGAGCAATTGTAGTAGCTGTTTTTTATCCTTTTATGAGAAAAACAGGTTATGGTTTAGATAAAAAAAATGCTATAGTTGTATGGTATGGAGCGTTACGTGGAGCTATTGGTTTGGCGCTTGCACTTATTATTGCTGGTTTAGATCCGGAGGTTTTACCTGAAAGTGTACAAAATCAGTTTTTATTTTTTACCGCAGGTATTGTAATCATGACTTTATTGATTAATGCTGTTACAATTAAATTTTTAATTGGAAAATTGGGATTAACCAAACTAGCTCCTGCTAAAGCCCAAATGATGTATAACTCTCAGTCTTATTTGAGAAAGAGTTCTTTGGCTTTTATTGATAAGCTTAAGCATGATCGTTTTTTAAACCATTCTCATTGGCCGCAGGTTAAGAAATATTTACCTCCTAAACCCACGCTAAGCCAGGAAGATATTGGTGAAATAGAGTCTGTTGCAGAAATTAGGCGCAGGATTTTAGAGCAAGAGAAAAGTAGCTATTGGATGCAGTTCAAACAAGGATTGTTAGGATCTACATCTGTGCAAAAATTATCTGATGGAATGAATCAGATTCTTGATGCAGGAGGATTAGTTCCATTAAGCGATCGTAAGGATTTGGAGGATAGTTGGAAAACACCTGGTTTTTTGAAAAGAATGCAAAAAATTAAGTGGCTCGAGAAGCTTACACAGCGGCTCTTTTTTGATCGTTTGGCAATAAGTTATGATTCTGCCAGAGGCTTTGTTGAAGCTCAGGAAGATGCCTTAAAATTAGTTGAGAGCATGCATCGCGAAGCTGAGGATGGAGATAAAGTTGAAAAAGAAGAAGTACTTGAGTTGGTAGAAGAAGAAATTAACACGAATAGAATTCATGGTTTAACATACCTTAGAAACCTAAGAAAGAGTTATCCTGAAATTTATAATGCCATTTCCACAAGGCAAGCCATACGTTCGTTGTTAAATTATGAGATGCAATCTGTTGAAAGACTTCAGAAAAAAGGTAGGCTAGAGACTGAAGAAGCTCAGAAAATGAAGGAAGAGGTTGAGGAACGAATGAAACGTCTTGTACATTCTCCACCATCTGTTAAATTACCAAAAAATATCAAGTTGTTGAAGGATATGGAATGGTTTGATGAGGTCGAAATAGGTATGCTTAAAAAAGTATCGGCGGCATTTACACCAACTGTATTTTCTGTGGATGAAACTATTATAAAAGAGAATGAAAGTGGAAATGCTATATATGTAGTAGTACGTGGAACAGTTAAGGTGGTTATTGAAAACGAGATTGTAGCAATTTTGGGTCCGGGAAGTGTACTGGGAGAAATAGCAGCATTAACAGGTCATACGAGTAAGGCTGGTGTTTTAGCTGAATCGCCAACTACAGTTTTAAGGATGAGATACCTTAAATTGCAACGTTTTTTGAATGAGGATAAATTTTTGAATGAAAATTTATGGAAGATTGCAGCTCGCAGAATAGCTGAAAATTTACTTTCTGTAAGTGAACCATATAACAGAATGAAAAGAAGAAAACTAAAGCATACAATTGAAAAAGGAGAGGTGCTTCATTTTGAGAGTGATAATTTCTTAAAGCTAGGAGATAAGGTAGGAGTTTTAATTTCGGGAACAGCCTTTAAAAATGGAAAGCTTACTGAATCACCATTGATTATAGATGATGCTGAAATACAATTGGTTGGTGAGACTTATGTTTTCGTTTTTTAGTATAAATAAGTAAAATAAAAAAAGGGGCGTAAAGCCCCTTTTTTATTATTTTAAAAATTTTCAAAATCGCCATCGTCATCCATTTTTATATTTACTCCTTCAGCTTCTTTAATTTTAGGAGCTTGAGTTATAGGAGCTGCGGCTTTTTTATATGAACTGGTAGCTTTTTTTACTTTGTTTTTTAGTTTTTTGGAGTGGTTTCCAGTATTAAAGAATAATACCAGATTTTTCAACTCATCAGCCTGACTTGCGAGCTCTTCACTGCTTGTAGCTAACTCTTCAGAAGCAGCGGCATTTTGCTGCGTTACTTGATTGAGTTGCTGGATAGCATTGTTAACTTGCCCTGCACCAGACGACATTTCGTTGTTGGCAGCTGATATTTCCTGTACAAGTTTTGCTGTTTTTTGAATGTCTGGAACAATAGCATCAAGCATTTTTCCCGATTTTTCAGCAATATCTACACTACTTTTACTTGTTTCTTCTATTTCTTGTGCTGCTTCCTGACTACGAGCAGCAAGTTTTCGTACCTCCTCTGCAACAACAGCAAATCCTTTTCCGTGTTCTCCTGCTCGAGCTGCTTCTACTGCAGCGTTTAGTGCAAGAATATTTGTTTGACGTGCAATCTCACTTATAATACCAATTTTATCTGCAATATTTCGCATTGATGTTACGGTTTGTCCCACAGCTTTATTACCCTCTGAAACATCATCAGAAGCTTTTAGGGAAATCTTTTCTGTTTGGTTGGCATTGTCAGTGTTTTGCTGGATGTTAGAAGCCATTTCTTCCATTGAAGAAGATACTTCTTCAGCAGAAGATGCTTGTTCACTGGCGCCTTGAGACATTTCTTGAGAACTAGAGCTCATTTGCAAACTTGCAGAAGCAATATTATCTGCACCAGTTACAATATTTTCAACAATCTCACGTAACTTTTCGACCATGTTCTGTAATGCCTTGGCCAAATTTCCAATTTCATCTTCCTGGTCAACGTCAATTTCTGCAGTTAGATCTCCTTTACTGATTTGAGTAGCAAATGCAACACCTTTATTGATAGGTCTAATAATTCCAATGGCAATAACGGTAGCTAATAAGATTCCAGCAATTAAGGCAATAATACTAATCAATCCTACCATCGATTGTGTATTAGCCGCTTTATCAAGCATTACTTTATCCGTCATTAAATAATTTTCAGATTCAGCAATTACTTTGTTAAATAGCTCACCCATGTCATGCAAATGGTGCTCTGTTTCATTAACATAAATGTTATTTGCCTGCTGCAT
Organism: Salinivirgaceae bacterium; assembly: GCA_002869335.1. Classification (GTDB taxonomy): domain Bacteria; phylum Bacteroidota; class Bacteroidia; order Bacteroidales; family Salinivirgaceae; genus Salinivirga. Next base: position 15,238 of record PKTE01000195.1, on the reverse strand, counting down.
GCCTAACAATCGTTTATCGTTCCAGTCAATCATTTTATCAATAACAGCCAGAACTTCTTCTGCTTTAGGCTCAATTTCATTTAAATAATAACGTCTTGCTTCGTTTATTTGATTGTTTTGAATATATCTCTCGAATTTATGAACGCTATTGTGAAGTTGCTCGTGTGGTCTTTCAACTTCTCTGGAAATAGATACAAAGTCAGGATGATCTGCTTTGAATTTTGTCATTTCTTCCCCATAATACCATTTGCCAAATTTACATAGCTTGTGATCTTTGACAACATCAACAGAATTTGCTTGAACACCATTAAGGATGTAGTCTTTAACTTTGTGTGCCCATGTTAAGTGGTCCGATTTTGTTTCTCTCAATTTTGCACTTAATTCGTTACTTGCTTGTTGGAAAACATTTTTAATTTTTATTGCAGAGTTATGCAATGCAGCGTGTGGCTCTTCGAATTTGTCAAAAAGTGGTTTTAATTCAGGAGCTAAGTGTTCTGCGTGTTTACGGCCTTCTCCAAAATACCATTTTCCAAAAGCGCATTGATGATCATCGGTTTGTACTGTTAATTCAGTTACTTTATCGTCTGTAAGCAGCTGGGCTACCTGGCCAGCCCATTGAAGGTGTTGCACATATTTTTCATTCATTTCTGTTCTTAGTACATTTCCTTCTATAACTTCTTCGGCATCAGTAACGATGCCTCCAATGCCAGTGATTGCCCATATTGCAACTGTAGCTAATAGAACCAGAATCAGTCCAAAAGCAATAAAGAATTTTCTTCCAAGTTTAAGATTTTTCCATTTCATAGTTATTGTGTTTTAATTTGGTGACAGTTTAATTTGGTAACCTACTTAACAAATATACATCATATTGCAGTGTGAGATTATGCGTATTTTTACTTGATATATATCATTATTATCTGTTTTAAAACATTTTTTCAGTTTGATTGTCAGATAAATAGTAAAACACCTTTTAATCTTAAAAAAATGAAAATATTATTGTCGATTTTATCAGTTACTGTATTTCTTTCTTGTAGTCAGAATGCAGTTAAAAATGAAGTTATTGAAGTAAATTCACAGGAAAATTCTCAGCAGAGTATATTAAATGGAATAATTGAAAAACTTCCGGAATATGCATGGGTGTATCCGTATTCCTTACCTGCTTTAGATTATGAATATGATGCCCTAGAACCTTATATTGATGCCGTTACAATGGAAACGCACCACAGTAAACATCATAATGGTTACACTAAAAAAACAAACCTTGCTGTTGAAGAAAATGGGTTGAAAGATCAACCTATTATAAAAGTGTTCACTGAAATTGGAAAGTATCCATCATTTGTTAGAAATAATGGGGGAGGTTTTTATAATCATAATCTTTTTTGGACTTTCCTTACTCCAGATGGAAGTGAATTTAAAGGAGAAGTTGCTGAAGCAATTGTTTCTGAATTTCAATCAAAAGAAAAATTTGTAGAACAGTTTGAAAAAGCTGCGGCTACTCAATTTGGAAGTGGTTGGGCTTGGTTGGTTTTAAAAACCGATGGGAAATTAGCTATAACACAATCTGCTAATCAGAATAACCCATTAATGGAAGATGCTGAAATACAAGGGATTCCTCTTTTAAATATTGATGTTTGGGAGCATGCATATTATTTAGAATATAAGAATATGCGTAAGTCATATATATCAAATTTTTGGAATATTGTGAATTGGAATGTTGTAAATGAGAGATATTTAATGGCAAAAGAAGCAATTAAATAGAATCATACTATGCCATTAAAAGAAAAATACCAAAAAGTAAGATATTTTTCTGTGGAGATGTGTAATCCTCTAGAAATAGAGGATTACATAGCTCAGTCAGCTTTTTTTGCTAGTCCTCCAAAGTGGAATTTGGCGCATACTACCTGGTTTTTTGAGGAGATGATTTTAAAAAAATTCTTTGAAAATTATAAGGAATTCAATACACAGTATAATTACCTGTTTAATAGTTATTATAACACACTTGGTGAGAGGATTAATCGTGAACAACGCGGCTCGCTAAGTCGGCCGACAGTTAAAGAAGTTTTTGAGTATAGATCCTATGTGGATGACCATATGATTAAACTGATGGAGTCGGAGTTAGTTTCTCCTGAAGTGCTAGATTTAATAGTATTAGGAATTAATCATGAGCAGCAACATCAGGAGCTTTTCTTTACTGATTTAAAGTATAATTTTAGTAAGAACACTCTTTATCCTGCTTATTCACAGAAGGCATTAGTTGAATCTGAGAATGAGGTTGAGCCAGGTTTTATTAAAATTGATGCGGGCTTGTATTATGTTGGTTATAATGGTAATGGCTTCCATTTTGACAATGAAAAGAATGCTCATAAGGTGTTTCTAGAATCTTATGAAATTTCAAAAACACTGGTTACTAATTCAGATTTCATTGAATTTATAAATGATGGAGGATATGAACGTTATGAGTTTTGGCATGATGATGCATTAGCATGGAAAGAAAGTATAGGGTTAGCACAACCTCTTTATTGGAAAAAAAATGAAGGTAAATGGATGCAATATACTTTAGCTGGGTTAAGACAAGTAAACCCAAAAGATTTATTAGCTCATGTTTCTTATTATGAAGCTTCGGCTTTTGCCAATTGGAAGGGAATGAGATTGCCCACTGAGTTTGAATGGGAGGTAGCTGCCGATCAATTGCATTGGGGGAAAAGATGGGAATTTACCGAAAGTGCTTATTTGCCTTATCCCGGTTATGAAAAAGCAGCTGGTGCTGTTGGTGAATATAATGGGAAGTTTATGGTTAATCAAAAGGTTTTGAGAGGAGCATCTGTTGTTACCCCTGAAGGTCACAGCCGTAAAACGTACCGTAACTTTTTCCATCCTAATATGGCCTGGCAGTATACAGGTATTAGACTCGTTAAAAAGTAGAAATCATGAAAATAAAAACTATTACCCAAACATTTGCCGCTGATGTATACCAAGGTTTAAAAAGTAATCCTAAATCATTAATGAGTAAGTATTTTTATGATGATGAAGGAAGTCGCATTTTTCAAAAAATTATGCGAATGCCGGAGTATTATCCAACTGATTGCGAGTATGAGATATTTGATACTAAGGCTGATGCAATATTGAAAAAAATAGTACCTTATAATGAACCATTTGATTTGATAGAACTTGGAGCAGGCGATGGAATGAAGACTAAGCTTTTGCTAACCCATTTTCTTGAACAAAAAGCAGACGTAAACTATATGCCGGTTGATATTAGTGAGGAGGCCATGAATTTGCTTACTAATGATTTTAAATCAGCTATGCCGGACTTAAATATTACTCCATTTGTAGGAGATTTTTATGATGCTTTATCGAAAATACAACATGTGGATAAGCGCAAGAAAGTTTATATGTTTTTGGGTTCGACCATCGGTAACTTTCCGCATCATAAGGCTGTCAGTTTTTTTCGAAAATTAAACAAATATATGTCGTCGGGTGATATGTTTCTAGTTGGGTTTGATCTTAAAAAGTCACCTGAAATTGTCTTGCCTGCCTACGATGATCCGCATGGTCATACTGCTGCATTTAATCTGAATCTTTTAACACGAATGAATCGTGAATTGGGAGCTGACTTTAATTTGGGTAAATTCTTTCATTACGCAGCTTATGATCCAATTACTGGTTCCGCTAAAAGCTATCTGATAAGTAAAGAAAGCCAAAAAGTGTATTTTGAAGAGTTTGGAGAGCCAGTATTATTTGCTAAATGGGAACCTATATTTATGGAAATTTCTCAGAAATACGATATGCAAATGATTAAGCGATTTGCTGGGGATACGAATTTTACAATTATGGATAATTTTTACGACTCAAGAAATTATTTTGTAAATAGTTTGTGGGAAGCCAAATAATTGACTTCCCAAATCAAACTAATTAACTACTAACCTAACTAATCATTTTGTTGTAAACTGAATTTTACCATTTATTTCGTCAACTACAATCTCTTTTTCCTTATCAATATTATTCTCAATTATTTGCTTTGAGAGTTCATTGAGCAATTCTTTTTGAATAATTCTTTTCACAGGACGCGCTCCAAATAATGGATCGTAGCTCTGCATTGCTAATTGGCTTATTGCGTTGTTTGTTATTGAAATATTTACATTGTTTTCACGTAATCTTGCTTTCAGAATATCGAATTGTAATCTCACAATTTCTTCAATTTGATTTTGACTAAGCGGTGTAAACATTATAATTTCATCAACACGGTTCAAGAACTCAGGACGTATAGTTTGTCTTAACCTTTCGCGTACCTCAGTTTTTGTCTTTTCAAATACTTCTGTTTCATTTTGACCACCAATATTGGAATAGTTGTTTTGAATAATATCTGATCCTGCATTAGATGTCATTATTACGATCGTATTCTTAAAATCTACTGTTCTGCCTTTATTGTCAGTTAGTCTTCCGTCATCCAGAACTTGTAATAAAATATTGAATACATCTGGATGTGCCTTTTCTATTTCGTCTAATAATACTACAGAGTAAGGTTTTCTTCTAACTGCTTCAGTTAATTGTCCGCCTTCATCGTATCCTACATATCCGGGAGGCGCTCCTAGTAAACGACTTACTGAATGACGTTCCTGATATTCAGACATGTCAATACGTGTCATGTGGTTTTCGTCATCAAATAGATCTTCTGCCAAGGCACGAGCTAATTCAGTTTTTCCAACTCCTGTAGTTCCCAGGAATATAAACGAACCAATAGGGCGTTTTGGATCTTGAAGTCCTGCACGCGATCTTCTAACAGCATCAGCAACGGCAATTATGGCTTCGTCTTGCCCAACAACACGCTTGTGCAAGTTTTCCTCCAATTTCATTAGTTTTTGTCGCTCTCCACTCAGCATTTTTGAAACCGGAATACCTGTCCAACGTGAAACTACATCAGCAATGTCTTCTGCTCCAACTTCCTCCTTAATCATTGGGTTCTCTGATTGTACTTCCTCTAGCTTTTTGCGAATGGTTTCGATGTTAGATTCGGTTTCTTTGATCTTTCCGTACCTAATTTCAGCGACTTTCTCATAATTTCCTTCACGTTCAGCCTTTTCAGCTTCGAATTTATAATCTTCAATGGCTTTTTTGTTTTGTTGAAGTGATTCAATTAAATCTCTTTCTTGCTGCCATTTAGCTTTTCTCTGATTTAGGTCGTCTCGTAAGTTGGCTAAAATTTGATCTATTTCAGCCATACGTGATTTGTTTTTCTCTCTCTTCATAGCCTCACGTTCAACCTCCAGTTGCATTATCTGTCGATCGATTTGGTCAATCTCCTCAGGAACGGAGTTAATCTCAATTTTTAGTCTAGAGGCTGCTTCATCTATCAAATCAATGGCTTTGTCGGGCAAGTAACGATCTGTAATGTAACGCGTTGATAAATCTACAGCTGCAATTACCGCATCGTCTTTGATTCGCACTTTGTGGTGTGTTTCGTATCTTTCTCGCAGTCCGCGCAAAATAGCAAGCGCACTTAATCTGTCAGGCTCATCAACGAGTACTTTTTGAAAACGGCGTTCTAATGCTTTGTCTTTTTCAAAGTATTTTTGAAATTCGTTTAGTGTAGTGGCTCCAATGGCTCTTAGTTCGCCTCTTGCCAAAGCAGGTTTTAAAATGTTGGCAGCATCCATAGCGCCTTCGCTTTTTCCAGCTCCAACTAGTGTGTGAATTTCATCGATGAAAAGCACAATCTCTCCATCAGAATTGGTTACTTCTTTTACTACGCTTTTTAATCTTTCTTCAAACTCTCCTTTATATTTTGCACCTGCTATAAGCGCTCCCATATCAAGAGAGTATATTTGTTTTGATTTCAGGTTTTCAGGTACGTCTCCTTTGATGATCCGGTGTGCCAGGCCTTCAGCAATGGCAGTTTTACCAACACCGGGATCACCAATGAGAACGGGGTTATTTTTAGTTCTACGGGTTAATACTTGTAATATTCTTCGGATTTCATCATCGCGGCCAATTACAGGGTCTAGTTTACCCTCAGAAGCTAGTTTATTCAGGTTAGTCGCAAATTTATCTAATGCCTGATATGTATCTTCTGCTGTTTGACTTTTGATATTTTCGCCTTTGTGTAACTCGTTTATGGCTGCAATAACATCTTTTTCTGCTAATCCTGCATCTTTGAGCATTTGTCCCACTGCGTCCTTGTTTGAAACCAATGCTGCAAAAATGTGTTCAATGGCAACGAACTCGTCTTTAAGTGCTTTTGCAATATCCATTGACTTGTTTAGAGCTTTTTGTGCATCGTTTGACAGGTAAGGATTTGCCTCATTCTGTATTTTAGGTAATGAGCTGAGAATGCTCTCGTTTACCTGTTTTATTTGGTTAAGATTAGCTCCGGTTTTGGATGCGAGAAATGAAAGAATGTTTTCTCCTTTTGAAATTAAAGCTTTTAAGATATGACTGTTTTCAACAGATTGTTGTCCGTTAGTGCGGGTCACATTGATAGCTTCTTGTATAGCCTCCTGAGCTTTTATGGTATATTTGTTAAAGTCCATTTTGTTTGATTTACATTGTTTGTTTGGGATGGTTCAAATGATTTGCCAATTTGTAAAACTAGATTTTTGGTGTCATTATGGCATTCAACATCCCTTTTTTAATGACAAATTGACATTAGGATGTGAGTTTAAAATGTCATTTTTTCAATGAGGGAATATTAATCCTGTTTTGCTGCAACCAAATGTGTATCGAATTGTTATTCTCTTAGACAAAAAATTAAAACTACGCATTATGGCAAATCTCGAAACAACCTATTTAGGTTTAAAATTGAAAAACCCGGTTATAGCTGCTAGTTCTGAACTTACAGGCAACGTAGAAGATATTAAAAAACTGGAAGCAGCCGGTGCAGGTGCTGTTGTTTTAAAGTCTTTATTTGAAGAAGAAATTCAAATGGAGATGGATCAAATGAAACAGCAAATGACTGGAAGACCATATATTTATCCTGAAACTATGGATTATATGGATGAAGCTTTCGAAGAAGATCAAACTCGTAAATATTTGCGATTAATCAAGGAAGCTAAAGAAGCAGTTGATATCCCTGTTATTGCAAGTATTAACTGTGTGTCGGCTCAAAAATGGACATATCTTGCCTCTGAAATAGAGAAAGCCGGTGCTGATGCATTGGAACTGAATATGTTTATTTTACCAACTGATTTTTCTCGCTCATCTGTTGATAATGAGAAAATATATCACGATGTAATTAATCAGATAAGTTCTGAGGTTGATATTCCTATTTCAGCGAAGGTTAGTTATTACTTTTCTGATTTGGGGCCTGCATTACGTCGCTTATCTGAGACACGCGTGAAAGGGTTGGTTCTTTTTAACCGTTTTTATGCTCCTGATATTGATACAGATGAAATCAAAGTTACGAATGGACATGTATTAAGTAGTGCTTCAGATATTCACTTGTCATTGCGTTGGGTAGCTATTATGGCTAACCGAGTTGAGTGCGACATTGCGGCAACTACAGGTATCCATACTGGAAACGATATTGTTAAGCAACTTCTTGCAGGTGCTACAACTGTGCAGGTAGCTTCTTCATTATACAGAAATGGCGTGAACTATATGTCGGAATTAATTGCAGAATTATCTGCCTGGATGGATAATAAAGGATTTGATTCGGTTGATGATTTTAGAGGGAAATTAGCTCAACAGAAATCAACTAATCCCGCTGCATGGGAGAGAGCTCAGTTTATGCGTAACTTCAGTCATTTTACAAGGCATAAATAAACTTAAATAATTTTGAAGCCCGCTAAATGCGGGCTTTTTATCTTAAATTCGAACACCAATTACCAGCATATCATCCATTTGTTCTTCTCCTTTCATCCATTCTTGCATGGTTTTATCGAGTATTTCTTTTTGCTCGTATAGTGGCTGCTCATGTATTTCTAGTAACAAATTTTTGAAATTTGCACTCATGAATTTTTTCCCTTTTTGTCCTCCCATCTGATCGGCGTATCCATCCGAAAAAATGTAGAAAGTATCACCTATTTCGAGATCAACAACATGGTTTGTAAAACTCTTATCGCGACCTTGATAAAAACCAACCGGACGCCTGTCTGCCTTTATTTCAATTAATTCTGGTTTGTCATTTTTATATTTAACTAAAATCAAAGGGTTGTAGGCTCCGGCATATTGCATTTTATTTGTTTTTAAGTCCAAAACACATATAGCCATATCTATGCCATCCATTGAGGTGTCTTTTCCGCCATGTTGCCTTAAGGAATGTTTTATTTGCTTGCGCAATTCATTAAGTACTTGATTTGCTTGTGTAATTTCTCTCTTTTGCACTATTTCATTCAGAAAACTTATTCCAAGCATGCTCATGAATGCCCCCGGTACACCATGCCCGGTGCAATCTGCTGCTACAATTACTATATTATGGTTTATTTGCTTAACCCAGTAAAAGTCTCCACTTACGATATCTTTGGGTTTGTAAAAGATAAAATTTTCGTTCAATAATTCATTTATATGTCCTTCGGGCGGCAACATGGCTGTTTGGATTCTTTGGGCATAGTTAATGCTTGCTTTGATCGAAGTATTTTGATTTTCAATAAATTGCTTTTGTTCTATGGCCAGATTCCGTTGTGCTTCAATTTCATCGCGTTGAGAAGTAATTTCCTCATTTTGTTGTCTCAGTTCTTCATTCTTCTCCGTTATTTCGTTGGTCCTCTCGTCTACCTTTCTTTCAAGGACTTCTTTCTCTTTTTTCAAAGCTCTTTCACGTAATTTTATGTATCCGAAAACTAAAACTAGCATGAATAATGCATATGCCCCATAAGCTATATTGCTTTTCCACCATGGAGGTAGAATGGTAATCGCCAGTTTTATCTCATCACTCCATACATTATCAGAATTTTGCGCTTTTAGCATAAATGTGTAGTCCCCGGCAGGTAATCCATTATATGATGCATAATTTTGATTTCCAACTTCTTGATACTTATCATCAATCCCAACTAATTTGAAAGAATAATTAATCTGATTGGGATTATTATAATGCAAGGCTGCATAGGTCAAGCGTATGAAATTTTGATTATGTTGCAGGGTAATTCGATCTGTTTTTTCAATGATAACTTCCAGTGGAGAATTTTCCTGAGTAGGTAAAATTGTTTTGCCATTTATTGCAAGTTTAGTAAAGCTTAGTTTCGGTTTAATAGTATCCTTTACAATACTATCGGGGTGGAATCTATATATGCAATTTCCTCCGCCATAGTATACTTTTTCATTTTTATTTATATATAATTTTCCTTTACTCAGGGCATCTATACCATCGTTCTCGTCAAATAATCTATAAGTGAAGTTTTTTGTATTAAATCGGCATAATCCTATGTTTGTATTTAACCATAAGTCTCCATTTTTATCTAATGCAATATCGTATATTTTATTATTTGGTAAACCTCCATTTGATTTTTTGAAAACCTTAATAATTTTTAGAGAATCAATATTAAAAAGAGATAAGCCATTGTGTGTATTACTAATCCAAATCTTGTTGTCCTGAACAACAAAATTTTTGCCCCCATTGAAATTTATATTTTTGTCTGCATATATCTCAAATTTATTTAATGATGGATTGTATAATTTCAAACCTCCATAAGGGCTTATAGCCCATATTCTGTTTTTTTCATCTTTATCTATTTTGCCACCCATATAAGTACCGGCTTTACCAATTTCACTGTATGATTGGTAATTCCATTCATATGGTTTGTATATAGATGTCGTTAATTTAACATGGCCTTGATAGGCACTTCCAATCCAAATAACTGTATCTGATTTTATGAAGATATTGAAAATCCTGTTTTTGTTTAAAATATTATGTGTATCGCCTTTAAAGTTAGGATTTATAACTTTTCCTTTTTTATTTATTACAAAGAGTCCTTTTTCAGTTGCAACCCAGATCTCGCCATTTTCACGTCTTTTGATATCATTGATTACATTACTTTTTAATCCATTTTCAGTATTCCAGTGTTTAATTTGCTTATTTGTGAAATTGTATTGAAATAAACCATTGTCGGTTCCAAATAATAAATTAGCATCATATTCTTGAAAGCAAGTGACATTATTAAATTGATTTTTAAAATGTTTTGGTCCTAAAGTTGGTCTGAATTTGTTTCTAATGGGATTATAAGTATAAAGGCCGTCGTCCGTTGCAAACCAAAAACAACCGGAATAGTCTTTAACAAAATCATATAAAAAAGTGGCAGGATAGCTGTTGGGATTATCTTTAGAATGAAAAAAGGTTTGAAACTCCTTTCTGGATTGACTAAAATAACCTAATGATGTATTCCTGTCGAAGTCTTCGCCCAGATTCAACCAAAAATCACCATTGTTTTCTTCACATATAATAATTGGAGCCAAAGCGGTATCAAGTTTATAAGTTTCGAACCCATCTTTATTTGGTAAATATTTACTTAGGTGACCGAATGATGAAAACCAAATGGCATTGTTATTAGCTTTATGTGACAAATAGAAATCATTCTGTAAACTGTCTGGATTCCCGGGTGATTTCTTATAAAAACGAACCATGTTTTTGTTGGGATTGAGCTTTAGCATCCCGCTTTTAAAGCTACTTGCCCAAATATTACTATCTTCATCTTCAATAATATGACTAAAATATTTTGTAGAATCTTTTTGTTTTGAGTAATAGAATGATTGAAAAGTATCGTTTTCCTGATCATATGCCCAAAGGCCACTAGCAGGTGTTAACCATATTTTGTTGTCAGAAGCGCAATATATCTGATTAAAATAGAAATCTTTACGGTAAGTCCATTCCATACTTATTATGTGCTTATTATCCTTTGTTTCTTTATCAATAAGCTTGAAGTGCCTATTTTTTATACTAAATCGGTAGAGATACCCTTCATAAGTTGAAAGCCATAAGTTTCCGTTATTATCTTCTTTTATTGATGTAATCAGGTTGTAATAATTGCTTGGAAGATTAATGCTATCGGGTTCAGGGTAGTATATGCTAAAGTTATCTGCATTACGGTTATATTGGCTCAAACCATTTCCGCCAATCCACAAATTATTTTCGCTGTCTTCAAATAGTATTTCGGCTCCTGTTTTAAAAGAATTTGTATCGTTAAGTATAAATTCGTAATACTTGAATGTATTGCCATCATATTTAATCAGGTATTCAGTATTTGTCCCAAACCATATATATCCCAAATGGTCTTGCAAAATGCAAAGCACATCTGAATTTTCAATTATTCCCTGTTCATCAATTACTTTTTCGAATTTAATATCAGGATGTACTTGAGCGGTTATTTGATTTGAAATCAAATTGGCTAGGATAATTACGCTAAATAAAATTTTCCTCATCTGATTTTAGATTAGGTTTGAAAAATTCCGCGCCTGAATCAGTATGAGTGAGAGAAGTTAGAAAAAAACATATGTAAAATGTATTTTACATCGTAAACAGATTCAGGATGATAATCATGAAAAGTTACGAATAAAAATAGCAACGTCCAATTAAATTATTTGTAATAAGAGAGGGACTGGTAAGGCCTATACATTCCAAAATAATGCATAAAAGGGAATATAGGTTAATTGAAATATCTTTATTTATCTTATTTTGCTGATTCTAAGCAAAAGCTAAATATATTAAACTGATCAGTGCTTTTAATAGATAGTTTACTACCGTGTAAGCCAATTATGTCCTTAACAATACTAAGCCCGAAGCCGCTACCTTTTTCTGATTCAGTTCCTTCTTCAGAGCTTAGGAAATTATTACTTAAAATTTTACTAATTATTTCATTATGTATTCTATCACCTTCGTTTTTTACATTTATTTGAATGGTATTTTCTAAAATATTACAATCAATCAATATTGAGTTTTTCTTTGGAGTATATTTTATAGCATTTCCAATTAGATTACGTAGAATTGATTTTAGTAATTGTATATCAGCTTTTACCAGGGTATTTGGAATGGTATTATTTACCATGGTTATATTCTTTCGACTTACTGGAGCCTGGTACTGAATCATTAGTTCATCAACTTCTTTTTTCAGATCAATTGTCTCAATTTGTAGCTCTAAATTGGTGTCATTTTTATGCGACCATAACAGAAGACTCTCAAGAAGATTATATGCGTTTTTACCCTCTTCTGCTACACTCTGAATAAGGTTTTTTGATTTTTCTATAGCGTAATTTTCCAAATTTCTATCCAATAAATCAATTATTCCATTAATACTTGAAAATGGGTTCTTTAAGTCATGACTTAATATTTTTATAAACTTATTTTTTAATTGTATTGCCTCATTAAGCTTGTTATTCTTCTTTTGAAGTTCAATCTCTTTTTCTTTTAATTCCGAAACATTTCGAATGGTAAAAACTTCATGTTTATCATCAAGTGATCGGTTTGATACTTCAATATAGTAGGCATAACCATTCTTATTGGCTGCGTATAAAATATGTGGCCCGTTATAAGTTGTTTCAAATAGTTTTGTTTGGTTTTTTACATCACACAAAATAACTGGTGCAAATTCTTTTCCTATCAAGTCGTTTTTTGTTAACCCGGTTATTTCCAATAGTGCATTATTTACATCAATGCAAACGCCATCTTTATGAATGATAATACCTTCGCTTGTAACATTTGCTAGTTTTTGAAATCTGTTTCGGGAGTTCAATAACGCAATTTCAGCTTTTTTGCTTTGATCTATGTCGGTATGGACAATAAGGACTTCATTATCGTTCAAATGGTTTGTTTTATTGATTTTAAACGTTGCCTCAAACCATTTGTAATTATTGTCTTTAGTTTTTATTCTGTATTCCGTTTGGAAAGAGATTCTTTCTTTAAAAAAACGATTGATCTTTTTTAATGTAGCTATTTTATCATCAGGATGTACCAGCTTTTCCCATTGTTTGATATCGCTTTCTAATTCTATGGGCATAAATCCTAATTCATCTATAAATTTTTTGCTGAAATCAAGTTTATTTGTCTGGCTATTCCATATAATATAGCTGCTTTTGGTTTCATTTAACGCTTGCTGTAACGCCTTCTCTTTTTGCTCTAATTCAATTTGATATAGTTTATTTTGAAGCACCACCGAAAATTGGTTGAGTAATTGATGCACAAGTTCAATATTTTCAATCTCCGCTGATTTTCTTTTGAAAATATGAACTATAGCAAATAGCTTACCCTGCTTTTTTAGTCCTGCAGTATAAATTTGTCTGATATCCAGGAATCTTTCAATTTCGTGCAAAACCTTTGAAGGAAAAGCTTTATTGCTAAATTGCGATAGCCCATCATCAATTTTATGAAGGTGATTAATGTGGTAAAGATTTAGTAATTCTTTTTTTAAGGGATATGACCTCCCAATAGGATTTAATCAAAGTTTTTCAATTGCTGTATAAAAAATGTTTTCTTTGAGTCTATATATCCCTTTGGTTGTGGATATGGTTTCTTCATTAGTAACCTGGTTTATAATAATTACAGAATTGGGAATTATTTCATGTAGTCCTTCACCAATGAGATTAAATATCTCACTGGCGTTTTGGACTTGCATTAATTTTTGCAGGTTCTCAGTTAATATTTCATAACTGCTGATCGTAGTTGATTTTAATAGTTGGTTCATCCTTTCCGGGGTTATTTCCTAAAGGATATATCAAAAATACAACCATTAATTTATGGTTGTACTATTATGAGCTTAAAAAGCTATGGTATTTAAAATGATTTACATCAGGAATTAACATGATGGGTTTCATGCTAATGTTTTTTTATAAAGAAAAAACCGCACCTCATTGAGATACGGTTTTATATTCGTCTGGATTAATGATTTATTTAATCACTATTCTTTTGCTGGTTACTTTTCCATCAGTTATTATTTGAAGCATATAAATACCACCTGCCTGACCAGAAACGTCTAAGTCAAATCCTTGTCCGTTATTGTCCAGTTTAGTAGTTTTTACAACTTGTCCGCTCATGTTGTATAAAACAACTTCTGCTACGTTTCCTGCTTCTGTCATTTCAATGTGAAGAATATCGTCAGCAGGTTGTGGATAAATACTTACGTCCTGAGCTATTTCGTTTATTCCAGTAGCTCCTTTAGCACCAAATGATACTGTATAGTCCTCAACTTCTCCGTATGTGAAAGTCTCACATGAAGTAGGAGCAGCGTTGTATTTCATTGTAACTCTCATGCGAGTTGTACCTGAAGCATTGGCATCAATAGTTAAGTTTCCACTTAATGTACCAGTACCGTTTCCGCTACCAACTTGCTCACCTGAGTCATCAAAATCACCGTCTTTGTTGTAATCAATCCAGATTACCCAGTATTCAGTGTATGTGCTACCCGAGAATCCAGGAGTTAATGTGATTGCTTCGCTTGCGCCAGGAGTAAGGTTTACAGTCATATTGGTGAAATCTTCATATCCACCATTGTTTCCAGAAACATTTGAGAAGCTTCCAAATTCAATTGATTCAATCCACTCGTATGATGAGTTATTACCTTGTGAAGCACAATAGCTTACGCTACCCTGTGTAACTGTAATGTATGCTGATTTAGTTTCAGTATCGCTACCTGCTGAGTTAGTTGCAGTTAAGCTTACTTGATATGTACCTGCTGTGTTGTAAGTTACAGTTGGGTTCTGGGCTGAACTTGTAGATGGAGTTCCACCTGTAAATGACCAGCTCCATGCTGTTGGGTTATTTGTTGAAAGGTCAGAGAAGCTTACGCTTTGTCCAACTTCAATAGATGTAGTGTTTGCTGTAAAGTTAGCTACAGGCTTAACAACTACAATATCACCAAATGTTACTGTGTAATCTTCAACTTCACCGTATGAGAATGTTTCACATGCTGTAGGAGCAGCGTTGTATTTCATTGTAACACGCATACGAGTTGTGCCAGATGCGTTTGAAGCTACTGTAAATGATCCAGAAACAACTGAAGAACCATTTCCTGTGTAAACTTGCTCACCTGCATCGTCAAAGTCATAATCTCCGTTATAATCAATCCATATTGTCCAGTATTCTGAATAAGAACTACTAGCAAATCCAGGAGTGAAAGTAACGTCAACGTTTTGTCCTGCAGCTAATTCAACTGTTTGTCCTGTGAAATCAGCATAACCACTGTTTGCACCTGTGTTGTTTGTAAATGTACCTATTTCAACACCAGCAATCCATTCGTAGTTTACATTATTACCTTTAGAAGCACAGTACTCAGGTACAACTTCTTCTACAGTAATATAACTAGCTTTAGTTTCTGTATCAGAT
>PKTE01000016.1 GCA_002869335.1 Salinivirgaceae bacterium | reverse complement strand
AGCTGCGACCACTTTGTGTGCTTGGTGCCTTCTTGGTGTGCTTTGTGGTTAAATTAAGGCTTCACTCCGCCAGCCTCAACTTTCCGTTATCCATGATGTGTTTTTTGGTGTAGAATTCGCCGTCTAAGTGTTTATCTCTCGTTTTCTATCATTTCTAACTTTACGATTGATGGAAGATAGGCCTTCGCTTCTTTGTATTCTCCTTCACAACATGGGAATTCAACCATTCTCCATTCCCAATAAATCTTAAACCGTTGGCCGATGTACATTGGATTGTCTGTAGTTTGATCATCATCATAGAATAATTGAATTCTTCCGTAATCATTGTCTCCATAGCCAAAATCATATATTTCTCCATTATCGTTTTCAAATTCTATATGATGATAACCTTCATACCTATTTCCTTTATAAGTTACAAAAAGTGGGTTGTCCGCCCAATCCCAATATTCTATCTTGCTTTGAAGGAATTCAATTAATTCAATTTCAGATCCTTCGGGGTATTTTTTAATAAAATCCTTAACGCTATTTGGCTCCCTAATTCTATCAGGACCATTATTTTCCATTCGATTATTTTCAAAAGTAAATACTTGATGATCATTTATTTCTTCGAACCAAATACTATCACGATAATCTGCATATGCTGCATAAGAATTATTATGAATATAATTATTTCTTATTAAAATGTTAGAATTGCCGATATTATCATATAAACCAATACGTCCACATCCATTTAAATCGCAGTTTTCTATGATTATGTCATTCGCCATATCAAAACAAATTACATTTCCAGAGCAAGAATTATAATCTTTACTAGGAATAAAGTGTTTCATATGAATGTTTCTAACAATAATATGTTCTCCAACAATCCACATAATATTTTCTTCAGATTCGGTACAATACAAATTAACATGACCATGACCTTCTATAATTACATATTTATCGTTTATCCATAACCCATTTGCATAATAATTACCTTCATCAATTATTATATGCACACTATCATGTTGATTTTCATATGAAAAAAAGTCCTCTAAAGATTTGATTTCTCTGTTTGGCCCAATATGAATAGTATTATTAATATTATGCTCCCACTCTTGTGATTCATGCTTTAAATTATTGTTTACTTCAAGAATAGTATCGTTAGTGAGAACTAAAGGCTCAATACTTCTTGGTTGAGTGTTGTTATTTAATGAGTTCGTAAAATTCCAAAAAATAACTCCAATTAATAATAGATATCTAATTTTCATTTTTGTCTTTTTAGTGTTAATTTATAGCAATATAGGGGAATGCTTCTCATTCCGCCAACCTCAATTTTCCGTTATCCATGATGTATTTTTTGGTGTAGAATTCGGAATTAAACTTTAGAGAATCTAGCTTCCATAGATCTATTCCACTATCAAATTGTAGCGTGAGATTATCGGATATTTCGATTGTGTCGCTCGTAGTAAATTTAAATAAAAGTGTAGATTCTGAATAACTTACGTTGAAATGTTTTTGATAATTAGCAATTAATGAATCAACTATATGCTTGTGGTAGTTATCTTCCCAAAAATTAAATGAATTAAGAACATCTTTAGTAATGTCTAAAAGCTTTTCATTCTTTTTTTTATAAAAGACAATTCGCCCTGGTTCGGTTGTTAAGTGTGTTGAATAGTCAACTTTGAAAGCTATTATATCTTTAAAAACTTTTACTTCATATTCCGAAGCAACATCAGAATAATTATCAAAAATTACCATATAATCTTTTTGTTCATTTACGAGTACATTTAAATATTTCAATTTATCCTGATCTTTAAAAATAAGGTGAGAAGCATCATAATCATAAAAAGTTGAATTTTTATCTACCTCATATTTCCCATTACTGTAGAGTTTTATTATTAAATTTCGTTCGGATATATCTATATCCTCATAATCATTATTGAATACTGAATCTGGTAATATTTCTAAAAGATTAATCATTGATTTTTCATCTTGAGCTAAACTACAATTTGAAATTAATAGTAAAAACAATAAGTATTTAATTTTTTCCATATAAAACAACATAATTTATTAAGCTTTTATTTTTAAGTATTTTACTCTCATTAATCATTTCCCATTTAAGTAAAACTGAATTGCCCTTTGATTCATCAGCAATTAAGTTTTGGCCTGCTTCTACTGTAAAATCTCGTTTTGTATAGTCTTTCACATTAGAATTAAAATGCTTTGTATTTCTATACGGCTCTCCATTTTTTTTTCTGTCGCTTGGTCCTTTATTTTTACCTGCGAATAAATCTCCTTCTTCACCATATCGGTACTCCTCATAATGTCCGCCATAAGGATCATCAACTATAAGTCCTTTTTCATTTATTGACTGTACGCTTATAATATGGCTTCCTTTAGTACCTTTATGATTAATACTTACTACTACACTTCCTCCATTGTCTAAGGTTTGTTTTATTTTTTTTCGATTTTCTGCATTGAGTTTCTCTGAGATATCAATTCTTTCAGTACTATATTCATCTTCATTTGAAGAATTTATCTCTTCAGGAATTGAGTCGTTATGCGTATTGCTGAAAATCTTTTCCCTATCTTTTGCTTTTTCTGTTTTAAGATACATGTAAAAATCTAACAAATCTTCATATTGAGCTATTTCTTTAAATTTCTCCGCAACTTTATCCTCTTTACCCACTAAACCACCACTGTTTTGTCTAAGCTTTTGGTAATCTGCTTTTGCTTCACTTGTAATCTTTTTCATATACGCTTCAGACTTCTCCTCCCAAAGCTTTTTCAATTCCTCATCCGTTTTTTCTTTACCGTCTTTTAGTTTTGCATCGATAGCGGCAATAACATCTGAACGGCTGTTTCCTAAACGCTCTAATGTCATAGCCATAGTGGTCACATTGCACGTGGCTTCGGGAATGGATAAATTATCACTCTGTGTCCTATACTGCGGCACGCCCAGGCGGGAGTTCCAGTCGATGCCGGAGTGGCGGGAGCCGCCTACAACTGTATTATTAACCTTATCTTCTGCCTCTTCAGTTTTTACTGGTTTCTCTGTTTTTGCAGATGTTGTGCTTTCCTTTGGTTCAGCACTTGCATTGGGACCGCTTTTTGTAGATTTGGCGTTCTCTGCTATTACTTGGTCAGGTTCTTTTTTAGGCTCTTTCTTATCTTTTGGTTTTTCCTCTTCCACCTTAAACTCATTGATATTGATAAACTTGCGCACCACTTTAATTAGTTCATGGGGAACAGTCGCTCCTTGATCAGTATTTGCAGATTCACTGAATTCAGGTAGTTTAAGGTTTTTAATATCTGGATATTTCTTATTGGCAATTTTGACGCTTTCTGTTTCTACCAGGCTTAATACACGTTGTACAAATTCTATTTGTTTCTCTCCATTCAGCTTTTGAGCTTCTGTGAGTTTTGTTTCCAGCCACGTTTCAAACTCTTTGAGCTTTTTCTGGCGTGTCATGGT
>PKTE01000168.1 GCA_002869335.1 Salinivirgaceae bacterium | reverse complement strand
GGATTATTCCATTGCTTTTCAATTTCATCAAATCCGTTGACATGTCCAATAATTTTAGCTTCATCAAAAACACTGTTCCCTCTATTATGATCATGATGTGAATGGGTGTTTATTAAATAAATGAATTTCTGATTATTGAATTCCTGAGCTATTATTTTTTTATACTTTTTTGTGAGATATGTAGAAATTCCGGCGTCAATTACAACAATGCCATTTTTAGTGTTTATGGCAGTAACCGCATCAGCACCAAATGAAACCAAGATTGTAACGTCATTAATTTTTTGAACCTGGATCAAAGAATCTGTCAGCTGTTCAGTTTTTTGTTTATCAGAAATTTTATCTTGTCCGCATGAAAATAGAAACAAAAAGGATGTGGCTAATAATAAATTAGCACGTGATATAATTTTTCTAAAACTCAACATTGGCATTCAAGTGTATTATTCATGAAGCAAGTTCTCAATTCTTTTAATGTTTGTCTCTCTTTCAAAAGAGAAGGTTTTAGTAGCTTGATTAATAAATCTATATAGAAGTAAAGCTTTTACAAAGTAATTTTTTGACAAATCAGATTTCAAATTAGATCCTATTTGAGCCAGTAATTCAGCTAATTCCTCAATATTATCGTTATTAAAACCATCAATGCTTTGTAAATATTGTATTGAATCCTCTTCATTGGATATCATGAATTTGTCAAAATCGAAATTAATTTCACTCAAGAGCATTCCTTTTACTTCAAGAAAATCTTGCTCAAGGCTAATGGCTAAATTGTCTTTGCCACCAAACAGTTTTTGCCCAATGGCTCTAATCATGGCCCCAATTTTTTGGATTTCGCGCAGTATGTAATCTTTTTGTTCCAAGCAGGTCGAGTATGTAGATAATTAGGTGGATGTGTGTATGTTTAGTCAAATGTAGTCAATTATATTTAAACTCAGATGATTGAGAAGTATAAAACAAAGCACCGACATTAGCCGATGCTTTATCAAACCTAAAGCTTATTATTGAAAAAGTTATAGCTATTTGTGTGGAAATTGCTTTAATGACTTGTCTATTTAGCGTGAAAGTATTCTTTTGATTACTAAAAATGTATATGAATAGCGCCCTTTAAAAATCTTTAATTTGTTTCGGCTTGGATTGGCCTAATTGTTTTGAGCGGGCACCTTCATCTTGAAATAAGCGTGAAATTAAAATCTGTTTGAACGGATGCGTAATTGCTTAGTTTGATGCAGCATCATTAATAGCATCCGTGAGTTATTTTGATTTAGCTTATGAAAGAAATGAAGGTCGCACAAAACAATAAGCCTTGAGTTTTTTGCTTCGTTTTTGGGTCAAGCCAAAAATGAAGGACCAAGCCGGCTTGAGGCGCGCTTAAAGAATGGTATGACGCAATATATTACAGCTTTATTGTAGAAAATATATTGATTCTTAATTGTTGATTATTGAGTGTTTGAAGTAGTGGATAAGTTATAAGCATTGTATCTAAACCCAGATGATTGAGAAGTATAAAACAAAGCACCGACGTTAGCCGATGCTTTATCAAACCTAAAGCTTATTATTGAAAAAGTTATAGCTATTTGTGTGGAAATTGCTTTCCAAAAAACGCATTTTTAATTGAGTCCATTTCTTTAAAATACTCATCCATATGCCGCCAATTGTCTTTAAATCGGTTATGGAAAAAGTCATCCTTGTAGAAGTCATACTGCATCAATGAATCAGTGAAGAACATGTTGTCAAAAAATGGATTCATAGACATGGGAAATTGTGTGCTAAAATGTTTTCTGAATTCACTCATGATACTGTCTGCCACCTGTGGATTTCCATCAATGTTGCTGTAATAAGAAGAATAGACGGAATCGTACCGTATTAAATTTCCTTCATCGTCATACTCCTTGTTAACCCGTATGTCTGTTTTAGGCTGTATTTGGGTTGTGTCATCATTAACGGTGGGTTGTTCGGTACTATTTTGTGCTTCGCAACCTACCATTAACATTGTTGCTGCTAAAAAACTTACTAATGTTTTCATGGTTAATGGTGTTTAAGGTTACACAAAACGTTAATGTTCAAAAATTAAAAGAAGGACACCGGTTTTACCCGATGCCCATTCAAACTAAAGTGTATTATGTTTATGAGATCTTGATAGTACGAGGTGGTTTGGGTTTTGCCTCTTCACGTTTTGGAATGTTGATGCGTAGCTCTCCATTCTCGTACTTGGCTGAGATTTTGTCCGAATCCACTACATTTTCAGGTAGTGTAAAGGTTCGGCTGAACGATTGATAACTGTACTCTCTGCGAGTGTAGTTTTGTTCGTCCACTTTCTTTTCGTTTTTTCTTTCAGATGAAATGGTAAGTATGTTGTCTTTTACGTCAATGTTGAAGTCCTTTTTGTCCATCCCCGGAACAGCCACTTCAACTACAAACTTATCCTCTTCATCCTTTACATTTACTGCTGGCAACGTTGTATTAGTTGCTGAGTAGTTGTTGTTCGACCAATCTGTGAGTTCTTTATCAAAGAAATCTCCAAAGATTCTCGAAAAAGCCGGAAACATTTCATTTCTTCTTGCTAACATAATAGTACTCCTTTCTTTTTTATCCGGGCCGTCTCCAGCCCGGTTAGGTTTTTTTATTTTAAGGTTTTCACTTAGCATATTTCAAATGAAATGCCAATGCGAAAATCGGACATAATGACTTAGCTTTAGTTGTTGTCGCCTGACAATGTGGCGCTAGAGTGTTTTCTTCTCATCGTGTGAAATGTTGATCAAGAGCAATAATTACAAGGTTTTTGAGAAGGTTGAGAATTAATTATGACTAAACTGAAAACTTGACGTTTTTTCTCGACTTTTTTGGAGGAGGTGAGGTGCCCTGGTTGAATTTTATCGCTGAATTCGTGTTCTTATATGGTTTTCGATTCACCAATCAACCTATCAATTTATTTCGCCGATGGCAAAAGTTCGTTTTCAAATGACGGTTCCGTCGCGGCGAGGTGGTTTTGGGAATAAATTTACCCCAGGTGACGCTTCGCTTACCTGGGGCTATGATTATTTAATCCTTTCAGGATTAGTTTATAAGCGCTAAAACCGAGCATGGTTTTTTAACACCGAAGGTGTGGTATGTCGGTAGTAATATTTTAAGTCCATGATAAAATGCCGCGTTGTAAGGTAAAACAATTAGAAAAAACATGCTATCGGCATAGTGACGTGAAGCAAAAACAGCAAGGACGAATCCGTGGAAATCGTTTTGGTACAGGCACGAAAACCTTTTTTATGTTTGCCTAATGGATCTCAATAAACCATAAATGATTTTATAAATAATCCGTATAATCCGTGTTCGAAGTTGTTTTTCGTTTAGCTAATTAACCCATCGTTTTGTTTCGCCGATGGCAAAAGTTCGTTTTCAAATGACGGTTCCGTCGCGGCGAGGTGGTTTTGGGAATAAATTTACCCCAGGTGACGCTTCGCTTACCTGG
>PKTE01000321.1 GCA_002869335.1 Salinivirgaceae bacterium | reverse complement strand
GGAATGCGTGCTGTAATGTTTTATGTTATTCAACGTCAGGATGTTTCTAAATTTGGACCAGCTCGGGATATTGATCCTGCTTATGCCCAATCGCTTGAGAAAGCCGTAAGTGCAGGTGTGGAAGTCATTGCCATGATGGCAAAAGTAACGCCTGAAGGAATTAATTTAGTGAAAGAAATACCTTTTGAGTTGAAAAGTTAAGTTGGCTTATTTGTTTTTGTTGGTGTATACATGCACAAATCCCATCTTTTTTTCCATTGCAGGATTGTCTTTTGGTTCTAAAACGTAATAGTATACTCCTGATGAAACATAGCTATTGTCTCTTAGTCGGCCATTCCAGTTAATAATTTCAGTTGGCTGTTCAGTTTGATACACAATATTTCCCCATCGGCTAAATATAGTAATACTCATTAAAGTACCATCAGGACTAGGAATTATAAAATTATCATTTTTCCCATCGTTGTTTGGAGTGAATACTGTAGGAATATTTAGTTCTGGTTGTACAAAAATCGTAATTGTATCTTCATTAGTTCCATCAGTAGCACTTATGTTAAATTGACCTGCTTTAACACATAGTAATTCTATTTCAGAAATACTAATTAATGTCCCCGTGTTATTAACAAAGGCACTAGGATCTGACATTGTCCAATCGCAATTTATATCGTTCTCATGCCTAAGTATGATAGTTTCTCCAACAATTGGATTTGTGTTTGTTGCTATAATTTGAAAATCCTGCGCCATTAGTTGAAATGGGAACACAAGGCATATTATGATTAGTATTCTTTGTAACATGTGTAATGTTTATAGTCAATCTCTTACAAACATAATCATTTTTAGTCAAATATTTAACTAAATTTTTTCAGTCAGTTTCTTAACAAACCTGTACTGAGAGAAAAATTCTTTTGCAATTACTCTTAAAATAGTGTACGATGGTATTGCTACTACCATTCCGCCAATTCCTGCAAGTGTACCTGCAGCCAATATTACAAGGAATATTTCAAGAGGATGTGCTTTTACACTATTTGAAAATACAAGTGGTTGAAATACAAAATTATCTAGCATTTGAACTGCCAAAAATGCAATAGTCATATAACCCATTAATGGCAATAGTTCGTTGTAAAAATCCAGTTGGAGGTGCGTGACAATACCAATGGTTAGTCCAAAAATAATTCCGATTAAAGGACCAATATATGGTATCACATTTATAAGTGCTGCAAATAAGGCAATAAGCAATACATGACTAAATTGCAATCCTACAATAGATAAGCCAATTGTAAGTCCTATAAATATTAAACTCATTTGAATTAATAAGCCAATAAAATAGCGTGAAAGTAATTTTTTGATTGAAAGCATTGCATGTAGTGCACCGGAATCCCACTTTGTTGGTGTAACTAGTAAGACAAATCGCGTGATTATGTTTTTTTCTTTTAGGAAGAAAAACGTGATAAATGAAATTGAAAAAATAGCGATAAAAATATTTCCTAATACATTGGTAATGGAGGAGAACAAATTTTTAATGTTAGAGAAACTTAGCAGCGATTTTAAGCGTTCACTGGCAACTTGTTCCAGTGTTTGGTTGTTGTCATCCGCTTTGTATTCATGGTAAATTTTCTCAACTTTTGATAATGGTTCTTGCAGGTTTTTTACAACTTCATCCACATTGATTGTACTCAAATTTTGACCTTCTTTAATTACAAGAGGTATGAATATTATAAAAAAGGCCAGCATTACTACCCAAATGACCAATAAGGTAACCCCTGCACCAACAGCATCCGGAATATTTTTACCTTTTATTTTTATTTTGCCAATTTGTTCTACAAGGGGTCTCCCAATTAAAGCAATTACTGCTGAAATAATCATGTATAATATGATAGCCCCAAGATACCATGCTATGATTCCAAATAGGACAACAGCCAGTACTATTAAAATGTATTTTAGAATTTTCATCTGTTTTTATTTATTTTTCAAATATCAGATGGAACAAACATTAATAATAAACCTCGATTAAAATTACTTTGGCTAATCATGTTTGTTTCATAGATTAAAGCTTATATGGCAAATATAATAAACAATGGATAGGATAGTGGTCAGAAAAGTCAACTTTATCACGTTGAAAATTACTGGACCTGATATTATTGTGGTGGAAAATGTAATCAATTCTGAAAGAAGGAAACGATCGTGCTATGGTATGTCCAAAACCAAACCCACTTCCTAAAAATGCATCGGATAATTGACCACGCATTTTACGGTAACTGTATGAAACAGGAGTGTCATTAAAATCGCCGCATACAATAACTGGATATGGAGATTTTGCAATGTGTTTGCCAATTTGTTCAACCTGGAAAGCTCTCTTTTCAAATGCTAACGACATTTTTCTTAAAATGGGACCTATTCTGAATAATTGTTTTGGACTCTCTTTGTATCCAATTTTATTGATGACCTGATAGTCGTCTGGTGAAAAATGGTTTGACTGCAAGTGATTATTATAAACACGAATGGTATCGTTCAGTATTTTAATGTCCGTATAAATTGTTATATTATTAGTTCCCGAAAAACTAATGGTTCCTTTCTTAACTATCGGATATTTGGAGAATGTGGCAATGCCAAATTGATGAATTCCTTTGTTGACCGTAGTATATTCTGCGTGAACTTCTCTGGCTTTTTGGAATTTGATTAGACTATCAAGTGTTGTGAATTGGTTTGTTTTATCATTAAAAAATTCCTGGAAACAAATAATATCAGCATTCTGGTGGATAATGTAGTTGAATATCTTGTCACGTGTTTCGGTGTTTTTTGACCAGTTGTATAAATCAAAAAGACGCACATTATACGATAAAAGTTTGATGGGTTGATGTGTGCTTATTACATCGTGTTGCGTAACGTTGTAAGCGAAAACGCTGGATAGCTGCTTGTATCCAATGGCAATTGTTATAACTGATAAAAGAAATATCCATTGTTTACGCCATGCCCAAAAGATGGCAAAAAGTGTATTGATTATCAACAGAACTGCGTATGCTAATCCAAAAAATGGAAGCCAAAATATTTTTTCGGGAGAAATTAACGTAGACAAATAGGAGAATAGCAAACCTACTGCGGCTAAACTATTGATAACAAGGAGTATGACGTAAATCAGTTTTTTCACACAAAAAGTTTTTCGTGATAAATTTACTGTATTTCCATTGTATATTAATGGATCAGTGATTTGCCTAACGTTGTGTTAACGTTTATTAGACATTTTAAACAGAATCTCTTTCTCTTTTTTTGATAGACTCTCATAGCCAGATTTAGCTACTTTGTCTAAGATCCGATCTAACTCTTCCCTTTCAGTAGCTTTGTCAGCATTGTATTCCATGTCTGTTTTAGGCTTTTTGTAGCTCACATGCATGTGTGGATTCTTTCTTTTCTTAGACTTTGTACTTTTGGCCGGATAAAACAGTCCCCAAGCCCATTTGGTAATATCCTTTTGT
>PKTE01000136.1 GCA_002869335.1 Salinivirgaceae bacterium | reverse complement strand
AGCAAGGTTGTTTCGCTATTTTCAGGGTCGTTTGCATAAACTCGAATGGTTTTATGTTGTCTGCCGTGTTTTCCTCTTGAATTAAATGTAGCTTTAATAACACTTGATTCTCCTGGTTTAATTGCTGTTTTAGGAGGGGCAACTGCTGTACATCCACAACTGGCATGAACTTTCCTAATTATTAAATCACTTTTACCTTGATTTGTGAATTTGAATTCATGTGTGATTGATTCACCTTCAGTTAAAGTTTCGAAATTAAATTTTAAATTGTCAAATACTATTTTTGGTGCATTTGCTAATTCCTCTGGTGTAAGTTGCGAGAAATCTTCTTTAACCATTGCTGTAACAGCAATATTATTTCTAGGGTTGATATCTCCATTGATTTTCAGAGACATTCTACCTCTAACATAACCTAATTCGTTTACTTTGTCTCCAAAGAATGTAGCATGTATTTCACCGGTTTCACCTGGTTTTACAGTGGATGGCTTTATTACCACATCTATATAAGAAGGAACTCGTTCCATTTCCAGAGTAAGCTCTTTATCAGAAGTATTAGCAAACTTTAATGTGCTCATTCTCTTTTCTCCAGTGGTGATGTTCATATAAGCGAATTGTGTGTTATCAAAACGCAGTGGTCCCATCTCACGTGGATAATCGTCTTCAATTGATCGAGGTTTTGGATTTACATCACCTTTTATGCGTAATAACACATTGGGGTTATCTACACTATTAGTGATTACGCGAATGGTTTTGTTAAATGGCCCTGGACGATTTTTAGGGTTGTATTCAGCAGATATAAATCCTTTTTCACCAGGATTAACAGGTTGCTTTGTATAGTCAGAGCTTGTACAGCCGCATGTAGGTTTTACTTCATTTATGATAAGGGGTGCACTTCCGGTATTTGTGAATTCAAAATTGTATTTAGCAAGACCGTCATTTTCATTAATTTTACCATAATCGTGCAAGACTTTGTCAAAAGCAATATGAGGTCCTTGTTGTTGCGCATTAAGCGCACTTATTGAAATAATTAAGGCTGATATGATTGTAAAACAACGTTGTAACATGGTTTATATATTTTTAGTTTTACTTTTATTTAAACGAATACAAAATTAAAAATTGTTTGCGTTATAAATGTTAAAACCACAAATATTTGACCAATCAAGTATAAGAATTTGTTATTCGGAGTTTATTGTTTATAAGAGAGCAAAGAGGAAAGAGCAAATAATAAATTGCGAAGAGAAGAGAAAGACATGCTTAAACTATATTCAAAACAGAAATATTATTTTGAAACTTACTAAAGAGAATAATAGCAATTTGTCTTGAATCAACTATCATTTCTGTATAATTAGATGTATTAAAAAAACCGCTCCATATTCTGAAGCGGTTATCCCATCTGACAATATATTATCCAGTCTTATCTGTCCATTAGCAATGGTTATTCATTATTTCTTAGAAGGAATTCAGAGAAATCGCTTCCACTTGGATTTTGGTATAATCTTAAATCGAATTCCTTTACGGCTGCTAATAAATGATCGAAAATATCTCCTTGTATTCCTTCGTATTGTACCCATCTTTGTTCTTTGCTAAAGACATATATTTCAATAGGAACTCCTGTTTCGGTAGGTTTCAATTGACGAATTAAAAACGTCATATCCATATTTATTTCTGGATGGTTTTTAAGGTATTCTTCAATGTATTTTCTGAATACTCCAATATTTGTAAGTCTACGTCCATTTGCCATTATACTTTGGTCCACTCCTTTACTTTCATTGAACTCGGCAACTTCTTTTCTTCGATTTTTTATATAATCTGTTAAATAGTGTACTTTTTCTAGTTTATCCAATAATTCTTCTGAGCAGAATTGAACAGTTCTTAGGTCAATATTGATGGATCTTTTTATTCGGCGTCCTCCAGATTCCATCATTCCACTCCAATTGCTAAATGATTGTGATACCAGAGCATAAGTTGTAATGGTAGTAATTGTCATATCAAAATTTCTTACTTTGACAGTATTAAGGGTAATCTCAATTACATTTCCATCGGCGTTATGGCTGGGCATGGTAATCCAGTCACCAATTTTGACCATTTTATTTAATGAAAGCTGTATGCCGGCAACAAGCCCTAGAATGCTATCTTTGAATACCAACATGAGCACTGCGGCTAAAGCTCCTAAACCGGCTAATAATGTTCCGGGTGATTTCCCTAGAAGTACAGCAAGTATTATGATTACACCAAAAAAGTAAACTACAATTTGAACTACCTGAACGTACCCCTTTATTGATCGGTCTTTAGAAATTGGTGTTTGTTTATATATTTCATGCAATGCATTAATGAAAGAATCCAAAACCAGAATTCCGACTAGTACCATGTATATATATGTCATTTTTTGAATGAAAGCCACCCAGCCAACAGCATCAGGGAATGCTATTGCAATAAGGTAATAAATTACGATGGCGGGAGCCATGTGACTAAGCCGGTTAAATACTTTACGTTCGTATATAATATCATCCCACGTAACCTTTGACCTGCGTACGATATGTTTTATTGTTTGTAAAATAATTCTTTTAGCAATCCAATTAGCAAGTATGCTTAATATGATAATTGCTATTATATTTGTAGCTATGTATAAAATGTTTACCATTTCAGCATTTATGCCGATTTCTTCAAGCCAGGTCTTAAAAATTATTTCAAATTTTTCCATTGGGCATTAATTTTGATTATAATTAACGAAAATACAGAAAAATGATTAAACAAAGTAGATTTTTTATCGTCCTCATAGCTTTAATAATTGTTAAGACTTCTGTGGCTTATAATCCTGTTGAGGTATTTGACTTTAATAAATCACTTAGAATTGATTTTATATTGACTGGCACCGCTAAAACACAAATGGCGGGAATATCAAATCTATATGAGGAACCTCATTGGTCTGGTAATGAAAATAGCCTTATTTGGCCAATGGACTATGGAACTTATCGATATGAAGTATATACGCAAGACGGACAATTGGTTGTTCGTAATGGTTTTTCTACTTTGTTTGAAGAGTGGCAAATGACTAATTTGCCAAAGTTAGGGCCAGCAAGTTTTGAAGAGTCTTTTAATATTCCATATCCACTTCAACCCGTAACTATTAAATTGGAAGTGCGTCGACAAAATGAATTTAAATTGTTGAGTGAGTGGCATATTAATCCAGATACTGATCAGATTATTAAAAAGAATCCGTTATATAAAGCTCAAAAATTATATGGAAATGGAAATCCTTCAGAAAGTTTAGATATTGTATTCCTTACTGATGGATATTTAGCTGAGGATTCGATTAAAGCTCAAAAAGATACAAAGCGTTTTGCAGAATATTTATTTGCTCAGGCGCCATTTAATGCGTTTAAAGATAAAATCAATATTTGGTTAGTACATGCTCCATCTATGAACTCTGGCACAACTGAACCCAGAAAGAATATTTACAAAAATACCGTGTTGGGTAGTAGTTTTAATTCTTTGGGCCTTGAAAGATACTTAACGACAAAAGAATATTTTAAAATTAAGGATATTGCAGCTGATGCACCTTATGATTTTGCAGTCGTAATGGTGAACACTCACAGATATGGAGGTGGGGGAATATTTAACCATTTTTCAGTATTTACTTCTGATAATCAGTGGTCAAAAGAGGTTTTTGTGCATGAGTTTGGTCATCAATTTGGTGGTTTGGCTGATGAGTATTTTACTAGTGATGTTAGTTATGAAGAAATGCTTGATACTGATAAAGAACCATGGAACCCTAATATTACGACATTGGTAGCTTTTGACGGTAAATGGCAAAATTTGATTTCCAAAGGAACACCTGTTCCAACTCCAAGAAGCAAAAAGTATAAAGGCAAAACAGGAGTGTTTGAAGGCGGGGCATATATGTCAAAAGGCGTTTACAGTCCCTCAATGGACTGCAAAATGCGGACAAATACAGCTGAAGGATTTTGCTCAGCTTGCGAGAATGCAATAACTGAAATGCTTGAAATGTATACTAAATAATTATTGCTTTAAGAGCTGATTTAGAACTGACTCTAATTTTGGACCTCTAAGGTTTTTTGCTACAATTTTACCATCCTTGTCAATCAAAAGGTTGCTAGGAATACTTCTAACACCATATTTCTGCGCAGGTATAGAGTACCATCCTTTAAGATCACTAACATGATATTCCCAGGTTAAGTTATCAGCTTTGATAGCTTCAATCCATTGTTTTTTATTCTTGTCAAGTGATACACTAAATATGGTAAATCCTGTTCCGTTCACAAATTCTTTGTCTTTGAATTTGTTATAAGCTTTTACCAGGTTTGGATTTTCATAGCGACATGGTCTGCACCATGATGCCCAAAAATCAATAAGTACTAGTTTTCCTTTGGTTTCTGATAAGGAAAGTTGTTTTCCATTTGGAGTAATATTAGATATTTCTGGTGCTATTTGACCTATTTGAGTACCTGTATTTTGTGCATAGCCAAAATTTAAAGTCCCAATTAGTAAAAATATTAAAATAGTTATTCTCATTGGTTAGTTGGTTTATATTTTTATGGCTAACGAAATTTTTGATTTAATGTTTTAATTCAGACGAGTAATTTTTGCGCCTAAAGCATTTAATCTGCCATCAATATTTTGGTATCCTCTGTCAATTTGCTCTATATTATGGATTTGGCTGGTTCCATCTGCAGATAATGCAGCAATAAGCAAGGCAACCCCGGCTCTAATATCTGGACTAGTCATAACGGTTGGTCTAAGTTTATGGGCCCTGTTTGTTCCAATTACAGTAGCTCTATGTGGATCACACAATATGATTTGAGCTCCCATATCAATAAGTTTATCCACGAAGAATAATCTTGACTCAAACATTTTTTGGTGAATAACTACACTTCCATTAGCCTGGGTGGCTACTACTAAAATAATGGAAAGTAAGTCTGGTGTTAATCCTGGCCATGGAGAATCATCAATAGTCATGATAGAACCATCAATGAATTTCTCAATCTCGTAACGAGATTGTGCCGGAATGTGAATGTCATCATTTTCGAAACGAAAAGCGATTCCTAATTTCTCAAATGCTCGTGGTATTATTCCCAAATGTTGGATTCCGGCATTTTTGATGGTGATTTCACTTTGCGTCATGGCTGCCATTCCTATAAATGAACCAACTTCAATCATATCTGGAAGACAAGAATGCTTACAACCATTTAATTTCTGCACTCCTTCAATGGTAAGTAGATTAGATGCAATACCAGTAATTTTTGCACCCATATTTACTAACATCTTTGATAATTGCTGCAAATAAGGCTCGCATGCAGCATTGTATATTGTAGTTTTACCTTCAGCTAAAACTGCTCCCATTAAAACATTGGCGGTACCAGTAACACTTGCTTCTTCAAGCAACATTGAGGCTCCTTTAAGTCTTTTTGTTTTGGCTGTAAAAGCACTTTTCTTGGTATCGTATTGAAAATCAGCACCTAATTTGTTTAATCCTACGAAGTGTGTATCTAACCTGCGTCGTCCAATTTTATCTCCACCAGGTCTTGGAATAAATACTTCTCCAAATCTGGCTAATAGAGGCCCGGCAATCATAATTGACCCTCTTATGCTTTGACTTTGTTTGCTAAATTCTTCTGATTGGAGATAGTCAAGGTTGACATTATCAGCTTTGAATGTGTATGAAGAAGGACTGTTTTGAGTTACTTTAACATTCATGCCACTGAGCAGTTCTATTAACTTATGTACATCTCGGATTGCAGGAATATTGTCTATTGTAACTTCTTGATCTGTGAGTAAAACAGCACATATTATTTGCAGTGCTTCATTTTTTGCTCCCTGAGGAGTAATTTCACCTTTAAGGGCATGTCCACCTTCAATAACAAAACTAGCCATTAGTTACGGTTTTTACGGTTTGTTCTTTTTTGCTTTTTCACTGGTTTAGAAACAACTTCTCTTACCTCAACAAGTTTAAGGTCTTCTCTGAATTTAATGTCTTTTTCAGCTAATTCGATAAAATCGTTTAGAATAACTTCATCATTAACCGACTCTTTGTTCCATTTTGTATAGGATTTTTTAAGTTGGTTTGCCAAAAGTTCAATAAGTGCTTGTTGATCATCACCTTCAAAATCATCAATTTTATCCATCATCTTTTGAATGATTTTACCATAATGCTTTTTCTTAAACCTTCCCTGAGTATAGGGTAGTGAGTCTGGTTTTCTGAATATTACTTCTTTACTTGGCATTTCATATGGTGCATCAATGTCAAGATCGAAATCAGACATTATAAAAAGATGATCCCATAGTTTATGTCTAAAATCTCCATTCTCTTTTAAGTTTGTATTTACTTGCGCCATAACGGGGATTAGCGCATGAGCTGCTCTTGATCTTTCGTCGCGGTCTTCGATTGTTTTTAAATGATCTACAAGTTTTTGAATATGACGTCCATATTCTGGTAAGATCAGCTTTTCTCTGGTTGTGTTATAATCCATTTATGTTTATTTACTTTGGTAAGCTTACTGATTGAAGTTGATTGCCTTAATAATTCGGCATCGGTGTAAAATTAGTTATTTTTTTTAGTTATTGAAATTTATCTAAGCAAACACATTTAATGCTTTGTTAATCTTAATTGATAATTTTCAGTTTGGCAAATCGTAATAGCAGAGTTTTTCTTCCACTAGCGAATTGAACTGTAGCTTTTTTGTTGGTTCCTTCTCCTTCTATATGGGTTATTTGGCCTCTTCCAAAGCGTTGATGCATAACCATATGGCCTTTTTCTATTTTTTCAGGAGGATCAGGTGTGAAGTCAGGATTAACTGTTGGTTGGGCTTTCTTTAGTGGTTGTCGTTGTTGTCTACTACGAATGGTTTGAGTTGAAGACCTGCTAGAAAATGATGGTTTAGTGCTTTGCCTCTTGAATACTGATTGTCCTTGTTCTATAAGAGGCTCATCCATAAAATTGGCTTCTGTGCTATCAATGTATTGTTCATCTAATTCTTTAATAAAGCGACTAGGAACTTTGGATTCAGCTGATCCCCATTTATATCGAGTCTGGCTCCAGAATATGGAAGCAGTTTTTTCTGCACGGGTGAGAGCCACATAAAATAAACGTCTTTCCTCTTCAATATCTTCAGGTGTTTCAATTGACATATTTGAAGGAAATAAGCCTTCTTCAAGTCCCGCAAGATAAAGATGTGGAAATTCCAATCCTTTCGCCATATGGATAGTCATCAGTGTAACTTTATCTGTGTTACCATCCTCTTTTTTATCCATGTCAGTTAATAGGGAGACATTCTCTATGTAGTTTTGGAGTTTTGTTTCATTGCCTTCCTCGAATGCGGACGATACAAAATCTTTGATACCATTTAGCAATTCCTGAATGTTTTCATACCTGCTTCTTCCTTCAGGCGATTGATCATTATAAAGATCTTTTAAAATACCAGTTGTAGAAGCAATATGGTTTGCTGTATCGTAGGCATCTTCATTTTCGGAAACTTGTTTGAATTGATTTATTAAAGATGCAAATCCCTGTAATTTTTTTATAGCTCCGCTATTAATGTTAACATTAAATTGTGTTGGTACATTTAACACATTCCAAATGGGCACATTAGATTGTACCGCTGCATTTTCGAGTTTGGTCATCGTGGTTGCTCCAATTCCTCGCGCTGGATAGTTTATAATGCGTTTAAGAGCTTCGTCATCATTTTGATTAACTGTAAGGCGTAAATAAGCAACAAGGTCTTTGATTTCTCTCCTTTGGTAGAATGATAGACCACCATATATTTGATAAGGAATATTTCTTTTTCTTAATGCCTCTTCCAGAATTCTTGATTGAGCATTTGTGCGGTAAAGTATGGCGAAGTCATCAAAGTTGAGTTGGTTTGAAAGTCTCTTCTCTTGAATGTCATTAGCAATAATGTGGCCTTCTTCAACTTCAGTGATGGCTCGAATTATTTTTATTTTCTCACCTTCATCGTTTTCAGTATAAATTTTCTTAGGAAGTTGTTTTTGATTATGTGCAATAACACTACCTGCCGCATTTACAATATTTTTAGTTGATCGGTAATTATGTTCTAGTTTGTATATGTTCAAATTAGGGTAGTCTTTTTGAAAATTCAGGATATTTTCAATTTTAGCTCCCCGAAATCCATAAATACTTTGCGCATCATCACCAACTACACAAATATTATGGTGGCGTTCTGCCAGTTTCTTAATGATTAAATATTGAGCGAAATTGGTGTCTTGATACTCGTCAACCAATATGTAATTGAACTTTTGTTGATATTTTTCCAATATTTTTTGATTGTCGCGCAATAAAATGTTGGTGTTCATTAACAGATCATCGAAGTCCATTGCTCCGGCAATTTTGCAACGTTGCATATAAGTTGCGTAAATATCTCCAGTGAAGGGGATTCTGTGTGCTTGATCTGTGCTATAGTACTTAGAATTATTTTGGTAAGTGTTTGGCGTAATTAAATTGTTTTTTGCTCTGGAAATCCTACCTAGAATCATACCTGGTTTGTAAGCTTTCTCGTCAAGGTTTTTTTCTTTAATAATGCTTTTTATAAGATTCTTACTATCGGCTGTGTCGTAGATTGTATAATTTGAATCGTATCCAAGAGAGGATGATTCATAGCGTAATATTTTTGCGAATATAGAGTGAAAAGTACCCATCCAAAGTTGAGATGCAAGCTGAGAACCCACTATGGCACCAATTCTGTCTTTCATTTCCCGTGCAGCTTTATTGGTAAATGTAAGAGCCAGAATTTGATATGGTGGAACACCATTGGCTAGCAAATGAGCTATTCTGTATGTCAATACTCTTGTTTTACCAGAACCTGCTCCAGCTATTACCAGTGAAGGACCTTTATAATTTACAACAGCATCTTTTTGGGCTGGGTTAAGTTGTTTTAAATATTCGTGCATACACTAATCAATTAGGAGTGCAAATTTCGAAAAAAATGTGTGTTCATGAAATAATTTTTGAATTATAGTTTAAAGGAATTTTTTAAAAGTATATCAGATCTGTTTTGTTTGATGTTGTATTTTGTATTCGGTTGAAAGTCAATATTATATTTGTAAAATTTGTGGATGCATGTGGTTGAGAGAGATGTTATTTGGTTAAAGATAAAATTTAATAGGTATATTTAACAGTTATTGGGTTTTTATAATTTGACATATTCATTGTAAATTTGTGTAATACTTTATACAATGCGAAATATTAAATTAATTCTATTTTTCATACTAGTTTTTCAAACTGTTTTTATTTTTTCACAACGATTAGCAAATTTTGGAGCGGGCGTGCAAACTTCTGTTTTTACAATATTTCAGGCTAACTCTTTTGAGGATTTTGTTGATGATTCATGCGGAATTGATATGGATTTAGTTGCAGTTGAGGGTGGTGCTTTTATGATGGGTTGTAATCAAAGCCAGGAAGAGTGCGGTCCGGATGAAACGCCATTGCATGAAGTAAGTTTAGATGATTTTTATATTTCGCGTTATGAGGTCACTAATTGGCAATTTTGTGTTTTTTTAAATAAATCCGGTATTGGCCAAAATGCTACACAGAATGGGAAGCAGTTTATTTCAATTGATGAAAAATTGAGTCAGATTACTTATGTCGATGGCAAATTTGTTCCTGAGCCTGGGTTAGAAAACTATCCTGTTGTAGAGGTTAGCTGGTTTGGTGCTGTTGCTTTTTGCAAATGGGCTGGAGGCCGCTTGCCAACAGAAGCTGAATGGGAGTATGCTGCTCGTGGAGGGAGTGAGAGTGAAGACTACATCTATAGCGGAAGTAATAACCTGGATGATGTGGCATGGCATTATGAGAACTCAAAAGTTGAGGGAAGTTCAAATTTTTATGAAGGTCATGGAACTCATCCTGTTGGCCAAAAAAAGGCAAATGAGTTAGGTATTTATGATATGACTGGAAACGTCTATGAATGGTGTTCTGACAAATATAACAGGGATTATTATGGATTTAGTGATAAAGAAAATCCGCAGGGGCCATCTCATGGTAATTCAAGGGTCTTGCGTGGTGGTAGTTGGGGTGATCAATCTAAAGCCTGTCGGACAAGATATAGGGTAAGTGTTGGGGAGTATACAAATTACTTTATGTACGGATTTAGATTTGTAAAGGATAGGCGCTAAAGTGTATAGGTGTTTAATTATTAGAGAGAAAGATAGTCTAAAATTATTATTTAAAAATTACCAAAATGAAAATTCTAAATTACTTAAGCCTGATTGTAATTGCTTTAATGATGCTTTCTTGTGGCACAGAAGCTAAAAAAGAGGAAGTTAAAGAAGTAGAAAAAACAGAACAAAAAGCTGATACTACCAAAGTAGAAGCAACTGATGTAAACAGTGACAAAGAAGTTGACGCTGATTCTGAAACGAAAAAAGACAAAGAAT
Organism: Salinivirgaceae bacterium; assembly: GCA_002869335.1. Lineage (GTDB taxonomy): Bacteria > Bacteroidota > Bacteroidia > Bacteroidales > Salinivirgaceae > Salinivirga. Next base: position 11,860 of record PKTE01000136.1, on the reverse strand, counting down.
TTGAGAAAAAGAATGATGAAACTGCTGATGCTGAAGCAGAAGCAATGGGATTGTAAATAATTTCATTTATTAATAATAAGGCTATTCAATATTTTTGAATAGCCTTATTTTATCAATGGGATGCTAATTGCCAGTCTTAACAAATTCATTTAATACCCCTTCAGAATAGGTTTTTGATACTGGTATAACTACCTCAGATGGAGCATCTAGTTCTAGCTTTAGACTATCCTTATCTTTTCGTATCAATTTTACTTTTTCAAAGTTTACAATGTAGGAACGGTGACACCTTATAAATGAATACGGTTCCAAATAGGTTTCTAATTTCTTGAGACTATTACGCAATAAATAATGTGTTACTTTCTGCTTACTGAGATAGAATATATTAACATAATTATCTGCGGATTCAAGATAAAGGATATCAGAAGGCATCATCGAAAAGCGCATTACATTTTTTTCGTCGTAAAAAGGGAGTAATTTACTTTGTCTACTGTCGTTTTCAGGCTCCTGATGAGATAGTTTCTCCAACTTTTTGACTTTATCGTACCATGAAAAATATAGCATTAGAATGATATATGGTAAAAAGACAACTAATACTGTAATCTCTAATGATTTTATATAATCGTCAACTATGTTGGTTGCTTCATGTAAGAAAAATATTTTCAGTAGCGTATAGGCCAGCGCCATTATCATTAGCTCCATTAACTCCCAACTTCCATATTGCAAATAACTTAGCTTATGCCTTCTGCTAATTTGAAACATTATAATCCTACTTATTACCATAACTAAAAGCCCGGTTAAAATAAGTGCGCTAGAGTACAAAAAGAGTTCTAGTTGTGAAATATTAAACCACGTGTTTACGCCAAGGGGAGCATATATATTAATGAATATCAAAGCAAATGCTGCTGTGAATAGAATGCGAATGACGATATTTCTTCGTTCAGTTAAAAAATCCGGTATATTCTTTTCCCAGGGCAGCATAGTCTAAATTTTGGTTAAAATTATGGATAAATAACGAAAAAACAATTATCACGCGTGATTCGGCTTTCAAAATTTCACCCCTTTATAATGGCTTTCACCCCATAATTGTGGAAAATATACCAGTTTTTTCTCTGTAGCCCCTTTCTTTTGCTGTGTTGATGATCGAGACTTAATTTTACTTAAAATCTGAAATAAAATGACGTATACATTTGATCAAAAGCAACTTATTAGTTTGTTTTCTCAGGAGCAGGAAATAATACAAATCCCAGATTCGGATTTTAGAATTCATAATATTGATTTTGTGTCAAATTTTAAGTTAGAAGAGACCCAAGCCAATTATAAAAATCTGAATTATTATGGAAAAGATTTGCAAATTGAGCAGAACTGGCATTTTAATTACCCTGTATTTGCACCAAAAGCGAAAAAGAATACGCGTGCAATCATTTTATTACACGGATTAAATGAGCGTAGTTGGGATAAATATCTTACATGGGGTAAATATTTAGCAGAAAAGACTGGTCGCACAGTCATTCTTTTCCCTTTAGCATTTCATATGAATCGTGGTAAAGAGGAGTGGAGCGATGCACGAAAAATGAGTTCACTTGTGCAATTAAGGAAAAGTGGTTTGCAAGAAACTAACCAGCTTTCATTTGTGAATGTGGCTTTGAGTAATCGATTGACAGAAGATCCTATGCGATTTTATCATTCTGGGTTACAAAGTGCTCATGACTTACTTCAATTAATTGATTCTATTAAAACAGGCAATTACCCGCTTCTTGAGCAAAATACTCAAATTAACTTTATGAGTTACTCCATTGGTGCTTTTTTGACGCAAATACTTTTTATTGCTAATCCAAATAAATTGTTCAGCGATTCAAAAGCTGCTATTTTTTGCGGTGGAACTACATTTAATTATATGAATGGAGTATCTAAAAAAATTCTGGATAGTTACGCCTCTCAACAATTATTAAATTTTTATTTATACCAGTTTGGTCAAAATCTTATTCCAGATAAAAAGAAGCTATTATCTATGCAGTTACAAGTTGTTGCTGAAGCTTTTAAGGCGATGATTCCGCTACCAAAATTCAGAAAGCTAAAAGAAAGACGGTTTGCCCGAATATCGAAGCAAATGAGCGTATTTGGACTTAAAAAAGATAAGGTTATTCCGGCCAAAGAAATATTGGAAACACTGAAAAACCGTAAAGGAAAAACGAAAATCAATTTCCAATTGTATGATTTCCCTTATCAATATACACATGAAGATCCATTCCCATTGTATACTAATGAAAAGGCAGCTTTAGTTGATCAAGGTTTTGAGAATGTGTTTTCGAAGATATCTCAAAATTTAGTGTAGTATAAACCGTAATTGGTTGGCGAATGTAAAAGTATACCGGTCAATTTTCCAAATTTTATCTATTTTTTGATATTAATTCTGTGTTTTTTCTATTTTTGACTAATCTAATTGGATAGATATTTGTAAGAAAAATAGAATGAGAGGAATACGAAATATTAGTATGGTAATGATTGCAATTGCTCAATTGCTAATTATTGCGCATGCAGTTATCCCTCACCATCATCATCAAGATAATTTAAGCCAAACCGAAGATTGTTGTCATCATGAGCATCAGAAAACCCATGCTGATGTATTATTTGATTTAGAACAGCATGATTCTGATGATTGCTGCTCAGCATGTCATTTCCTTAATGTTTTGGTTAGCCAAATTAGCGTTGATCACCATTTTATTCAAGTCTCATATGATTTTAATTTGGCTGTTTCTGATTATCAACAACTTATTTTTTCTGATAAAGACCCAGATATAATAAGTCCGCATCTATTGCGACAATATCTGCGAGCGCCTCCTGTATGCTAACTTTTTCTCTCTAGTTAGCAACTTATTTTATAATATTTCATTACAAATTTTTAAATATGAATCGGTTATTTATAGCCATTTTAATGGCATTTTACTTATTTGGATGCAATCAAAAAGCATCCCGCGAAAATCATGATCACGGAAATGAGAATGATCATAATACTGAAATGCACGAGCAGAATTCAGAGTATGAGCATGACCATGAAAATGAAGCAGAACATGATGATCACGATCATTCATCTGATGAACATGATCATAATAGCGAAGACTTATCAGCTCATAATCATGATGAACATAGTCATGAATCTGATGATGAACATGACCACGAAAATGAAACTGCAGATGGTGTTGTGAATTATAAAATAACTGAAGTACATACTCATCCTTTTTATGATATTTTACATGTGAGTGGTCGAATTATGCCTTCACAAAAGGGACAGTCAATGGTTTCAGCAAGGCATGGCGGCTTGGTAGTTTTCGATAATGATAGACTGATTGAAGGACAAAAGGTTCGTAAAGGACAGAAGTTATTTCTAATTTCTGCTAAAGGGTTGACGCATAATAATTTGGAGACTAAGTTTGCGGAAGTTAAAAACACCTACGAAAAAACACTTCAGGATTACCAAAGAGCTCAAAAATTATTAGCTAATCAAATTATAAGTCAGAGTGAATATCAGGACAAGTTGGTGGAATATGAAAATATGAAAAGTCGCTTTGAAAATATTAAGCGAAATTATGTGAAAGGGGGACAGCCTGTATATGCTTCATCTGATGGGTTTATTGCTAATTTGTATGTGAAAGAGGGCGAATATGTAGAAATTGGTGCTCCGCTAGCTGCTATTGTTGAAGATAAACGCCTTGTGATTAAGGCTGAAGTACCTCAGGATATGATTTCTCAACTTTCTTATATTACCTCAGCTTCTTTTTCTCCATCTTATAGTCAAAAAGTATATTTTACAGATTCTTTAGCAGGTCAGTTATTATCTGTTGGTCGTAGTGCAGGTAATTCTGTATATACTCCAGTGTTTTTTGAGATAAATTATCAGCCGGAGTTATTGCCTGGTGCCTTTGCAGATGTTTATTTACACGGTAAAACTTTAAAAAATGCACTAACAATTCCCAAATCTGCTCTTCTTGAGGAGTTGAACCGATATTATGTATATAAATTTGAACATGGCGATTTTGAGAAGCAATATGTAAATATTGCCGGAACTGATGGGAAAGAAGTTAGAATTAATTCAGGACTAAAGGTTGGAGATCGCGTGGCTACAAATGAGGTTTTTAGAATCAGATTAACCAAAATGTCTGGAGCGATGCCTGCTCATGCTCACAATCATGCACATTAATTGAGTAAGCTATGTTGAATAAAATTATTAATTACGCAATACATAACAGACTGGTAATTATTACTGTTACAATTTTGTTGGTGGCAGGTGGAAGTTATATTACCAGTAAAAGCGACCTTGATGTTTTTCCAGATCTTACCGCTCCAACTGTAGTGGTTTTAACTGAATCACATGGAATGGCACCTGAGGAAGTAGAGAAATTAGTCACTTTTCCTATTGAAACGGCTGTGAATGGGGCTACCGGAGTTCGACGTGTACGTTCATCATCTTCGATGGGATTTTCTATTGTAAATGTTGAGTTTGATTGGGGTACAGATATATACCGAGCCCGTCAAACTGTTTCCGAAAAGTTAGCCACTATCCAGGATCAATTGCCCTCTGGAGTTGATAATCCTGTACTGGCTCCGCAAAGCTCAATTATGGGTGAAATTATGATAATAGCCTTAACAGCTAAAGAAACAAGTCCAATGGAGCTAAATACTTTGGCTGAATGGACGGTTCGACCCAGAATTTTGGCTTTAGGAGGAGTTGCCCAAGTCAGCATAATTGGTGGTGAGTCTAAACAATATCAGGTTCATGTCGATCCACATAAACTGAAGTATTATGGTGTTTCATATGATCAGGTATTGTCTGCCTGTCAAAGTATTAATGAGAATGTTTCAGGTGGGTTTTTTAACCAATATGGTAATGAATACATAGTAAGAGGGATAATTCGAACACATAAAGTTGAAGATATAGAAAACGCCTTAATTGAGCAGCGGGGAGATTATGCTGTACGTGTTCGTGATATTGCCAGAGTTAAAGTGGGTGCTGCCCCCGCTATAGGAACAGGCTCACATGATGGTGAAGAGGCCGTAATTATGACAATTACTAAGCAACCTGATGTAAATACATTAAAGCTTAGCAATCGTATTCATGATGAATTTAAAATCTTGAATGAAACACTGCCAGACGATGTTGAAATACATACGGATATCTTCGATCAGGCGCGCTTTATTGAAACTGCTGTAAATAATGTGATGCGAGCCATGACCGAAGGTGGATTATTTGTTGTAATTATACTATTCTTATTTTTAATGAATGGTCGCACAACAATAATCTCTCTAACAGCTATTCCGCTTTCGTTGTTGGTAACATTTATCATTTTGTATCTTTTTGGGCTTACAATTAATACTATGAGTCTTGGAGGTATGGCTATTGCTATTGGTTCAGTAGTTGATGATGCTATTATCGATGTGGAAAATGTGTATAAACGCTTGCGGCAAAATGTGGCATTGCCTAAACAGGATCGGCAACCCGTATTAAAAGTAATTTACAATGCGTCAGTTGAAATTAGGGCATCAATCATGAATGCTACTTTGATTATAATTGTTGCATTTCTTCCTCTTTTCTTTTTAAGTGGCATGGAAGGACGCATGTTAAAACCTTTAGGAATAGCATATATTGTAGCCTTGTTAGCGTCCCTTATTATCGCAATTACATTAACTCCAGTGATGTGCTCACTTTTACTCACCAATGAGAAAAGGCTTAAGAAGCATGCACATGGATCGTGGGTTGAGCGTAATATGAATAGGTTATATTTAAGCTCTTTACAGAAAGTGCTTAAGAAACCTGCTTTCGCATTGACATTAACATCTGTTTTGTTTGCTGGAGCAATTGTATTGCTTTTTACTTTTGGACGAAGTTTTCTTCCACCATTTAATGAAGGAGCATTAACCATTAATACAGCTACTATTCCTGGAATTTCATTGGAGAAAAGTGATGAATTAGGCCGAGAGGTTGAAACCAGATTGTTGAAAATACCTGAGATTCAGGCAACAGCCCGAAGAACAGGAAGGGCAGAGCTTGCTGAGCATTCATTTGGCGTAAATGTCTCTGAAATTGATGCTCCGATTTCATTCAGTGGTCGGTCAAAAGAAGAGGTCGTTGCGGATGTTAGACACGAGCTTTCAGGTATTCAAGGGATAATTTTTGAAGTTGGGCAGCCTGTTAGTCACCGCATTGATGCAATGTTATCGGGTACTGAGGCTAATATTGCTATAAAGGTATTTGGCACGGAGTTGAAGACAATGTATGATATTGCAACCGATATTCGCAATTTGATTGTTGATATTGAGGGGATTGCAGATGTAAATGTGGAACAGCAAGTTGAAATTCCCCAATTGCAGATACGACCTAAGCGGCAGATGTTAACACGTTTTGGTATTTCAATGAAAGAATTTGGTCATTTTATAGATGCCGCCATTGGTGGCGCAAAGGTCAGCGATGTTTATGAAGGTGAAAGGTTATTTGAATTAATAGTACGCTATGATAAGCCAGACAGAGGAAGTATTGAGGCTATTCGTAATACGCTGATAGAAGCAGGTACGGGTGAAAAGATTCCTTTACATTTTGTAGCCGATGTGAAAAGTGATTTTGGACCAAATACAATTAGTCGGGAGAATGTAAAACGTAAAATTGTGGTTTCAGCAAATATCGCAGGAAGTGATTTGCGTACTATTGTGAATGAAATTCAAAAACGTGTGAAAGAGAACATTGATTTTCCTGAAAACTATTATGCATCCTATGGCGGACAGTTTGAAAGCGAATCAAAAGCTAGTAAAACACTAATGATTACATCTTTTCTTGCGATATTAATCATTTTTATGCTTTTATATCAGGAGTTTAAAAATGGTGTTTTGAGCGGATTGATATTGCTTAACTTACCACTAGCCCTAATAGGTGGGGTGTTTGCAGTGTGGTTTTCATCGTCAGTATTAAGTATTCCAGCTATAATCGGATTTATTACGCTATTCGGTATTGCCACAAGAAATGGAATATTATTGGTTAGCCGATTTATTCAGCTTAAAAAAGAGAATAAATCATTGGATGAACAAATTCTTATTGGTGCTGGTGAACGTTTGAATCCAATAATAATGACGGCTTTGACAGCTGCATTGGCATTATTTCCGCTGGCATTGGCATCTGGTAAACCCGGTAATGAAATTCAGGGTCCCATGGCCATTGTAATTCTAGGTGGTTTGTTGAGTTCGACTCTACTTAATATATATGTTATTACGCTTGTTTATAGGTTGTTAGAACGTAAAAATCAAAATGATGAGAAGTAAAATATTTCATTTTATTAGCATAATACTTATTGTATTTCAAATTACTGAAAGCAATGCACAGCAAAATACAGAACTATTGAAAAGTGTTTTGGAAAATAACCTCACACTTAGGCAGGTGAAGTTAAACGCTGAATATCAATCTGTGGGTGGATATCAGGGTATTGCTCCACAAGGATTAGAACTTGAGGCAGGGTATTTTCCTGGTAGTGGAAGCGTTGTGAAAAACACTTTTAATGTTACACAGCGATTTGACTTTCCAACTATTTATAAGAAACAACTGGATGTAGCTCGTGCGAATAAAGATGTCAAAGAAATAGGTGTGGTCCAGTTTCAAATGAATTTGATGGTGCAAGTGCAGCAAACTGCCATCGAATATGTATATGCAAAGCGTAGTTTAGATACACTTAAAATTCGATTGCAAGATGCCGAAAACCTACTTGATGCATTCACAAGAATGTTTGATCAGGGTGATGCCAATCGTTTGGAGGTGAATAAGATAAAGTTGCAGTTAGTAACTATTAAAGAGATGTATAGAACAACTGAACGCAAATTAAATAATTTGGCTTCCCAACTTGTTCAGTTAAACGGGGGGAAGGAAGTAAATTTCGAAAATATTGATTATCCAGCTGATCTACTGATTGATAGTGTTGAATATTTTTCCCGATTATCGGAGGTTGATCCCAATATAACCTACAGTAAAATGAATGAGCAACTGATGCAAAACAAACTAAAAGTATCTAAACATCAGAATTTGCCAGGTTTTTTAGTTGGTTATGGTTATGAAGGTACGGATAATGAGCGCTTTAGTGGCGTGCGTTTTGGATTAAATATTCCTTTATGGCAAAATGCAAAAAAAACAGAAACGGCTAAAGTTGGAGTATTGGTTTCAAAACAAAAAACTGAAGCAATTACTTCGGTAATTGAAAATGAATTAGTGCAAAACTATAAATCCTACAATCAATTGAAGCAAAGCCTAGATAGTTATAGAAATACGTTAGATAACTTGAAATCTGTAGGTCTGTTAAAAAAATCACTGGAACTTGGTCATATTTCTTTAATAGAGTATTTGTTAGAGCTTACATATTTTTATGATGCCACTGATAAGTTGATGAAGTTTGAGATGGAAAAATCTAAAGCAATTGCAACCTTAAATAGGTATAAGTATCTGGATATTTAAAAGGAAAATACTTTTTTCTCTTTGATTAAACTGGATTTATTTATTTTAGTTCTGTAATAATTGTATGTATGCAAAAGCCTGAAGTATTATATGTAGATGACAACTCTACAAATTTGTTTTTATTCGAAAGTCTTTTTGGTTCTAAATACAGCGTAGTAACTGTTGATGGGGGAAAGAATGGGTTAGAAATACTAGAGGATAATACTTCAATTCGAGTGGTATTTAGCGACATGAAGATGCCAGATATGAATGGTTTGGAATTTGTGACAAAAGCAAAGGAATTATACCCTGATAAGAAATATATAATAATAACTGGGTTTAATATTACAACAGAGATAGAATTGGCTATTTCAGATGGGATTATAGATCAATTTATGCAAAAACCATTTCAGTTTACTCAAATCGAAAATACAATTATTAATAGTCTTCAGTAAAATATTTTTTGGGAAAGGTTATGACAAAATCAGCGCCTTTCCCTTTTTCAGATACTAAATTAAAATGGCCATTTAGGTTTTCGATGTGTTTTTGAGCAATGAACAATCCAAGTCCAGTACCTCCATATGCTCTGCTATCTGTTTCATCTTCCTGTCTAAAAGGTTCAAAAATAAAGGATAATGCATTTTTATCTATTCCTGGGCCATCGTCTTTAAAGTGTATTTCAATATTTCCATTTTTTGCTTTATTATAAATTCTAACCTCGCCTTTTCTTACAAATTTTAAAGCATTATCAATTATGACTTCTATAATTTCAAGTAACGCATTTGGATCAGTATCTAGGAATAACTCTTTTTGTAGCTCATTAACAATTTTTAATTCACTATTAAGTCTTTTATTTGAAAGGATATTTTCAATTATTTCATAGATATTCACACTTCTAATGTGATATTTCATTTGTTGTGAAATTAGTTTTGATGAAGTGACGATGTTTGTAATAACCTGTAGTAGATCGTAGCATCCAGTAAGAGAGTGGTTCAGTGCGCTTTTTGTTTTATCGTCAGTGACATTTTTAATAGCTATCTGATTGAACCCGATTATAGCATTCAATGGTGTTCTAATTTCGTGAGAGATGTTCTTTAAAAATGTAGTTTTTAGGTTGCTTGCATTTTTTTCATTCTCTATAGCTTTTTCAAGCTGTTCATTTTTACGTTTCAGTTCTAAAAGCAGATTTTTGTTTTCTATTTGAGTTTTGTGAAATTTCGCTGCGTTGTTAAGTAAAAGCGCTACTTCATTAAAACTCCATGGCTTTGGTATAAATCCATAAATTTTATGGTGATTGATTGCTTCAATTACCAAATCCATTTCTGCATATGCTGAAGTAATGATATAAATGAGATCTGGAAATGATTCGTAAAGTTGATCAGCTAATTCAATACCTGTCATAGCAGGCATTTTATAATCTAAAAGTATTATTTCAAAAGAGTTGGTTTTAATAATATCATGGACCTTAGAAATGTCAGATGTTATTTCAATTTCAAAATCGTAAGCAAAACCTGATTCGAATACAATTAGATTTTCATGATCATCGTCAACATATAGTATTTTTGGTTTATTCATAGTAAAGGTTTTAACGATGAAAATGCAACCGATTATAAATCGGTTGCATTAGTCAACTAAATTAGACTAAAATGATTGGAAATCGTCGTCACTTGATGACTCATCCATATTCAAATTAAAACCTTTCCCAGTTTGGTTTTGTGGCTTATTTATTTCCGTTGCTGGTTGCTTTTTAGATTGTCTTTTTACTTTTTTTAATTCTTCATCCTGAACCTTAAAGAAGCTTACTACATCTTTCATGTTTTCTGCCTGACTATTTAACTCTTCAGCACTTGTTGCTAACTCTTCAGAAGCAGCTGCATTTTGCTGTGTAACCTGACTAAGTTGTTGAATAGCGCTATTTACTTGATCAGATCCAGTTCGCTGCTCTTCGCTAGATGCTGAAATCTCGTGAACAAGAGAGATCGTTTTTTCAAAGTTTGGCATCATTTCTTCTATTTTTTTACCTGCCTCTAAAGTCACATCAAGTGATTCTTTCGATAGGGCAATGATCTCATCAGCTGCAATCTGGCTTCTTTCTGCCAACTTTCTTACTTCAGCAGCTACTACTGCAAAACCTTTTCCATATTCACCTGCTCTTGCCGCTTCTACAGCTGCATTAAGTGCTAATATATTTGTTTGGCGTGCTATTTCAGTAATGATCTGAATCTTTTCAGCTACTTTTTTATTGGCCTCTGCAGAAAGAGCTGCTTTTTCACTCACATCATTCATTGCTTTATGTGTTACTTGTGAAATTTTTTCAGTTTCCATAGAGTTGTTCGCATTTTGCTGAATGCTGGAAGCCATTTGCTCCATAGAAGAAGATGCTTCTTCTGCACTCGATGCTTGTTCTGATGATCCCTGTGATAATTCTTGAGAACTACTGCTAATCTGCGTGCTGGCTGATACCATATTATCTGTTTCGTTTGTAATATCAAATACTATGGTTTTAAGTTTAGATACCATCTTATTAAGTGCAGTTGCTAGCATACCTATCTCATCTTTTTGGTCGATATCGATTTCTACCATTAAATTACCTTCTGATATTTCTTTCGATAATGTTACTGCTTTATTTAAACCAGTTGATATTCCTCGACTTATTATTGTATTGATAAATACGAATACACTAATTGCTAATAAAATGGCTATTATAACTGCTATTTGAGTTTCTCTTACAATTCCCAATAATTCGTCTTCATAAATAGATACAGATACAAATGAGTTAATTGCATCTATATGTTTAAAATACTGATACTTTTGACGACCTTCCCAGAGATAGAAAGTTTTACCAGTCTTTGTTGTTGCACTTTTTAGTTGTTTGAAAAATTCAGCATTACTAAAGTTTTTTCCTTCGCTAGTGGGATGTATTACAAAATTTCCGTCGTCATCTACTAGGAATGGGTACCCTGATTCAAAATATTTTTTATTGTTGAAAATCGATTTAATTCCTTGCAAATCTTTTTCTTTAACTCCAACATATAAAATCCCCTTAACTTCGCCATTTATGCGGATAGGTTCATATGCAGTTAAATACCAGTCATTTACTACAAATGCTCTTCCTTTGTAGGTTATTCCTTGTGATACACTTTGGGCTACAGGCGATGAATTTGGAATAAAAGTTCCAATAGCTCGTTCTCCATTTTCTTTTCTAACATTAGTGGCAATACGCAAATACCCTTGATCAATTTTCTGGAAAATAGTTGCTGTTGAGTTTGTAAGCTCTTGAAGTTTGTCCACAATCTCAGTGTTGTTTTGCACTTGTATACCATTTATTTCCCACTTTGGAACATTAACACTACTGCTGGAATTAGAAGATTGGTTGATAGCCAAATAGTTTACAGTTTCAGT
>PKTE01000355.1 GCA_002869335.1 Salinivirgaceae bacterium | reverse complement strand
GGTTACCGACAGCGCGTAGGGTTGGCGCAAGCTTTAATACACGATCCTGAGGTGCTTATTCTCGATGAACCTACAACCGGATTAGATCCTAATCAAATTGTGGAAATTCGTGAATTGATCAAGAAAATTGGTCGCGAAAAAACGGTAATTCTCAGTTCTCACATCCTAGCCGAAGTAGAGGCTACCTGCGATCGTATCATGATTATTAATAAAGGAAAAATTGTAGCAGATGGCTCATCTGAAGATTTGCGTAAGCGTTCTCAAGGTCATGAAATTTTACAATTGAAAATCAAAGGTGCCGATGATAATGATATTTATGCCAAGTTGAAAGAGTTAGAATCTGTTGCTATGGCCGACCTTAAAAAGGAGGAAGAGACCATTTTTGAAATACAAAGTAAAGAGGGAGCATCTTCAGCGAAAGCTGTGTTTGATATGTGCGTGCAAAATGGCTGGTACATCACCATGATGGCACCTATTGAGACGAAACTGGAAGATGTATTCCGTGAATTAACTATGAATTAAAACGAATTGCGATATGAGACAAATATGGGTAATAACTAAGAGAGAATTAAATACTTTTTTTGACTCATTGATGGCCTATATCATGATTTTCGTGTTTTTAGGCTTTAGTGGGTTATTTACATGGCTGTATGGAAGGGATGTGTTTTTTGTGGGTCAGGCTTCCATGCAGTCATTTTTCAGTGTAGCATACTGGACGCTGTTTTTCTTTATTCCGGCACTTACCATGCGTTTGCTGGCAGAGGAGAATCGCTCCGGTACCATTGAAATGCTTATTACAAAACCGGTTACAGACTGGCAGGTTGTAATGGGTAAATTCCTTTCCATTGTTGTTCTAATTGGTATTAGCCTGGCGTTTACATTGCCTTATTACATCACCATCTGGAATATTGGTCCCATTGACCATGGCGCTGTGTGGACAGGCTACCTCGGATTGTTGCTGATGAGTGCAGCTTATACCAGTATTGGCATTTTTACCAGCAGTATTACTAATAATCAAATTGTAGCTTTCTTGCTGGCTCTGCTTATCGGCGTATTTTTCCACATTATTTTCGATGTGTTTGCCAATAATATGAGTGGTTTTCTTAGTCAGCTATTTGATTATCTAAGTCTTTCAACTCATTATGATTCTGTAACCCGCGGTGTGGTTGATTCCAGAGATATCATTTACTTCCTTTCTCTGATTTTGATGGGACTGGTTGGAACCGAAGTAGTGTTAGCTAAACGAAATGCAACCAAATAAAATTGATGCAATGAGAACACAAAAAAGCTTAATTTATTTTATACTATTAGTTGCCGGAATCCTGATTCTGGTTAATGTCATATCTGAGAACTGGTTCGCACGTCTTGATTTTACGGAAGATAATCGTTACACATTGAGCGATGCTACTAAAAATATTGTTGAAGATATTCCCGAACCGGTTACTGTAAAAGCCTATTTTTCTGAAGATGTACCACAGTCAGTACGCAAAGTAAAATCTGATTTTAAAGATTTGTTGGAAGAGTATGCAGCAATTTCTCATGGAATGTTGGTTTTTGAATTTATTAATCCTTCTGAGGATGAGAAGATTGAGCAGGAAGCTATGCAGTCTGGTATTCAGCCAATTTTAATTAATCAGCGTGAAAAAGATCAGGTTAAACAACAAAAGGCATATCTGGGAGCTGTTATCGAAATGGGTGACAAAATGGACGTCATTCCTGTAATTCAACCCGGAGCTGCTATGGAGTATGCTTTATCAAAATCATTGAAGAAAGTTTCTATTAGTGATAAACCTGTGGTTGGTTTGTTGCAGGGACATGGGGAACCTTCTTTAGCTGCAATGCAGCAAGCCAGAGCCGAATTGCAAATTATGTATGATTTACAAGAGGTAACTTTGAATGACACAGTAAACGAATTGGAAAAATATGAGTCTGTGGCTATCGTAGCACCAAAAGATTCATTTCCACAAAGTCATTTACAACAGTTGAGTAACTACCTTGATAATGGAGGAAACCTTTTAATAGCCATTAATCGTGTGCAAGGTAATTTGCAGCAGGGCAGTGGCGAAAGTATCAGCACAGGTTTGGAAAGCTGGCTGGCCGATTATGGTGTGCAAGTGTCTAATAATTTTGTAATTGACGCAAGTTGTGGTAATGTGCAGGTTAGACAAAACAACGGAGCTTTTTCATTTTCTACAGTTGTTGATTTTCCGTATTTGCCTGTAATTAATCACTTTGAAGATCACCCGGTTACTACCGGTTTGGAGTCAACTATTTTGCCTTTTGCCAGTCCGTTGGCTTATACTGGCGATACAACTATTCATTATGTGGCATTGGCTAAATCAAGTGATAACTCAGGAACAGCTCCTGCGTCTACTGTATTTAACATTGAAAAGCGGTGGAATAAAAACGATTTTCCTGAAAAGGGATTGGTTGTGGCAGCTGCATTGGAAGGCCAATTTGGAAAAACAGCTAAAGCTCGCATGGTCGTGATTGGTGATGGAGATTTTATTGTGAATGGTGAGGGTCGAGGAGCTCAACAACTTCAGGCAGACAATGTGAGTTTATTCGTAAATGCAATGGATTGGCTAGCTGATGACACCGGATTAATTGCCTTGCGTACTAAAGGAGTAACAGATCGTCCACTTGATCAGTTAGAAGATGGGCAGAAAGCATTCTTAAAGTACCTGAATTTCTTGCTGCCATTGATTCTGATTGTCGTGTATGGAATCATTAGAGCTCAGCAGCGTAAGTTCAGACGTATTAAACGCATGCAGCCGGGTTACGTGAAATAATAAATAGTTTGAAAGTATCTTATTGATTAAAAAACTAAAGCATTATGTTAAAAAAATTCAATAATAAGACACTAATCATTATTTTGGTTTCGCTGATTGTGCTAGTTGGAATCGTACAGATTGTGTCCATGCAAAAAGGTGAAAGAAATTTCAGGGCTTATTTGGCTCAGGTAGATACTGCTTCAGTCAATAAAATTGAATTGATTGGTTTTGAAACAGAACCGATAATTTTTGAACAGAAAGCTAGAAATTGGCAAGTTACTCAGGGAAATAAAATAGCTAAAGCGGACAAATATAGTATTGATAATATTATGAAGTCATTAGCTGACCTGAAAGTAAAAAAGCGTGTGGGTGTGAAAGCAGAACAATGGGAAAAATACGAAGTAACGGACTCCCTGGGAACGCGCATGAAAGTTTACGAAGATGGAGAGCTATCTGCTGATTTAATGATTGGCCGTTTTTCATACAAGCGAATGGGGCAGGGATTTGCCATGAGCACCAATGCCCGATTGACTGATGAAGATGAGGTTTATACAGTTGAGGGTCAGTTAAGTATGACAGTGAAAAGAGATTTCAACGGTTTTAGAGATAAAACGTTGCTTCAAATTCCAGCTGCCGATATTCAAAGTGTGAAATATACTTATCCCGCCGATTCATCTTTTGCCTTAACTAAAAGTGGCTCGCAATGGATGGCTAATGGACAGCCAGCTGATT
>PKTE01000190.1 GCA_002869335.1 Salinivirgaceae bacterium | reverse complement strand
TTATCAGAAGTAATTTTCTCTTCAGCAATCAAATCCACGCCTCCTGAAACATCAAGAACAGATAAGTCCTGGTATGTAATAAATACTTTAAGCGACTTGTACTTCCAAAAATTCTTTTGTGTATTTATTTTCAACATATTATTATTACTTGCAACTTTAATATGAGGAAGCAAATTTTCATCCACCATCAACCTCACATGCGGGGTAGATCCTTTTTTAAGATAAACATCAAAGCCACCACTTACATCAATACCATTGAAAGCACTGATTTCAATTTCTTTGTTAACTACTTTCCCATTTCCTTTTATCCCATTGGGCATAAATTCACAGCCATTTAAAAGGGAAACTGCAATAAGTAACGCAATAATGTTTCTCATTTTATTAGATTTTAGTTATCAAACTTCTCCTCAAATATATTAAGTCTTTTACAGTAATAACAGACTTTGATTTTATAAAGATAAAATCAAAGCTTCGAAATTAAAAACTTTCGAGGCTTTGATCATACACTAAATTACTACTCAAGTTATTGTATGAATAATTAATTTCACATAAAAGTTAATCAGCTTTAACGGTAGCAAGGCTACTAGCATTAATATCTGTGATTTTAGCTTTTCCTTTGTAACGAACTGTACTGGCACTTGAAGCATCTACTTCCAAATTACCAGTTACTGTTAATTTAACATCACTAGCACTACTAACATCAATATCTGCATTCACAGTTACAAATCCGAATGCATTTAAATCACTTCCACTGGAAGCTCTTAACTTCATTTTAGTAGCTGTACCTTCTAAATTAATATCCGATCCACTTGACATATCAAGTGAAATTTCGTCTAATTTATCAGCTTTAATATCAAGGTCACTACCACTACTTGCATCAATATCAAGCACTTTACCGTCAAACTTCACAATAGCATCCGATCCAGAGCTCATATCAAATGAGGCTTTATTGGCTTTTAACTTAATTTTCATATCACTTCCTGAGGACATATCAATATCCATTTCATCAGCCTCAATGCCATCCTCTGCATATATATCTGCACCTGATGAGCCCTTGATACGATCTAATGATTTAAAAGTAAGATAGGCTTTTAATGATTCCGGCTTTTTAATATTCTTGTCAGAATAAATTTTTAAGGTATTGCCTTTAACCTCTGTTTTGATATATTTCAAAAGGTTCTCATCTACTTCTAAAACAAGTTTTTCCTCATTCCCCTGTGTTAGATAAAGATCTATTCCATCTGAAACAGATACCTTTGTAAAATCTTTAACAGTACGTTCCTCTTTAACAACCTTTTTATTTCCTTCAACAGTATCTTTTGCAACAGCAAAAGTAGTTGCAGCAAGCACTAGGATTCCGATAATAATCGCTATTTTTTTCATTTTTAATGGTTTTAAAAGTTAATATTCAATCATAAGACGATAAAAAAATTTAAGCGTTGCATAATTTTACTAAAATTCGACCTTTCCATACATAATTATTAATTTTACGGCTTCAATAACATTTGAAATATTTTAGATATGGATACAATTAATGCAATAATGAGTCGAAGAAGTATTAGAAAGTTTAAAAATACTCCATTGACAGAAGACCAGATAAAAACCCTTTTAGAAGCCGCCATGCAAGCACCTAGTGCTGGTGATGGACGGCCATGGCATTTTGTGGTCATTAAAGATCGTGAGAAATTAAATACAATTGCCGACAAAATAGATGAAGGCAATGCTATGTTTAAAGAAGCTCAAGCAGCCATTATGATTGTTGGCGACCCTGGCAAAGAAGGATTCCCAGGATTTTACCCACAAGATTGTTCATGTGCAGCACAAAATCTACAATTGGCAGCGCACGATTTAGGGTTAGGAACTGTTTGGATTGCTCTTTGGAGCGTAAAACCTCGAATCGATGGAATTAAAGCAGTTATAAACGTACCAGAAAATCTTGAACCATTTGCCATTTTCCCACTAGGTGTACCTGCAGAAGATTTAGGCAAAGATTACCGATTTGATGAGAGCATGGTGCACATAGACAAATGGTAACAGCCTGACTTTCAGTAGTCAATAAAACAATTTCAATTCACATACAATTTAAAAATGGGTATTATTGCCCATTTTTTTTATGCTTGGAATATTTATTTTTAAAGAAAAATTTCAAGTGATTAAATGAATTTAAATAACCAATATAGCTCAGAGTCTAACACAAATAATAGTCATAAAAAAGACCTAAAAGACAAGGATTCCGCATTTACAAATGAAGATCAAAATAATTTTTTTCGAACAATTTTTGATCAAAGCAAAGCAATTACGCTTATTATTAATCCACATTGTGGAACTATTGTGCAAGCCAACAAATCTGCTGTAAATTTTTATCAATATGAGAAAAATGAACTTATTGGTAAGAAAATAACTGACATAAATATTTTAAATCAGGAGCAGATACAAATAGAAATGGAATTAGCCAGAACTGAGCAACGAAATTTCTTTAACTTTCAACATAAATTAAAAAACGGAGAAATAAAACACGTTGAAGTATTCAGCAACCCCATTCAGTTTGGCAATCAAGTATTGCTTCATTCCGTAATCCATGAGTCTCAAGAAAAAGTAAAATTAAAAAACGATTCCATTAAATTTAAGGAAATAGCCACACAAAGTCCGGTAACAATAGTAATTACAGATTTAAAAGGGACAATTACTTTTGTCAATCCAAAATTTACTGAAATGACTGGATATTCTATGAAAGAAGCTATTGGACAAAACCCACGTATTCTCAAATCAGGATTAACCCCAAAAAACACATTTCTTGACATGTGGAAAACTATTTCAAAAGGCAAAAACTGGAGTGGGCAATTTATCAACAAACGAAAGAATGGAGAGATTTTTTATGAAAAGGCTCATATGTCGCCCCTTTATGAAGAAGGACTACATATAGGTTACCTGGCAATTAAAGAAGATATCTCAGAGCAAACTAAATATAAGCTAAAAGTTGAAAATCTAAACACTCAGTTAAAGCAAAATTTAGATGAATTACATGCAGCCTACGAAGAGTTGAACACAATAAATGAAACACTCAAGAAAGAAAGAGAACAGTTTTTATCATTACTCAATAGTATTCCGGAACCAATTTATGTAACAGAAAAAGATACAAATCGAATTCTATTTGCCAATGACAAAATAAATGAAGTTGTAGGACGCAACATTGTTGGAGAGAAATGCTACAAGGCAATTCAGAATAAAGATGAAAAATGTGAATTTTGCAAAAGAGAGAAAGTAATAGAGGAAAAAACCACATGCTTCTGGGAACATTTTAACCAGTCTCTACAAAAGCACTTTTACATTATCGACCGGCATATCACATGGCTTGATGGAGAAGATGCTCATTTTCAAATGTCGATTGATATTTCAAAAATGAAGGAAATTGAGATCGAACTCAGAAGCACTCAAAAGGAGCTCCAAACGCATAGGGATCAGCTGATTGAAACAAATGCTACAAAAGATAAATTCTTCTCTATCATTTCTCA
>PKTE01000055.1 GCA_002869335.1 Salinivirgaceae bacterium | reverse complement strand
CCTCTATTGCAGTGGAATAGTGAAGGGGAGAAGCGATAAGCGATTTTGTAGCCCCGAATGTAAAAGTGCATATCACAATCAGCACACCAATCCGCAGGAGGACTATATTAAAACCATCAATCGACAATTGCGAAAAAACCGTTCCGCATTGAAAAAAGCATGCCCATGGGGAAAAGCTACTGTCCGAAAAGACTTTTTGAAACAGCTCGGTATGGACTTTAAACACATTACCCACACGTGGCGTTCCGATCAGAATAACCTCTATTTTTTCTGTTACGATTACGGCTACATGCAAGTGCAGGATCCTAAAAAAGTGCTCATTATCCAACAGCAGGATTATATGAAATAGCAAAACACTTCATGTGAAATCTATCGATTTAATAATCCTGAAGGGATTAAATCATCATAGCCCAGGGTAAGCGATTAGCGCCACCGTGGGTCTATGTGTTACATATTCCATTTGCCGCGATGGGATTGTCATTTGAAAACGATCACTAGCCATCGGCAAAATAAACGGTTCTGGTGTGTTTAGTCCGAAAATTTTTGTGCTTTCGTAACCTTTTACTTATCTTTAGCGTTACTAATTTTAGAGGTAAGTATGATTGTATCGTTTCGAACAAAACAGACTGAAAAGATTTGGAATGGTGAACGGGTGAAAAAAATCCCGATTGAAATCCAACAAATTGGACGACGAAAGCTGAGAATGTTGAATAATTCTCAAAATCTAGCTGATTTGCGGATTCCACCATCAAACCGACTTGAAAAACTAAAAGGATCGACGAACGATTTTTACAGTATCCGGATTAACGATCAATGGAGAATTGTTTTTCGGTGGGACAGCAATCATGCACTGGAAGTAGAGATTATTGATTATCACAAATAAACGAATTGACTATGAGTACTTTATCGAACATACATCCTGGAGAGATATTATTGGAGGAATTTCTGAAACCAATGGGTATTTCAGCTTATCGATTGTCAAAAGATACCGAGATTCCACAAACACGGATTTCCATGATTTTAAAAGGGCGACGACGAATAACTGCAGATACGGCACTCCGATTAAGCTCATATTTTGGGACAACAGCAAAGTTTTGGCTTGGACTACAAGATGATTATGACATTGAAGAAGTGAGCAAAGGAAATTCCAATCTTTTCAAACGGATAAAAGGAAAAACACTCCAGAACAACGGCGAATAAAGCAAAAGCGGTAATGTGTGTTTAGCAGGTTTTGGATTTCAAATAGTGTCGAAAAAACTTTCGTTTTGACTCGGAGCGATTTGACAAGTTTATGTAAATAAGGCCTATGCTTCATCGCCACAACAGAAGGTCATTATCATCTCTGAATGCAGTAGGCGTAAATATTACATTGCAAAATGCCGATAGCATCTTTCTACTATTGCTTGTTTTCGCGTTGCGGCATTACTTATTCGGTATTGTCATTGAAACTACCAACATGTCAGCCCTACGGGCTTTAACAAACAATCCTGAAGGGATTGAATAATATAGCCCCGGGTAAGCTTCGTTCGTCATCCGCGTTCGCTTAAGCTTAAGCGGAAGTGAAAGCTTTAGCGAACGCGAACAGCGTCACCCGGGGTAAACATGTTACAATAGGAAAGGTCATTATTATTTGTTTTAAATTCTCGACAAGAATTTCCATTGCAGTTAATACGAAATTCTCAATTCAGGATCGAGTTCAGATGCTGTAAAATGTTTCTACCACATGTCTGTTACTTGCGGGTGTAATTGCAAACTTTGATATTAAAAGACACTTATCCGGGTTTTGAATATTTACCCATAGAATCATTATTAAAAGAACGCCAGTAGATTTATTATGAGTCACTCGCAAGGTCTGATAATTATGGAGAATCAACATTATTTGTTGAGTTTATGCTTGAGTCATTCTAGAATCTTTAGAACAGTTGTTATGTATTCAGAATATTACATTAACAAATATTGATAGGCTAAACCATTTTAAATTTATTGTCGATAAGGATTATTTTACCCGTAAAGATTATCTCAAAATTTTTCGTGAAATATCCACAGCAACTGCTAGTCAAGATCTTAAGTTTGGCGTAGAAAAAGGGTTGATTGAAAAATTTGGCGATAAAAACACAACTCAATATAGATATAAATAAATTCTAATCAATCATATTTCAAAAGATCTTCTAATGGAACTATTTTTACTCCTTTTTTTGTCATTTTCCGAAAGATTTTCGCCTTTTTAGATGCCGATTTGGAGAGCACTGCATCTTTCGCAATGAAAATGTCATATCCTTTTTCAATTCCATCGATGGCCGTTTTGTAAACACATTTTTCAGCTAACAAACCAACCAGGGTTACCTTTTTTACATCTCTTTTTTGAAGCAAATTGTTTAATTTCACAACAGAAAAGGCGCTACCTTCTATTTTTGTAAATATTTGATCATTTACAACTTGCAATTCAGTATCAAGCTCAGGTGCTGGAAAAACCGCTTCTGACTTAATTCCATTTAGAGATACAATTAATGTTTTAGCTGTTGCTTTAACGTAAATTACTTTTTCAGGATCAAATCTTTCAATTAGGCTGTTGATGTTTTGCACCATCTCATTGGCTCGCTGTTCCAATTTAGTGTTTTCGTAGAACTTTTTCTGAACATCTATCACCATTAGGTATTCATTTTGGGCAGATCCTGATTGGCAAAACAAAAATCCAATAAGTAACAGAATTAGCTCTTTGCGTTTCATGGAGGTTTTATTAATATTAAATATGGGTTTTTTGCAAAATTTGCTTGTTGAATGAGGTTAAATCTTCAAAGGAAAGGAGTTGACCATGCCCTCCGATAATTACTGTTTTTTCATTCATTCTTTTTTGAATCCAACGTATAGAAGTCTTCCATAATTCTTTGTTAATTAAGGTGTTGCTGACTATGCTCGGTTTACCATATTGAAACATTAAGTCTCCGGTAAATAATAAATTCAATTGTGGAACGAAAATCAATATGTCGCTATTGGAATGGCAGCCACCGAAATATTTCATTTCAAAACGAATATCGCCAACATTTATAACTAGACTATCGTGAAAGGTTACATCGGGTTTTCTTATGGGAATTAAATTTTCAGCGTCATTTCGTGCACTTTTATATCGTATTTTTTGCGTAAAACTTTCAATCCATTCTTTCGAATATTTTATTTGCTTTTGCAAATTGCTGTCATATTCTTTTACCGTTTTATTAGTCCGATCAATAAATTCTTTCGGATTATTCCATTGCTTTTCAATTTCATCAAATCCGTTGACATGTCCAATAATTTTAGCTTCATCAAAAACACTGTTCCCTCTATTATGATAATGATGTGAATGGGTGTTTATTAAATAAATGAATTTCTGATTATTGAATTCCTGAGCAATTATTTTTCTATACTTTTTTGTGAGATATGTAGAAATTCCGGCGTCAATTACAACAATGCCATTTTTAGTGTTTATGGAAGTAACCGCATCAGCACCAAATGAAACCAAGATTGTAACGTCATTAATTT
>PKTE01000347.1 GCA_002869335.1 Salinivirgaceae bacterium | reverse complement strand
TTAATAATTTGTGAAAAGGTTAATATTAATTTGTTTTTAAATTAAGCTTTACTTATTTTTGAAGTGCAACATCGAAACTAAATTCTTAGTTTCGGTCAATTGCGAGGGGTAATATAAGCTGTTTTCATGACTTGTTTTTGGGGGTGGTCGCTTGACCACCCTTTTTCTTTATTGAAAATCAAATAGTTACCCACCCATAAATCGCACTAAAAAAATCAATCAGAATTATATGTTAAAAATTTATAAATGATATTTGAATATTAGATTTTATAAATCACATATATCAATTCCACCAGTGAAATTATAACATCACTTAATACAATTAACGATATTTATACATAATTCAAAATACGCTCTTAAGAGAAAAGAGTATATGAATAATAAAATTTGTATGGAGCTATTAATTATTTTTTAATAAAAACAGGCTCTCCTCGGACAATTGTTCTTAAAACTTTTACAGCGTGGGTTTCAGCTATGTCAATTTGCATAATATCTTTTTCCAACACAACTAAATCTGCATTTTTTCCAACCTCAATGGAGCCTTTCTCATTTTCTTCAAACATACTTTTAGCAGCCCATATTGTCATTGCTTTTAAAGCTTCTTCACGAGTCAAAGCATTTTCAGGTTCAAAACCACCTGCAGGGTAATTTTCAAAGTCTTTTCTGGCAACTGCTGCGTAAAAACCATACAGCGGATTAATTTCTTCTACCGGAAAATCGCTCCCATTACATAACCAGCCATTTTGTTGCAATAATTGCTCATAGGCATAAGCACCCTTAATTCTCTCAGGCCCCAAACGATCTTCAGCCCAATACATATCTGAAGTAGCATGAGTTGTATTCACTGCAGGAACAATATTAAATTCTCCAAATTTGTCAAAATCATTATAGTTTATAACCTGAGCGTGTTCTATACGCCATCTACGATCATTTTTACCTTTTAAAATATCTGCATAAATTCTTAGCATCAATCGATTTGCCGAGTCCCCAATAGCATGTGTATTTACTTGATAACCCTTATCAAAAGCTTTTTGAGCCAAAGCCCTCATATCCTTTTCAGAAGTAACTATAATTCCAAAATTCGCAGGATCATCTGAATAAGGTTCCAACAAACACGCTCCTCTTGATCCTAGTGCTCCATCAGCATACAATTTGATAGATCTAACATGCAGTCTTTCTGTGTTATAAATTCCCTTTTCAACAAAATTCTCAATGTTATCAGCTGTTGGAGTAAGCATGGCATAAACCTGCATTTTCAATTCACCCAATTCTTGTTGCTGATCAATCAACTTAATCTGATCAAATTCTAATCCTGCATCCACTACTGAGGTTAACCCAACTGCAAAGCAATTCTTTTCTCCCTGATTCAAATAACTAATTGCTTCATCTCCCTGAGGATCTTCGATCAAATCCATGATTGGTACCATCCCATTATCAATTAATACTCCGGTAGCTTTGCCATTTTTAATTAATACATCCCCTCCTTCAATTTTAAAATTTGCATCAATTTTAGCCAACTTCAGCGCTTTATCGTTAGCTATAGCCGCATGTCCATCAATTCTACGGAGAAAAACGGGTTTATCAGGAAAAGCGTCATTCAGCAAACTATTATCAGGAAATTCCTTTACAGGCCAATCATTTTGGTCCCATCCTCGCCCCACAACCCATTCGGCATTATTCTCTGCATCCCAGGCTTTTAGTTTCTCTATTATTTCATCAAATGATTTTGTTCCTCGCAATTCAACCTGACGTAAATTCATAGAATATCCATAAAAATGACAATGTGCATCAATAAACCCGGGATACATATACTTACCTTCCAGATCAATTTCATTTTCTGAACTATAATCTTTCAATAATTCATTACCTCCAACGGCTGCAATTTTCCCATCATTGACCACAACAACTTTAGCTATTGAGAAATCTTTGTCAACCGTATACATGGTCGCATTCTTATAAATAGCATCTACATTTTGTTTTGAATTTGAGCAACTTATCAACATTAAAAGGAGGACTCCAAGGATTATAATATTTTTCATTTTTATAAAATTTTACGCTAAGGTACAAAAAAAGCTGCATGGCATTAATCCATGCAGCTATAACTAATTATTTTAGCCAATATTAAAGTTTCTCTAGCTCAACTGTAAAGTGTCTTAATATTGGAGCTTCTTTCAAAATTTTATACCCTCTTGTAATTTGGTCTCTGCGATCAAATACATTTTTTGTAGCTGCCGCAATCACATCCATATGGTTATTTGTATAGGTTCTTCTTGGAATAGCCAATCTTAACAGCTCTAATTTTGGATAACGATTTTCATGTGTATCTGGGTCTCTGTCAGCCAATAAAGTTCCAATTTCTACACCACGCACACCTGCTTCAAGATACAACTCTATTCCTAGTGTTTGAGCTATATATTCCTCTTTTGGAACATGAGGTAATACTTTAGTAGCATCTAAGAAAATAGCATGCCCGCCAGCAGGTTTTTGAAATGGCACACCATACTCTTCTAATTTTTGTCCTAAATAAGCTACCTGTTTGATACGTGTCTCCAAATAATCGAACTCAGTACCCTCATCTAAACCAACAGCTAACGCGTCCATATCGCGTCCACTCATACCTCCATAAGTAATAAAGCCCTCAAACATAATATTATACGTAGATGCTTGTTTAAACACTTCCTCATCACGGAAACAAACAAAACCACCCATATTCACAATAGCATCTTTTTTAGAAGACATAGTTGCATAATCAGCATACTGGTACATCTCCTTTACAATCTCTTTGATAGTCTTATCAGCATACCCTTTTTCACGTATTTTAATGAAGTACGCATTCTCAGCAAAACGAGCAGAATCAAAAAGCAATTTTATTCCATAATTTTTTGCCATTTGAGCCACTGCCTTGATATTTTCCATAGAAACTGGTTGTCCACCAGCAGTATTATTGGTAAGTGTAAGTACAATAAATGGAATCTGTTCTTTAGGATACTCTTTTAGCACTTTCTCCAGTTTTGTCAAGTCCACATTACCTTTAAATGGATGTATATGTTCCGGATCAAAAGCCTCATCAATAGTACAATCAATGGCGTGAGCTTTTCTAAACTCAATGTGTCCTTTGGTAGTATCAAAATGGCTATTGCCTGGTACAATTTGACCCTCTTTCACTAAAACCGAAAACAATACATTTTCAGCTGCACGTCCCTGATGAGTTGGTAAAAAGTAATCGAAACCAAGAATTTCTTTCAGTGCATTTTTCATATTATAATATGAGCGTGCACCAGCATATGATTCATCTCCAACCATCATAGCACCCCATTGTTTATCACTCATTGCGCCAGTACCAGAGTCAGTTAATAAATCAATATAAACCTGATCACTTCTTAGGTTAAAAAGATTGTATTTGGCATTTTTAATCCAATGCTCACGCTCTTCGCGTGTACTTTTTCTGATGGACTCAACCATCTTAATTTTATATGATTCTGCAAATGGAATTTCCATAATAATAGATTTAATATTAAACTTACTTGAATAAAAAAAAAGGAAAACAAACCGGAATTAGTAGTGGAAGACGTCCCGACGTTTAATATTAAGGTAACGAGTTGTAGCTAATACGGATATATTATTTATTTCACTCATCATGATGCAAAAATACATAATTGAAAAAAAACGAACCAAAAAATGAACCAAAAATATTCAAGTTTGTTAAATTTGATTGGTTGGTAACAAAATCTTAAATCAAAACTTAAACATATGAAGTATTTTTTATCATTCTTATTACTAATGGGTGTATTGTATGTAAATTCACAAAATGAAAACAATGAAACCAAAAATTCGCCTAAAGATACCGCATGGACTTTTGAAGGTATATCCAGCTTCAACTTTACCCAAGGCTCAGTGAAGCACTGGGCACAAGGTGGTGAAGATTTTTTTAGTGCACTTTTATTAAATGATTATACCATTTCTTATGATAAAAAGAAATCATCATGGGAAAATACATTTAACTACAAATTAGGTGGTACACAGCAAGGTACTGGAATGTATAATCGAAGAAAAACAGAAGATATATTTGAGTTAAATAGTAAGTATGGATATGAAATAAAAAAAGGACAACTCTTCTTTTCGAACGTTGTAAATTTTAAAACGCAATTTTTAAGAGGGTATGAATATCCAAAAGAAGATTCAATTGCTAAAGTCAGTGAATTTTTAAATCCGGGGTATTTAGTATTGGCTACTGGTTTTGAATATAAATATAAAAAGATGCTAAGTGTCTTAATTTCACCACTTTCAGGTAAAGCTACTGTTGTAACAGACACATTGTATTCAGTGCCTTATGGCCTGGAACCAGGAGAAACTTTCAGAGCAGAAATGGGTGCTTACCTCAAAGTAAATTTCAAAAAAGAGATAATGAAAAACGTTAGGCTTCAATCCTCTTTGGAGCTTTTCAACAATTATCTAGACAACCCCTACACATTAAAAAACAATACGGATTTAGACTGGCAAACCACAATAAACTTTAAAGTGAATGAATATATTAAAGCTGTTTTATTCGCCCATTTTATGTGGAATGCGGATGTGATACAAAGAGTTCAGATAAAAGAAACCCTTGGAATTGGTATTAGCTACTCATTTGATAGTACAAAGAAAAAATAGTTACTGTTGCATAAACAACACTTGCAATACCATTAGTTGTGAAAAATGCAAGGTTAACTTTTGACAAATCTGATGCTTTTACAACCAAATGCTGGTAGATAAGTAATAGAGTAAATAAACTAGCACCAATAAAGTAGATAAAATTAAGCTTGAGCCAATAACCAATTGCAATAATTATTGCACCAGATATAATATGAATAGCCCTGGAAATCCACAGGGCTTTTTTACGTCCAAAATATGAAGGAATCGAAAAAAGACCTTGCTCCTTATCAAAACCATCATCTTGTAAGGCGTAGATAATGTCAAATCCCGTTACCCACAACAAAACAGCCACAGATAATAAAACTGGAACCCAATGAAAATAACCTGTAACAGCTAAAAATGCGCCTATGGGGGCTAATGACAAACCAATTCCCAAAATAAAATGACACAACCATGTAAAGCGCTTGGTTAAGCTATAGCCCAGAACGACTGCCATTGCCACAAATGACAAATAAAAGCACAAAAGATTAATGAACCAGGTAGTTACAATAAATGCAGTAACATTTAAGACTACAAACCATCCAGCAGCTTTTACTGATACCTTTCCCGAAGGTATCTCTCTTTGAGCAGTACGATCATTTTTTGCATCAATATTCCTGTCAACATACCGATTGAATCCCATTGCAGCATTACGTGCAAATACCATGGCTAAAACTACCAATACTAAATCTAACCAATTGAAATGCTCGCCAAAACCTCTTACGGCAATAAAATATCCAACCAATGCAAATGGCATGGCAAAAATAGTGTGTGCAAACTTTACTAGTGATAAATACTTTTGCATAATCCGATTAGATTCAAATTGATGGTAAAAATAAGATTTTGATTGCAATTGACCATAGAAACAAAAAGCGATATTAAGAAATAATAAAGACATTCAATAAAACAGCAATTGCATACTTCCTTTTTATAATACTTTCATATCAGTTTTTATTTGTTAAAACATTCACATACATTTATAATCAAATTCTATAAAACTGTGTTAACCAGTAAATGAAGCAATGGCAACAATATATGGCGAACTATTTCACATCTCCTTTCAATTGGAGACTGGCTGTTGCTTTTACTATTGGGCTGGTTGCTTCTGCACTTTTCATGGATTTTGAATTTATTGCCGGCATAGTTAAATATCACTCATTTACGAAAGCATTTAGTGAAATATTAGCTTCTCTAACAGGTGCAATAATTCAATTATTAGGTTACAACATATCTATTGATGGAAATGCCATTTGGTTTACGCCTACCAATGGTGTTTATTTTGCCTTTGGTTGTCTTGGCTACAGGGAATTAATTTGGTTCACTTTGTTTATTCTATTTGCCCCCGGCCCACTCAAACATAAGCTTTGGTATATACCAGTAGGTATGATTTTAATTGAATTTAGCAATATACTCAGAGCTGCAAGTATTGCAATTTCGAATTACCATTCACCACAAACGTTTGATATAATTAATGCACAAGGAACACTATGGTTTGTATATGGTACGCTATTGGCCTTATGGATTATTTGGTTGCAGTTTTTCAAAAAATGACAATCTGACACAGCACGCAAGGCTAAACAACAATAACCAACACCCTCAGCAACAAGCTCTTAAACATATCCCCATTTATAATTAAACAGAAATGGACTAAAATTTGTTAAAACATAAGAAAAAGTACGGCTATGTATTCGAAAACTAAAATATTCGATTTTAAAGAAGATCCGAAAAATGTTCGTCCGGGTTCGATTCTTATTTCGGAGCCGTTTTCACGCGATGCCTATTTTGGAAAATCTGTTGTTCTAATTACTGAGCATAACGATAAGGGAACCATTGGATTTATTTTAAACAAACCTGTTGTAATGCCATTAAGTGATCTAATGAAAGACTTTCCTGATATCAAAACCAATATATCCATTGGTGGACCAGTAGAAACCAATTCAGTTCATTTTATACACACACTTGGGAAACAGATTCCAGAAACAAAATTAATTAGCAAGGGATTATATTGGGGTGGAGATTTCAAGAAACTTAATCAGCTTGCATCACTGGGTCTTATTGATCAAAATCACGTTAAATTTTTCATTGGTTATTCAGGCTGGAAACCAGATCAACTAAAAGATGAGATTGAGAATAACTATTGGAAAATTGGTACAATGAGTAATGAAAATATGATCGATAACGATCCAAGAATGTGGTATAACATTGTCAATCAGCTAGGAGCATCATTTAAACCATGGTTGAATGTCCCGGAAAATCCATCCTGGAACTAATCTGCCACCATTTCATTAAGTCTTTTTGAAAACTCAAAACCGACATTTGAATAATACCTCCTGTCTTTATATCCTTTTACCCAATTAATGCCTTGTATAGCATTAGTAAGCATAATTTCATCAGCATCCAGGATATCTTCTTCAGACAATCCACGTGTAATAATTTCAAAACCAAATTCACGTCCAATTTCCAATACAGTTTTGCGCATGGTTCCATCCAACGCAAATTGATCAGGTCCGGGTGAGATCAGCTGGCGCTTTTTGACTAAAATAACATTAGAATTAACTGTTTCAACAATTTCATCGTTCTGATTTTTCAAAAAAACATCGTCAAGGTTACTATTTCTAGCATAAGTTCCCGCCAAAACATATATTATACTACTAGTACTTTTTATAGATGATAATGAATTATTATTTTTTGACAATTCAGTATATTCACCCATTATACGGCCTGTACCTTTAAAAGGGAAAATCGGTTCTGTTTCTAGAGGCTCTCCAGTCAAAATGTAACCCGTTTGCTGTTTTGAAGGTGTATACTTACCATCAGCCATTCTATATACCGTAAGTCTTATCCTTGAACCTTTATACCATCTATTTTTAGTCAGGAATTGTTCAATATGCTTTGATAATCTTTCTTCACTAAAATCTTCAATAAAATCTAATTTTAGAAATGGTAACGACTTTCGCAATCTTTCGACATGCAGATTCAAGAAAGGAGTATGTGCATTTACAACACGTATGGTTTCAAACAACCCATCACCATATAGAAATGATCTGTTTTTGGAAGAGATTATTTCCCCATCCCTTTTCCATTGACCATTTATTAAAATCCAGGGTTGAGAACTTTCCATTATTCAGCAACTATTTGAGCGATAATATCTTTACAAGAACCGTTGGCTTCAACTTTAAAAGATTTATTAAGACCTGCATTATTTCCCGCCTCAACATCACGCTCAGAATCACCAATTAGATATGATGCAGCCAAATCTACATCATAAGCTGCAGCGGCTCTTTCTATGAGTAATGAGGATGGTTTTCGGCAAAGACATTTTTCAACTTTATCGTGATGCGGACAAAAATAAAAATCTGTAATCTTACCTCCTATTGCTTCCACATCTTTTTTGATCTTTTCGTGCAATACATCCACATCTTTTGTTTCATACAAACCTCTGGAAACTCCACCCTGATTGCTGATTACAATAACTAGATATCCTGCATCATAAAAGCTTTTAATCACATCTAATACATCAGGATTATAGACCAGTTGATCATCCTTAAACACATAATAATGCTTTGAATTATCGTTAATTACACCATCCCGATCTAAAAACACAGCTTTTTGCATATGTTACCAATTAATTAGTTGATAAATAAATTGATGTATTAGCTCTGGTCTGAGTATCAATGGGAAAATAAATCCGAAAATAGCACCATAGAAATGAGCATCATGACCAACATTATCCACGTTCTTTTTACCCATATACCAGGAATACCACAAATAACCTATTCCAAATAAAATACCCGGAACAGGAATTACTCCAAAGAATAAAATCTCTTCCAGAGGAGCAAAAAATATGCATGCGAATACCACAGCTGAAACTGCTCCAGAAGCACCCAAAGCATTGTAATTAGGATTGTCTTTGTGTTTTACCAAACTTACAATACTGCTTGCTCCAATTGCCAATATATAAAATATTAAAATAAAAATACTGGCTGGGATATAGCTGAAAAATAGATTAAAAAAGAACCGAAGTGGAATGGCAAATGAATACAATACTAGCATATTCACGATCAGATGCATCCAATCGGCATGCAAGAGTGCGTGCGAAAGCATTCTATACCATTGTTTGCGCTTAACAATCTGATAAGGAGAAAAATTATAACGATACATAATCTCTGGCTGCTGAAATGCATACACTGAGACTATACCAGTTAATACAATGATAAATATTATCATTCTCTATTTTTTAATTAATAATCGTTTAACAAAAGTACGACCTTCTGAAATAACCTGTACTATGTACAATCCTTCAGAAAAACTACTTGTATTTAACCCAAAAACACGATAATTATTGTCTGGTTTAGATTCAAAAATAACACTTCCGTTAACGTTTATTATCCGAATATACTCAGGTACATTATCTTCAAATGCAAAATAAACCTTACCGTTTGCAGGATTCGGATACACATTCCAATTGTCATTTAATGCCTCGTCAACCAAACCTGTTGCACCTCTTACAGTGATTAGAACTGTATCAGGCGTAGACTCTCCATATCCATCTGAAACCTTTAAATAAATTTCAATCGTAGTATCTTGCTCAGGAGTCGGCGCTACAAAAGTAGGCTCAGCTAAAGTATAATCATCAAAGGTAATATTAGCATTAGTAAACCAATTATACGTTAGCGGGTCCATATTAGCATCCGATGAAGCAGTACCATCTAGTTGAACAGTAGTTCCTCCATCAACGATTTGATCATCACCTGCATTAGCAATTGGTAAAACATTGGTTCCATCATCAACTTTATATGACCAATATCCTTCAGGAGCCGTAATAGGTCTAACCTGCTCCTTTCCACTATTAGAAGTGGCTTTAATATAATACTGTATGTCAATTGAATCTTTAGTTACAATTGGTAATTGCGCAGACCAAAGCGTAGATGAGTCCTGATCCTGTACCATTGGGATAGCAGTAAAATCTGCATTCAAATCAGTTCTATACATTAGGTTAGCTCCCGAAATTCCACTAGTATGCTCAATATATGCTGTTACTTCATGATTTAAATTGGACGCATTTAAACTAGTCAGTGGTTGGTGTGAAATTAGTAAAGGATTATTTGCTCCCAATTCATGTGATATACAATGAATAGCTCCACTATAACCAATTGTAGAATTACAATCAATACCAATTACTTCATAACCCGGCATAGCATCCTCATATATTTGTAATGCCTCATCATCACTATCAGCTCCATATATAGGAACCAACACCAATTTATTAAAGATCAATGAGTTTGTATAAGTTCTGTAATCGCCCCAATCATCTGGATAGTTACCGTAAGCATCTGGTGGCATTGGTATACGAACCACTTTGAACGGTGTGCCATAAACTGTTTGGTAATTATCTAACACGTATTGTAAATTGGCTTCAATTTGAGGTCCATCAGCAACACCAGCAGGATATTGGCCCACTAACAATGTCTCTTCATCCAATAGTTTCATGTGCATGTCAATATGATGAATACCATCATAAGGTAATGTTTCCATCAACACGTATTCATCAATTCCCATAAAATCACGGAGAATATTGCGAACTTCCTGCTCAGTATGCCCTGGATTCTCATTTACGATAAGTCTGGATGAAAAGCCTAAGCCAAAACCATCACTCATGAAGTTTCCACCAGTACCAATTAGTTCATAAGGATCTGTAGTAGTTTCATACATTGGCACATTCATCAGCTCAGATAAGGCAGCTGGTATAGCATCATCAGAAGGTCGTGGACGATTATAAACCCAATCTACAAAATATAAAGATTCTACATTATTGGAATAGATATTATTTGGCCCATAATCCCTAATCCAAACAGTATTCGAAGGCTCGTTCACATAAACAACGCTATCTGTAGCAATACTAGCACTGGTCAAAACCGATTGTACAGAAGAAGAACTTTGAGTAACGATATAAACTTTGCCCTGCTCAACTGCATGTCGAACAATTTCAGTTAGAACTGATGAAAAAGATTGCCATGAAATAACAATTCCTTGCATTTCTTCCCATTCTGCTGCTGAGCGAACAGGAAAGTCAGGAGGAGTTACAGTTCCTTTTGGAACAATATTTTCAAAATACTGAGGCATCATAGCTTTTTCAGCCTCTGACATTTTATGATCCACTGGCTGAGTAAAGGCCATAAGTGAAACGAGCAATAAGATAGTAGTGAGATAAATAGCTCTCATAAGAAGAATTTTTGATTTTCTATTAGTGTTTGTGAAATAACCAAAAAAAAATGAAGTTGACAAAAAGTATTCTTTCTATTTATCAATCCTTCGGTATATATAAAATCAATTAAAAAGATATTGCCAATTTGTACGAAAAATGTCATTAAATCATAGACAGCTTGACAGCAATAGAAAGCATATATAAATCAGTAGACTAATACCGCTGACAAGATGACAATCAAAATCATTTGGCAGGGCTTTTGATTAAATAGATAGAAGTTAAAAAAATTGACGAAAATGGTGAAAAAAGCAAATCAAAAAGATACAGAAAAGCAGCCCAAAACTGAGGCTCAAGCTGCTGATTCCTCATCAGATAAGAAAAAACAAAACGAGACATCAGCAGAAGAAAAAGAAAATAATACAGAAGAAAAAGATAACGAAAAACAAGAAGAAGTAAAGTCGGAAAAAAAATCAAAGAAAAAAACTACTAAAAAGGAGAAAAAGAAAGACCCTAAGGATGAAAAGATTCAGGAATTAGGTGAACAGGTAGAAAAACTTAATGACCGATATTTACGACTTCAAGCTGAATTCGACAATTACAGAAAACGCACACTTAAAGAACGTGCTGAAATGTTAAAATCTGCCGGTGAAGATGTATTGCTAAGCTTACTTACTGTAGTAGACGACATGGATCGTGCGATGGATAATGTTGAAAAAGCTGAAGACATTGAAGCAGTAAAAACTGGAATGAAGCTAATTGACCAAAAATTTAATGACTTTATTAAGCAAAAAGGTGTAACAGAGATTGATGCCTTACATCAAGACTTTGACACTGATCTACATGAGGCAGTTACAAAAATCCCTGCCCCGGAAGAAAAACTAAAAGGCAAAATAGTTGATGTAATCCAAAAAGGATACAAGCTTAACGATAAAGTGATTAGATTTGCAAAAGTTGTAATTGGAGAATAGCCAAAAATAAGAGAATACATCAGACATGAGTAAAAGAGACTATTACGAAGTATTGGGAGTATCTAAAAGTGCCTCAAAAGAAGAGATTAAAAAAGCTTATCGAAAGATGGCTATCAAATATCACCCGGATAAAAACCCGGATGATAAAAGTGCAGAAGATAAGTTTAAAGAAGCAGCAGAAGCCTATGAGGTACTAAGTGACGACACTAAACGCCAAAGATATGACCAGTTTGGTCACGAAGGAGTAAAAGGTGCCGGTGGATTTGGTGGCGGAGGTATGAGTATGGAAGATATCTTTAGCTCATTTGGTGATATTTTCGGTGATGCCTTTGGATTTGGCGGGTTTGGTGGATTTGGTGGCGGCGGAAGAGGTCGTCAAAGAGTCAATAAAGGCTCCAATATCCGCATCAGAGTAAAGCTTGACCTCAAAGAGATGGTCAACGGTGTAGAGAAAAAAGTAAAAGTTAAAAAATATACCGAATGTAAAACATGTAGTGGTTCAGGAGCTAAAAACGGTGCATTTAATACATGTTCAACTTGTAATGGATCTGGTCGCGTAACCCGCGTATCCAATACATTTTTAGGACAAATGCAAACTACCGGAGCCTGTCCTACTTGTGGTGGAGAAGGAAAAGTTATTCAGGAAAAATGTACTTCATGCTACGGTGAAGGAATTGTACAGGACGAAGAAATCATAAGCATTAAAATTCCTGCTGGAGTAACTGAGGGCATGCAATTAAATGTAAGTGGAAAAGGTAATGCCGCAAGAAGAGGTGGAATAAATGGAGACTTACTTGTAGCCATTGAAGAAAAAGAAGATCCGGATTTGATTCGCGATGGCAATGATCTCATTTACAACCTTTACATAAGCTTATCAGATGCCATTTTAGGTACAACTGCCGAAGTTCCAACAGTTGAAGGAAAAGTAAAAATAAAGATAGAATCAGGCACGCAATCCGGGAAAATATTAAGGCTTCGGAATAAAGGAATTCCACAGGTTAATGGTTACGGTAGAGGCGATATGCTTGTACAGGTAAACGTTTGGATTCCTGAAAAAATAAGCAAAGAAGAAAAGAAACTTATCGAAAAATTGCAGGCGTCACCTAACTTCGTACCTCAACCAAAAGGAAAGGAAAAAAGCATTTTTGAAAGAATGAGAGACTATTTTGGCTAGAAAGTTTAAAGTCTCAGGTTCAAAGATGATCTCTAGTTATGTATTCTAAAACTTTAAAACAAAATAAAACAAACCCGGCTCGCTAGAAAGCAAGCCGGGTTTTTATTTGAACTGGTAATAAAAATTCTATTTGTTCTTCATTGCGAAATCATATCCGGCATGTAATGCCTTCATATTCATTTCCACTATTTCTTCACCTTTAGAACCAAAAATTTGACGCAATCCACTTTCTAAAATCGATAGATCCATATGTAAAAATGGAGCCGCTGCTCCAAGCATTACAATATTGGAACTTCTTCTTGCTTTCAAATCATTGGCAATTTGGTCTGCATCAATTGCGACCACATTTGGTAAGCCTTTGATATACTGCATTAACTTTTCCTCTTCTGGATAATCAGGAATATTAACAAATGGTTTTGTATTTGTCACCAAATACCCTTCTGGTGATAAATAGTCAACGTAGCGTAATGATTCCATTGGCTCTACAGAAATAATTACATCTGCAGCGCCTTTAGGTATTAAGTCCGAAAAAATAGGTTTATCAGAAATTCTCAAGTGAGAAACCACAGCACCTCCACGCTGGCTCATACCATGAGTCTCAGCTTGTTTTAGATACCAATTATTCTCCAATGTAGCGACACCAAGCGTGGCAGCGATAGATAAAATTCCCTGTCCTCCTACTCCGGCTAATATTATATCAGTTTTCATAATGATCTGAGTTTTGAATTAGTTTTGTTTCTTTAATTTGGCTTCCATTTTTTTACGACGCAATGCTTTCTGGATACATTCACGACGTGGAATAATCACAGATGGGCCATCATACTCAAACTCTTCTTTCATAACCTGAACCATCTCATCATGATTTTTCTTAATTGGATTCAATACGCGTATATGATCAGGATCAACGCCTAAGCCCTTGCAAATAGCTTCTAGTCTACCAACTGCAGATGAATCCTGACCACCTGTCATTGAAGTAGATTCATTATCAGAGATAATAACTGTTATTGGCGAATTTTCATTTACAGCATCCAATAGACCTGTCATTCCAGAGTGTGTGAAAGTAGAATCACCGATAACTGTAACTGCTGGAATAAGACCTGCATCAGCTGCTCCTTTAGCCATAGTTACAGATGCCCCCATATCTACACAAGTATTAATTGCATTAAATGGTTCTAAAGCACCTAAAGTATAGCAACCTATATCAGAAAACACACGACCTTCACCATATGGCGCTAACGCTTCATTTAAAGCATTATACACATCAATATGACTACACCCTGGACACATACTAGGAGGACGATTTGCTACAAAATCAGGAATCTTACTTTCCTTTGCTCCTGTTTCAATTCCTAAAGCTGCAGCAACTAAATCAGCATTCAACTCACCATCACGAGGCAATGTTCCATCCAATCGGCCTGTTACAGGCTCTTTTTCTAGGAACCCTTTTATATTTTCTTCAACCATTGGATAACCTTCTTAAATAATTAGAAGTTTATCTGTCTCTTCTGCTAATTTTTTAACTTGCTTTTCAGGAAGAGGATATTGAGCTACTTTAAGTACTGGATACTTGCAATCTTCTTCAGATAAAATTTCTCTCAAATAGTTGTATCCAAGTCCGCAAGCAATAATTCCAAGGCTTTTATCTTCACCGTCAAAATATTTATTAAATGGAGAGTTTTCTGATTCATTTACAAAATGAGCCTGATTAGATAATAGTCCTTTATATTGTTTTCTCGCAATTGAAGGAAGTAATACAAACTGGCGAGGATTAGATGGTAATGACTGCTCATTCTGAGCCTTCATTTCCTTGGGTAAAACACCAGCACGAGAGTGTGCAATACGTGTTGTAATTCTAATCATTACAGGCACTTTGTATTTTTCAGATAATTCAAAAGCACCATATGTCATATCATAAGCTTCTTGTTGATTTGAAGGCTCAAGAATTGGTATTAATGCAAACTTACCATAATACCTTGAATCTTGCTCATTCTGTGATGAGTGCATTGATGGATCATCAGCTACTACTACAACCATACCTCCATTTACACCGGTTATTGCAGCATTCATAAAGTTATCAGCAGCTACATTTAATCCAACGTGTTTCATACATGTCATACTACGCTTTCCGGCATATGCCATACCAAGGGCAGCTTCCATTGCTGTTTTTTCATTAGCAGCCCAATCACTATGTATCTTTCTCTCTTTAGCAGTTTTACTTGCCTGAATATATTCTGTAATTTCTGTTGAAGGAGTTCCCGGGTATGCATATACACCCGACAAGCCTGCATCAATAGCGCCTTGTGCGATGGCTTCATCTCCCAATAAAAGTTTTTGCATTGATCAAAATTTTAAGTTACAAATGTCTTACTTTAAAAAAATAGAAAAGTTAAAGGGAAAGCATTGTATTATAGACCGCCAAAACGCTTTTGAAAGCCCACGTTGATGGCAATAACAAAATAGTAAATTGCTGGAATATAAATCTTTTTCATAAAAGGAATATCCATTTTTACAGTTGCCCAAAAATAAATAACTTTTTAATAAATACAAATGACATAAAACATATGCAAACGATTTAAATCAATTCTAAATCAATTTAGATAAAGAATGATTTCAAATATTTTGTTTTGTAAAAGAATACAAGCTAATTTTAAATACTAAATAAATTACGATAAGATGAAATACGGGATATGCCTTTTAGCTCAAATTCCAGTTCGCGATTTTCACTCTGAAAAATCAGAAATGGTAACTCAATTATTATTTGGAGAAACTTGTAAAATAATCAACCAAAAAGACTCCTGGTATTTTATTTATTCAGATACGGACCAATATCTGGGTTGGGTTAATGTAGAATCAATCACCATTATTCCAATCGAAGAATACTTGAAAATAGAAGGAATTTATCATCCGTGTGTTTCATCTGCATTTGCACAACTCGAAACCAATGATGAAAAAATAATTGTTTCACAAGGTAGTACCCTCCCATTTTTGAAAGAGAATAAATTTGCTATTAATGGGACGGACTATAAACTTACTCAAGGCTCAACAGATCAGGCATTTTCAGCAAGTGAAATTGCTAAAAACATAGCAGGAGCACCATATTTATGGGGAGGCCGTACTATGCTGGGAATCGATTGTTCTGGACTGATAGTCAATATTTTTAAAATATTACATTTTGATCTACCGAGAGATGCCAGTGAACAAATTGCCTACGGAGAACCTATTAACTTTTTAAACGAAGCACAAGAAGGTGATCTTTGCTTTTTCGATAATGAAAACGGTAAAATAATCCATGTCGGGATACTAATTGACAATCAAACAATTGTGCATGCTTCCGGTAAAGTAAGAATCGATAAAATTGATCATCAGGGTATTTATAATAATGACCTAAAGAAGTATACACATCATCTACGAATAATTAAAAGAATTAAACTGAAAAAAAATGATTAACACAAATACAGAATTTGTAACAGGTTATGAAATAGCTGAAGTACTAGACATCGTAAGAGGAAGTACTGTAAGAGCAAGGCATTTAGGAAGAGATATTTTTGCCGGATTAAAAAACCTGGTAGGTGGCGAAGTAAGTGAATACACTAAATTAATGGCTCATTCCAGAGAACAAGCCTTACAAAGAATGAATGATGAAGCACTAAAACTAGGAGCAGATGCAGTAATTAATATTAGATTTACTACCGCAATGGTAATGCAAGGGTGCTCTGAAATTATGGCTTATGGTACAGCAGTAAAACTTAATAAACAATAGTAATGCAGTACATACCTCTTATTGGATTTGGGATAGTAATAGTAGCTATAATTATACTGGGGATACGGCAATATCAAAAAGGCAAATTAGAAAAATTTGACAAAAAAGATTACTAATGAGCTATACATATAAATATCCCAGGCCAGCTGTTACAGCAGATATCATACTATTCACTAATGAAACAATCCCAAGAATTCTTTTAATTAAAAGAAAACACGATCCTTATAAAGATAAATGGGCGTTTCCAGGAGGTTTTATGGATGAAAATGAAACATTAGAAAATGCTGCCCAAAGAGAACTCAAAGAGGAAACGAATTTAAATAATGCTAATCTTAAACAATTTAAAACTTATTCTGATCCCAAGCGGGACCCTCGTGGTCGCACAATAACAACAGTATTTTGGTCAATAATAAATAAAGAGCAATTACAAAAAACCAGGGCAGGTGACGATGCAGTTGAGGCTAAATGGTTTGCAATAGACAATCTTCCTCCACTCGCATTTGACCATAACATTATCATTTCCGAATTTAAATCCTTTTTAAATTACAGTTGATTTTAAAATTTCTTCAGCGCCAAAGCCTTTATTTACACCAATTGCGCATTTTTTTTGACAAATAGCTGTTAAAGACTTGTTAAAAAAAATATCTTTTTTGTATTTTAGTAGAAATTTTTTGTCGCTAGAAAAAAAAAGCCAACGAAACTAAATTATCATGGTAGAGAAAACACTTATACTATTAGTAGAAGATAACCCGGCAGAAGCTATGATGGCTAAGGATGCATTGGAAGAAGTGGGTTATGAGGTACTAACAGCTGAAGATGGGGAACAAGGAATGGATCATTTTACAAGTCAACCTATAGATTTGGTAATTCTCGATGTTGTTCTTCCTAATGAAAATGGATATGAAATTGCTAAGAAAATTCGTGAAATAGATAGTGATATACCTATTATTTTCCTTACTTCTAAAAGCATGAAAGATGATCAAATCTCTGGTTTTAATGCCGGTGGTGATGATTACATTGCAAAACCTTTTGATAGTGAATTACTTCTTCTTAGAATAAATGCACTTTTAAAACGCACAGTCAAAAATAAAGAAGATGAATGCTTGTATAAAATAGGCGACTTCAGTTTTGATTGTAAAAACCTTGAATTAAAAAGTCCTCAGGAAAAACGTCGCATGACAAAAAGAGAATCAGACGTTTTACAAATTTTATGTGATAACATGAATGAAATTGTGAAACGTGAGGTTATGCTTACAAAGATCTGGGGCGAAAATGATTATTTTAACGGTCGAAGTTTAGATGTATTTATCACAAAATTGCGTAAATATCTGAAAGCAGACGAGCGAATCAAAATTGAAAATATACATGGAGTAGGATTTGTGCTAAGTGTAAACATTTAATTCAATGTCAATTCAGGAAAATCTTAAAAGAATACAAAAAGAAATACCCGATTCCGTTAAATTAATTGCCGTATCCAAAACAAAACCCATTGAAGATCTGAAAGAGGCCTACGAAATTGGCCAAATAGACTTTGGGGAAAATAAAGCTCAAGAATTACAAAATAAATCACCACAAATGCCCGATGATGTCAATTGGCACATGATTGGACATATGCAGCGCAATAAAGTTAAATACATTGCGCCTTTTGTTCATTTAATTCATGCAGTAGATTCCTGGAAACTCGCTAAAGAAATAGACAAACAAGCTGAAAAGAATAATAGAGTTATAAACTGTCTTATTCAATTTCATATAGCCGATGAAGAAACCAAATTTGGATTCGATCTTAACGAATTTCTAGAATCTCACACAGCTAACAATTATCATTCATTGGTTAATGTTAAATTCATTGGTGTAATGGGAATGGCAACCTATACAGATGATGAAAACAAAATCAAAAGTGAATTCAAAAAATTAAAATCAATTTTTGAAACACTAAAATCAGATTATCAATTTCAGAATTTCTCAGAAATCTCCATGGGAATGTCTCAGGATTATCATTTAGCAATCGAAGAGGGAAGTACTATGGTTAGGATAGGAAGTTCTATTTTTGGTGCACGTAATTACTAAAAAAGTGCTTAATTTGTAAATAAAATCAAAAAATACATCTATGGCTGATCTCAAAACAAATTTCGCAGGCCTTGAATTAAAGAATCCCATCATTGTAGGAAGCTCTGGCCTTACCGACACAGTTGATAAAATTATAGATATTGCATCTCAAGGAGCAGGAGCTGTTATTTTAAAAAGTTTGTTTGAAGAACAAATCTCATACGAGGCATACAACACAATTAACAGTAATGAAACAAATGAATATCCTGAAGCAGCAGACTATATTAAAGGATATACAAAAGATAACACTGTCAATGATTATCTTCAATTAATAAAAGATGCTAAAAAAGCTGTAGATATACCTGTAATAGCTAGCATTAATTGCATTACAGCCTCCGATTGGGTAGAATTTGCACAATCAGTTCAAAAAGCTGGAGCCGATGCACTAGAAGTAAATGTATTCATACTACCAACAGACAGAAATACAAAAGCAGAAGAATATGAACTCAGATATTTTGAACTTTATGAAAAATTAAAAAAAGAGATATCAATACCAATAATATTTAAAATCAGTCAGCAATTCACCAACCTACTTGGTCTTTTGAATCGTTTTAACGCTGATGGAGTAAATGGAGTAACTCTTTTTAACCGATTCTATGAACCGGATATTGACATCAATAAGCTTACG
The DNA here is from genome assembly GCA_002869335.1 of Salinivirgaceae bacterium. Classification (GTDB taxonomy): domain Bacteria; phylum Bacteroidota; class Bacteroidia; order Bacteroidales; family Salinivirgaceae; genus Salinivirga. Next base: position 2,960 of record PKTE01000347.1, on the reverse strand, counting down.
ATTAAAGCAGCTGAAGTTTTCTCGAACCCATCAGATATTAGAAAAGTATTACGTTGGGTAGCTATTGCCTCAGGTAGAATTGAAGGATTAAATATTTCGGCTTCTACTGGTATACACGATGCTGAAGCAGCTATTAAAATGATTTTAGCTGGTGCTACAACTGTTCAGGTATGCAGTACTGTCTATCAGAAAGGTACTGGCATTGTAAAAGAAATAGTAGATGGTCTTAATCAGTGGATGGATTCTAAAAGCTTCAATGCACTCAAAGATTTCAGAGGTTTATTAAACTATAAAAAAATTGAAAATCCTGAAATGTATGAAAGATCGCAATTCATGAAATACTTCTCGAATCATATTTAATGATCTATAATAAAATAGAAAAGCGAAGCTAAAACAGCTTCGCTTTTTTTATATAATCCAAATAATCTTCTAGAATGATTGTAAAACAATCTTAAGCTGCTCCAGCATTTCTGCTTTAACATCCTTTTGCTCGACTATAGCACCCTCTACTCTCCTTAAAGCTTGGGCTAGAACTTCTGAAGAAGGTGTATATTCAAAATTCTCAACTACTGTTATTACTTCAAAGATTTGCATGTATTCACATTCTATAGCAATATCAATAAAAGATTCTAAATAATTACTAAAATCCAAACTTGAAGACCAACATGCAGTTAATAACATAGATCTTAACTCAAGATTAGAGTTCCCAATTATAAGATCCATGATAATAGAAACGCCATCTGAATCTTTCAAATCTTGAAATATGGAAGAAATTTTATCCTTCACTTCTACAGACTTTGTTCGAATAAATAAATCAGCTAAAAACGGTAAGTATTCAGCAAACCCCTCTTTTCGAATAATTTCTAATGATTGCAATATAACTTCACTTTTCCCTGACTCCAAACCTTTTATCAACTCCTTATTAAGCTTCTTCTTTTCCATTTCATGAATATTTGCCACAAAAATAGTCATAAGTCCTAACTCAAAAAAATCGGAATGAGACCTATCTTCAAAAAAAAATAATTTTGATAAGCCGAATCTTACTTGTATAATACCAAATCTTATTTTATTTTTCGATAAAAATTTTTACTTTTACAACAAACAAAAAAGTTATAATATGCCAACCATATTTAGGTTACTGACAATTACCACTTTATCAATTGCAGTTATTATTAGCTGTGGTCAGGATAAATCAAAAAAAATTGAAAAAGACTTGGCTAATGAAAGTCAGCAAAAGGCAGAACAGTTAAAAAAGGACTTCAATAAAGCCAAACAAGTATTTTACTCCTTACCTTCACCAATTGAAACAGCAATGCTGATCAAAAGAAGTGGTGTAGACTATGATGAAAACTTATTAAACCCATTAGAAAATCAAAGTAAATATGTGAGTTCATACAAATTGGCTATGAATTTGGGAGTTTACAGTGCAAACATCAGCTATGCAAGCATATTCAATCAAAATCAAACATCCATAAAATATATGGCCGCAGCTAAAAAACTTGCGGAGAATCTTGGAATACTTGATGCTATTGACCAACAAACAGTAGAAAGATTAGAAAATAATATCAACAATCGTGATTCATTAATGGACATTATTTCAGAGACATTTATGAATTCTGATAGTTTCCTTAAAGAAAACGGCAGACCTGAAACGGCATCATTGCTAATTGCAGGTGGTTGGATAGAAGGTTTGTTTCTTGCTACTCAACATGCGAAACTAAGTCCTGATAACGAAGAGATTATTGATAGAATTACAGACCAGAAAATATCTCTACAGTCACTTATCAAATTATTAGATGGGTATAAAGAGAATAAAAATGTGGCTATGGCTCTAGAGAACTTAATTAAAATAAATAAAATTTACGAAAACTTTACCATGGTTACAACGGATATGAAATCAGTAACTGACAATGCTGAAAGAAAAACATTACTGCAAGCAAAAAGTGATGTTTACCATGATAAAGCACATATTGAGGAACTAACGACTGTTGTGGATTCCATTAGAACCGGAATCGTGCAACCTGACTAAACTACTGCATATAACTAATGAAAAACGGGACGTTTGTCCCGTTTTTTTTATGAACATAAAATATTGTATTTACGTTATCGTTAAATAAATAATCATTTAAACTAGAATATATTTGAATATTTGAATTTGATATATTTTATTTGTGCTCAAAATAAACAAAATCTATACGTATGAAACGATTAAGTTTACTAGTTCTACTTACATTAGCGGGAATGATTGCTTTAGCGCAATCTGGAAAAGAATTTGAAAAAAACGCAACAGAAGCCTATCAGGCTAAAAATTACCAAAAAGCTTTTCTTGATTATTCAAGAGCAGCAGAAGCTTACGAAACTGAAGGTAAGGTTGACACTTCTTTGTATTACAATACAACCATTGCAGGTTATAAAGCAAAAAAATATGAAGAATTAATTCCTTACGCACAAAAAGCAATTGATTTAAAATATGAAAAAGCCCATTTAGCCTATTTCATTATGGCCATTTCATATGAAAAATTAGACAAAGAAGATAAATATTTAGAGACTCTAATCAAAGGTCACGAGGCTTTTCCTAAATATAGCAAAATCAGTAAAAAGTTAGCCATAGCCTACTTGAAAGAGGGAATGAAACCTTATCAGGAAGGAGCGAAAATTATTACTGATGCTGAACCAATGAGAGAAACTGATACTGATAATTATCTAAAAGAAGTTGAAAAAGCAAACGCTAAATTTAAGGAAGCACTTGAGATTTTCCTTAAAGCTTACGAAGCAAATAACAAGGAAGAGCAAGTATTGAAGGTTTTGCTTACTGTTTATCAGAGTTTAGAAATGGAAGATAAAGCATCTGAAATTGATGAAAAATTGAAATCGATATAAGAGTTTAAATCACCAAAAAACGTCCCAATAAAATTGGGACGTTTTTTTTATATCATAATTTTTATTACCTGAAAGTTACA
>PKTE01000082.1 GCA_002869335.1 Salinivirgaceae bacterium | reverse complement strand
CATAAGCGTCGAAAGGAGTCTTGAGGACATTGGCATCGAGATCCTTGATGGTTTCGTACCAGTCATTAATATCTGGTTGACTTCTGAATACATTGTTTCCTGTAGCTTTTGCTGGGTATTCTATATAATTCTCTTTTTCAAAAGATTCAATTCCTAGTGGTAATTTGAATTGCTCGTATGGTAAATAATAGTAATTGTTTTGTGGTGAAAACTCAATAGATTGATCATCCAGCTCTCCTAAATTAGGATATTTGTCCGGTTTTTTATCACTTTTGTATTGTCGTGCCACATGATTTGGTACAAGGTCAATGATAACTTTTAAATCATGGTTGTGAAACCGTTCCAATAGTTCCTCAAATTCTCTCATTCGATTAGGCACATCTTCTGCCAAATCTGGAGCCACGTCAAAATAATCTCTAATGGCATATGGCGAGCCTGCTTTACCTTTGACAATTGGCGGAAAATCTGCGTCTATATTATCTTCAGGATATGCAGTGCAGCAAGCATGTCTTATTACACCGGTAAGCCATACGTGTGTGAATCCCATCTCTTTAATAGCTTCAATAGCTTTGCTATCAAAATGATTGAATTTGGAACAGCCATTTTGTTCAATGGTTCCATCTATGATATTTTGGCCGTTATCATTTCTGAATAGGCGTGTAAAAACCTGATAAATATTTATGCTCATGTCCCCAATCAATTTATAATTTAAAGGTAAAAAAAAGACCGCTAACAATTAGCGGTCTTTTGAAATTTATCTGATTATTTTTTATTGATAATCACTAATGGGAGCACAAGTGCAAATTAAGTTACGATCACCATAGCCATCGTCAACTCTTGCTACAAATGGCCAGAATTTATTGGCTCTAACCCATTCTAAAGGATAAGCAGCTTCTGAACGTTTGTAAGGATGATTCCACTCATCGCCAGTTACTTCCTCAGCAGTGTGAGGAGCATTTTTTAACAGGTTATTTTCTTTGTCTGAATTTCCGGCTTTGATCTCTTCCATCTCTTTTTTAATGGCAATCATTGATTCAACAAAACGATCAAGTTCCTGAAGCGATTCACTTTCTGTAGGTTCAACCATTAAAGTGTCGTGCACAGGGAATGAAAGGGTAGGAGCATGGAAACCATAGTCGATAAGTCTTTTGGCAATATCAGTGGCATCTACACCATATTCGCTTCTAAAATTACGACACTCTAAAATCATTTCGTGAGCGCAACGTCCTGTTTCACCAGTGTAAAGTACTTCAAATTGTCCTTTTAATGATGCAGCCAGATAATTTGCATTTAGAATAGCCATTTTTGTAGATTCTGTAAGTCCGTCGGCTCCAAGCATTTTAATGTATGCATGGGTAATTGTAAGAACCGATGCGCTTCCGTAAGGTGCTGCAGATACTGCCTTTAATGGTTTTTCTCCTCCTGTCGAAACAACTGGGTTAGATGGTAAATAAGGTAATAATAACTCATTTACACAGATTGGGCCAACTCCAGGTCCACCTCCACCGTGAGGTATTGCAAATGTTTTATGCAAATTCAGGTGGCAAACATCAGCGCCAATAAGTCCAGGGCTTGTTAGTCCTACCTGAGCGTTCATATTTGCACCATCCATATATACTAATCCACCATTTTGGTGAATAATTTCATTCATTTCACGAATGCTACTTTCAAATACACCGTGAGTAGAAGGATAAGTAATCATGAATGCTGAGAGGGTATCTTTGTATTCTTCCGCTTTAGCTTTTAAGTCTTCGATGTCGACATTTCCGTTTTCATCACAAGCTACAACAACAACTTTCATTCCGGCCATTACACCACTGGCTGGGTTGGTTCCGTGTGCTGAAGATGGAATAATAACTACATTTCTGTTATGATCACCGCGGTCTTTGTGGTATTCACGAATAACCATAAGACCAGTGTATTCACCAGCAGCGCCTGAGTTTGGTTGTAATGAACAACCTTCGAAGCCGGTTATTTCTGCTAAATCAGCTTCCATTTCATCGATTAGCATTTTATAACCTTCAGCCTGATCAAGAGGTGCAAAAGGGTGAATGTTGGCAAATTCAGGCCAAGTTAAGGCAAACATTGAATTAGCCGGGTTGAGTTTCATCGTGCAGGACCCTAGAGAAATCATAGAGTGATTTAGAGCTATGTCTCTTCGCTCCAGCTTTTTAATGTAGCGCATCATCTCTGTTTCACTGTGGTAGCTATTAAATACCTTTTCTTGTAAATATTTAGATGTTCTAACCATTGATTTATCAAAACGTGTTTTTGAAATGGCAAGAACCTGTGGCTCAACTTCTCTGTTAATAACTTTTGCAAATACATCGAGAATATCCATAACGTCTTTCATCTCTGTAGTTTCGTTTACGGTAATTCCAACATGACGTCCGTCAATATAGTTGAAATTCATCTCGTTGTTTTGCGCAATTGATTGTATGTCGCAACTCTTTGTTGTCGCAGGCAACTCAATACGGATAGTATCAAAGAATGACTCGTTAATTTGTGTGAAACCAAGTTTTTTAAGTTCTACTTCAAGGGTAGTTGCCATGCTATGTACATGTAGAGCTGTATCTTTAATTCCTTGAGGACCATGATATACTGCATACATACCAGCCATGGTGGCAAGAAGTGCTTGAGCTGTACAAATATTAGATGTTGCTCTTTCTCTCTTAATATGCTGCTCGCGTGTTTGAAGCGCCATACGTAATGCTACGTTTTCATGTCTGTCTTTTGAGATACCAATAATTCTACCAGGTATGAAACGCTTCATTTTTTCAGTTGTGGCAAAATATGCAGCGTGTGGCCCACCATATCCCATTGGAATTCCAAAGCGTTGAGTTGATCCAAAGGCGATATCAGCTCCCCATTCTCCCGGAGGAGTTAAAATCGCTAATGCTAAAATATCAGCGCCAATAGCGACCATTGATTCATTAGCATGTGCTTTTTCAATAAATGCTTTATAATCTTTTACCTCACCATCTGCATTTGGGAATTGAGCAATAACACCGAAAATCCTATCATCAAAATTAAGTTCATCGTATTTGCCATATTGTAATTCTATGCCAAGAGGTTCAGCTTTAGTCTCAAGAATAGCTTTAGTTTGTGGAAATACATTTTCATCAACAAACAATACATTTCCATTCTCTTTAAACTTACGAGCACGTTTATTGTACATCATAATCATCGCTTCTGATGCTGCTGTTCCTTCGTCAAGTAGAGAGGCGTTGGCTACTGGAAGACCAGTTAATTCGCTTACTACAGTTTGAAAATTCAACAACGCTTCTAATCTACCTTGAGAAATCTCAGCCTGATAGGGAGTGTATGAAGTGTACCACCCTGGATTTTCAAGAATGTTTCTGCGAATAACGGCAGGCATTACTGTTTCATAATAACCCATACCGATGAAAGACCGATATACTTTATTTTTTGAAGCAATTTTGCTTAAATAGTCAGCATATTGCTGCTCGCTCATTGGGCTAGAAATGGCAAGTCTTTTTTCTAATCTGATAGACTTTGGAACAGTTTGATCTATCAGTTCTTTGAGGGATTTTACGCCCACTTTTTTGAGCATTTCCCCAATTTCATGCGGCCTTGGACCTATGTGTCTGAGTTGAAATTTATCTATTAACTTCATCGTGTGATTTTTAATTAATTTTTTTGATATCCAAAAATCATCATAAAACAGTCCAAAGTTAGAAAGAAGATTAGTGATAGAAAGGAAAATTGTATATTTTTTATTATGTTTATCAACGCATTTATATCTACTTGAAATATGAATAATTTTTATAAAATTACGGTTACTACGCTTTTGATATGTAGCTTTTTAGCTGCAAATGCTCAATATAAGATAACTACATTGAAAGGAGATATTTTACGAACTACTGAGATTAAAATTGTAGAAGATAACAGTTTTAAGGAGTTAATTTATTTAAATACTTATGGAAAAGAAAAATATCTTGACTACGAAAGCATATTTTCAATTGATGAAAAAGGAAAAAAATCTATAGTTTATAAACCTCAAGATGAGTTTGATTTGAATGTAAAACGGATGCAACAAATGGTCAACGGAAGAATTGCCGGAAAAGATGCCGGTTGCTTTTGGGGCGCATTTTTAACTTCATTTGCATTGACGTCTGCTTCAGGTTTTGTTGATATAACCAATCAGGGGCAATTGTTTTTTACACCTTTAATACCAGCTGTCGCAACCATTGGGATTGGGTTATATGGCTGGAAATCAAAAGTAAAACATGATAATAGGGATGAGGATTTTACAACCGGATATCGTGAGCAGCGTGCCTATCGTATGATAAAAGCTTCGTTATTGGGTGGTGCTGCCGGACTTGGTGTCGCTGCAACAGCGTATTCAATAAGACATAATTAGAATTAAATTTTCAATAGGATTTTAGAATTAACACATGTGTTTTAGAAACGGATTATTACATTTTTCGTGTGTAATTGTAGTTTCTGGTCCATGTCCTGGGTAAACCTTTGTATCATCTGGTAAAGTGAGCACTTTTCCCGTTATTCCTTTTATTAGTGCAGTATGATTTCCATAAATTAAATCAGTGCGACCAATCGATTCATAAAATAACACATCTCCGCTAAGAAGCATTTTTTCCTCTGCGCAGTGCAGTAAAACTGAGCCAGGCGTATGTCCTGGTACATGTATGATATGTAATTTGCAGTTTCCTATTTCAATGATGTCACCTTCGTCAATGTATTGGTCAACTTTTGGAGGTGGATTATCTAATTTAAACCCTATTTGCTCAGCATATGCTGGTGCATTTTCTAGTAAAAACTCATCATTTTCATGGGCAAGAACTGGTACATTATATGTTGATTTTACAAAATAGTTACCTAGTATATGATCAATATGTAAATGGGTGTTGATAATATATTTGACAGTTAAGTCATTACTTTCAATAAAATCAGTTAATTCCTCATGATCCTCCCTTGAGATAGCACCCATATCAATTAAAGCACATTCTCCTGTTTCATCATATATGGCATAGCTATTTTCTTGCCATGGGTTGAAAGTAAATTTTTTAATCTTCATACGGTTCAGTTAGTATACAGTGTTTTTAATTAGATAATGTTCAAACATACATTTTAAGCCAAAGTTTAGAAAAAAGTAAACTTTTTTAAATTTGGTCGGATGTTGGATTCTTTGCAATGAAGAATCAAACGGTTTAAAGGAATTATTGTTTAGTGGTTTTCAAATGATTATAAAAATAGGGAGATTTGATTTATTCATTTTCCGGGTCAAAGATAATTAAATCAGTGTATTCAACATTACTTTGATTAAGAGCTCTGTCATAAATGTAGAATGAAATAGCTATTGTATCATTTGCTAAAGTGTTCACCGGGAATGACATATCAATTTTTACATCTGCTATGAGTACTTTATTTTGACCTTCTGTTTCAATATAGGGAATATTGAAATAGTTAATCGTTAGTGCGTTCCATGGAATGTAACTATCTCCTGAGGGGATTAATACATTATAGTAAAAGTTGTGGCTGTAAATATCTGTAAATGGCGGTATTGTGTCAGTTTCTGATAATCCAATATTGCCATCGCCATCTTTCAGTTGAAAGTGCAATGTGACGCATTTATTTTGATTTCCAAGTTGATCTTCGCAAAAACCAGAGGTGTGATTCAAATAGGTTATTTCTGGAATTTCGGAAGGCTTTTCAATTTTTATGCAACCGATAAATCCAAAAATAATAATGAATATGATGAAAATTTTATAAATCATGTCTTAAGCAAATTTACGAAATAGATAGCGTTTTGACTAAACCAGGCTTAATATTATTTGTTTTATTGAAATCATTGTGCTTTCACCAAACAGTAAATGATAAGAAATATTTACAATAATAAGATTGGTAAATGGATAAATTCAACATCCCCTCAAATAATAAAAAACGAATAGTAATTGCAGGAATGGGTTTTGCCGGATTAAAGTTGGCCAGGAAGTTAATTAAATCAAATTACCAGGTTGTAATACTTGATCCTCGGAATTTTCATCAATTTCAACCTTTATTCTATCAGGTAGCAACGGCTGGATTGGAGCCAAGTTCTATATCGTTTCCTGTTCGTAAATTATTTCAAAATAAGAAGAATATTCATTACCGATGTACCGCATTGGAGAGAGTTTACCCGGAGCGCAAAGCAATTGTTACTGAGTTTGGTGAACTTTCTTATGATATTTTGGTACTAGCAATGGGAGCATATACTAATTTCTTTGGCAATAAGGAGTTGGAAGAGAATGGTTTGTCTATGAAAACCACAGCAGAGGCCATTTTTCTAAGAAATAGAATCTTGCAGTCTTTTGAAAAAGCGATGTTTGAGAATGATCCGGTTGTCAAAGAGAAGCTTTTATCTATTGCTATAGTTGGAGGCGGGCCAACCGGCGTAGAATTAGCAGGAGCTATTGCTGAAATGCGCAATCATATTTTACCTAAGGATTACCCCGAAATTGACTTTAGTTTGATGAATGTCATGCTTTTTGAGTCTTCAGAACGACTTTTAAGTAGCATGTCGCCTAAAGCCAGTGAAAAGGCTTACCGTTTTCTCAAAAAACTAGGTGTAGATGTTCATTTGAAAACCAGAATCAAAGGGTATGATAAAGAAAATGTGCTTCTGCCTGATAATTCTACCTATAAAACAGATAATCTAATATGGGCTGCGGGAATACAGGGAAGAGAGGTGGAAGGATTAAATGAAAATGTAGTTGGAAAAGGACGTAGATTAATTGTGGACAGACATAATAAAGTTAGTGGTTATGAGGACATTTATGCTATAGGTGATTTGGCATATATGGAAACAAAGCTTTATGCTGACGGACATCCACAGGTAGCTCAGGTGGCTATTCAACAAGCTAATAATTTATCTAAGCTGCTCAAGAAGGGGAAAGCAAAACCTTTTGGATATAAAGATAAAGGATCAATGGCTACAATTGGGAGGAATATGGCGGTGGTTGATTTACCATGGTGGCACTTCAGCGGATTTTTTGCATGGGTTGTATGGTTATTTATTCATTTAATGGCAATTGTTGGAGTGAAAAATCGTTTGTTTATTTTTATTAATTGGGCATCCAATTATTTCTCACGTGATCAGTCATTACGCGTATTGATAAAGCCTTTCAGTAAGTAGCTTGGAAATAATCTTCAATTTTTTTACCTTTAGGGAACAAAATACAAGTTAAAATAAAAGAAGATGAAAAGATTAGTTCTAGTGAGACATGGTAAAGCAGATCAAAGCGGTCTTGTGGATAATGACTTTGAACGAACTTTAATTAAAAAAGGGCAGAAAGACGCTCGTTTTATTGCAGGGGTATTGAAAGACCAGGGACTTAAGCCCGATCTGTTAATTACTTCTGATGCATTTAGAGCGTTTGAAACGGCTAAAATATTTGCCGATATTTTAGGTTATAACCCCGATAAAATATTAAAAGAACACTTCTTATATGATGGATATACAACTGGTCAATTAATTGATTTTATTGCACAGCAAGCAGGTACCAGTGAAACTATATTTGTTTTTGGTCATAATCCTTTTATTTCTCAAAGCGGTATTCGCCTATCAAAGAATTTTCATCAAAGTTTTCCAACTTCAGGTTGTTTGGGGTTAAAGTTTGACCATGAAAATTGGAATGTTGATCCAGGAACAGGCGAAATTGACTTTTTCGAATTTCCAAAGAAATACATGTAACATTGGAATAAATTCCAAATTCCAGAAAACAAATTCCAATAAAGTAAACCCGTTTTAAGCATTACCTACAGAACTATTTCAAGTTTGTAACTTGGAATAGTGTTTTTTTGGATGAACCAATCGAGTATTAGGTTTTTTATTTGGTAGTTTTTATAGTTTTTAAGTTGCCAATTAAATTGGCTGGTTTGATGTGATTATTATTACTTGTAAGTTACAAACTTGCAAGATAGTTAGAGCGATAGTGCTTAAGTAGATAACCCGCAAGTTACAAACTTGCGGGAGTGTTAATACTAAGAAGTTTTATATGTTTAATTTATAAAAGTAATATCAATTATTCCTCTGCCGCCTGAGTAATCGATTGCACTGCTGTATTTATATTCCCATTCATTTTCCACTATCTCTGCTTTAACCGGGTTTTTGTGTAAATAATTTAGCTTCTGTTCTAATATTAGATTATTATCAAGCATAATTGGATGATTGTGTTGTTGCCAAAATTGGTATTTTTTATTGTTTGAATTTTTTTGACCTTCTTTTAAAAAAATATCAACCATCCAGCTCTTTCTGCTTTCTTGTGAATTGTTTTTAATATCGTTGATGATCGATTTTGCAGTAAACTTTTTAAAATCTCTTAAAATATCCTGAAGTTTCTCTTTTTTGGTGCCAATAATTAAGTGGGCATGATTACTCATTAGAACCCATGCATATATAATTAAACCTTTTTCTTTCATACAGAATGTTAAACTATCAAGAAATATATTTTTGTAAATCGGTCGGGTAAATACATCAATCCACTTTACTGTAGTTAGAGTTACAAAATATGGTAATTCTTGATCATGAAATTTATAATTTCTACTCATTGATAGGTAATTTTTGCTGCAAATACTATTTTGACTTGAGATCATGAAATTACAAATATTTTCATAGTCTTCATTCGTATTGTTGCATGAAATTCTAGAAGTATTTCAATTGTAATTTATAAACTGTAAGTTTCAAGTTTGCGAGATAGTTGGCAATATAGTGTTAAAGTTGATAACCCGCAAGTTACAAACTTGCGGGAGTTAAGGGCGAAATTGACTTTTTCGAATTTCCTAAAAAATATATGTAGCCAATATTTTAAATCAAACCTTCTCTTTTCAATAGTGGTTCAATAGATGGTTCCTTTCCACGAAATGCTTTGTATAATTCCATTGGATGCGCTGTTCCACCTTTTTCGAGAATGTTTACAGCAAACTTTTTACTTGTTTCTTTATTGAAAATGCCAGTTTCTTTGAATAGCTCAAAGGCATCAGCATCAAGTACTTCTGCCCATTTGTAGCCATAGTATCCCGCAGCATATCCTCCGGCAAAAATGTGTCCGAAAGCTGTATTAAAGGCACTGCCTTCTACGTGAGGCAATTGTTCAGCTTTTGACATTATTTTTTGTTCAAATTCAATTACATCTTCAGTAAATGGCTTTGTGATTGAATGCCATGCCATATCAATTAGTCCGAAGCTAATTTGACGATCAGACGCGTAACCGCTATTGAAATTTTGTGCAGCCTTGATGCGTTGAATTAGATCATTAGAAATTTTCTCGCCTGTTTTATAATGCTTTGCCCATGTATCTAACCACTCTTTTTCTAGTGCAAAGTTTTCATGCATCTGAGATGGCAACTCAACAAAGTCACGATATACATTGGTACACGATTGACTTCCATATTTTACATTGCTTAGCATGGCATGCAATGCATGGCCGAATTCATGCAGAAATGTAGTGAGTTCATCGAATGTAAGTAATGCTGGTTCTTTCGATGTGGGTTTAGTGAAGTTCATTACCAACGATACAAAAGGTGCTTTGTATTTTCCATCTAATTTTGCTTGTTCCCTGAAGGTTGTCATCCATGCTCCTTGTCCTTTCCCTTTGCGTGGATGAAAGTCCAGATATAGAATAGCTTTTACCTCGTCTTTTATTTGAGGACTATATACTTCGTATACAGTTACGTCTTTGTGGTAGGTCGGAATTTTGTCGTTAACCTTAAATGATAAGTCGTAGAGTGTTTCTGCTAGACCAAAAACTGCTTTTATTACACTGTTTAGCTCAAAATAGGGTTTGGTCATTTCATCGGTTAAGTTATACTTTTCTTTGCGGAGAAGTTCAGAATAGTATGCCCAATCCCAGCGCTCCAAAGTTCCTTTATGACCATGCTTTTTGGCTGTTTCTTCAATGGCTTCTTTGTCTTTTATTGCATGAGAATGTCCAGCATTGAAAATATCATCTAATAGTTTATTTACATTTTCTGCACTTTGTGCCATGCGATCTTCCAGCACCATATCTGCGTAGCTTTTATATCCTAAAAGATTCGCTTTTTCAAGTCGTAAATTAACTATCTCCTTAATTATTTCTTTATTGTCAAACTCATTATTTTTATTGCCTCTAGTTGTATAGGCCCTGTAGATTTTCTCGCGTAAACTACGTTTTTTAGCGTGTTGCATGAATGGTATGTAACTGGGATAGTGTAGCGTAAATATCCAGCCATCTTTTTTACGGTTTTGGGCATCTTCTTTTGCTGCATCTCGAACATATTTTGGCAATCCGTCCAAATCTTTTTCATCTGTCAGATGCAATTCAAATGCATTGGTTTCAGCCATTACATTTTCATTAAATTTTAATGAAAGCTCTGATAATCGTTTGGTAATTTCTCTAAAACGTTTTTTAGCTTCTTCATCCAGATCTGCACCGCCTTTGATAAATCCTTTATACGTATCATCCAGTAACATCTTTTGTTCTGAATTTAGCTCTGGCTTACTTTCGTAAACTGACTTGACTCTTTTAAACAAATCGGGGTTAAGATTAACCTCATTTGCATAATCTGTTATCATTCCTGAAAGATCGGGAGCTAACGCCTGCATTTCATCATTAGTCTCAGCTTCATTGAGGTTGAAGAAAATACCAGCAATAGTTTCTATTTTATCACCACTTTTTTCGAGTGCTTCAATGGTGTTTTCAAATGTGGGATTATCTTGATTATGAATAATTTTTTGAACTTCTTCCTTTCCTGCTTTAATAGCTTCTGTAAGCGCAGGCTTATAATGTTCTAACTTAATTTTATCAAATGCAGGTGTCTCAAATGGTGTATTTGGTTTTACTAATAATGGATTCATTATTTGTATATTTTAATTGTAATTATAAAAGGAAACGTTTCAGCTCTTTATTCGTTCAGTAATCGTGTAAGATATGTAGTTGAATCTATATTAATTAACTGAACATTATGGTAATAGAAGTTAATTATCTCGCTGAAGGTTTTACCAGCTTTGGCCATTTTCATGGCACCCTCTTGTGCTAATCCAACTCCATGTCCATAACCTCTGCCTTTTAGTATAATTTTGTCGTTTTCAGGATACATGCTAAAAAATGTAGACCGGAGTTTAAAATGTGTTCTCATATTTTTGAGTGGTACATTTTGATTGGCAATAACAGCATTTCTTACTCGTGTATTCTGCTTGAATGCAAATAGTTTTTTAGGGTCATAATTAGATGGAAGGCGCACTCCAATATGATCAAGAAATTCCAGCCATTCATCCATTTTAATAGTGTCCGTCCATTCTGAATTATGCAGGTCCGACCAATAGGGGTCTTTTTTACCACGCAAATAAGGCATTGCAGCAGTCCAAACATCTTCTGAGTTAATGGTGTAACCTCCACTGTTTGAGTGGAATGCCGCTGTTATCAATTGCATGTTCATATCAGTAATAACTACTCCTTTAGTTTCGATTACGGCTGCAGCAATTTTTGCATTTTGTGTGCGCACACCTTTATAAACCTGGCAATGTACATCGTCACAAAGATTATAGTTTTCGTTTTCGTGTCGGTCGATATGGTTTAGTGCATAAGTGCGACTGATAATAGCTTGTGATTTATATAATTCCTTAAGGGCTCTTGTACCACTCTCAGCTTCGACTACAGCTGCAACATAATGCTCAAATTCTACTTCATTAATGATCGATAATTTATTATCAGGATGTATGTCGATCTCTAATTTTCCTTCATATCTTCTTTTGGGTAAAGCAGGGAAAGCTGGTTCAAGGCTGAATAAACTACCTTCTTTTTTAGGTGTAATTTTAAGGCTTTGCGATAAACCCATATGTTTTTCAATCCCCCATACACTTAATTGTTTGCCAACCAGTGTGATATAGATAACATCACTTCCTTTGATTTTTTCTTTGAAACCCTGATCGTTTTCAAGAAAAAAGGAGCCTTTCAGAGGTTTAAATACCAGTGTTTTAATTTGGAAATTATGGAATAATCCAACTCTTATATTTTGATTATATGCTGCAAGTGTAAGTACTAAAAAAACAAATATGGCTAAAATCCTTTTTATCATTACACTGTTGCTTTTAAACGTTTTACCATTGATTCAGCTGCTCTCACTGATGCTCCTGTATTACCCATTTTTGAGTGAAGCTCTCGATAGTTTATAATTAATTCTTCTCTCTTTTCTCCTCCGGGCAAAATCGCTTTTAGTTCTTTTTTAAGTTTGGTAAAAGTAAAATCTTTTTGGAGTAGTTCTTTAATTATCTCCTTTTGCATGATAAGATTTACTAATGTTGCCCATTTTACTTTAATTACAATTTTTCCAATTATTTGGGATAGCATACCTCCGGTAACTTTGTAAACAGCGACTTGCGGAGTGCCGATTAAAGCAGTTTCCAAAGCGGCTGTGCCACTGGCTACAATGGCTCCATCTGCGTGCTTAAGGAGTTGATAGGTATCATTTTTTATAAGTTTATTATCTTTAGTGATAAACTGCTCATAAAACTCTTCTTTGATACCGGGTGCTGCAGAAATCAAAAACTGATATTGCGGAAATTCATTTTGCATACGAAGCATCATTGGAAGCAGAAATTTAATCTCTTGTTTTCGACTTCCTGGTAATAATGCAATAACTGGTTTGTGCTCAATCTGATGACGTTTTGCAAAATCATCGAAAAGTTCAGTTCTGTTGAGTTGTGCTTCTATTGCATCAAGCAGCGGATTTCCTATATATTCAATTTCGTAATTAAATGCTTTATAAAAATCTACTTCGAAAGGTAAAATAGAGTAGAGGCGATCTATATATTTTTTGATGGACTTAATTCTGAATGTTTTCCAAGCCCAAATTTTTGGTGCTATGTAGTAGAAAGTTTTAAAACCATTCTCTTTTGCAAATTTGGCAATGCGTAAGTTAAATCCCGGATAATCTATAAATATTACTACATCAGGCTTATATTCAAGAATGTCTGATTTACAAAAGTCTAGGTTTCCTTTTATTTTTTTAAGACTTTTTATTACGCTCCAATAGCCCATAACTGCAGTTTCTTTGTAGTGCTTAACTATGTCGGCACCACTTTCTTCCATTAAATCACCACCCCATGCTCTTATTTCTGCTGTTGGGTCTGATCTTAGTATACCGGTAATTAAATTGGAACCGTGTAAATCTCCTGATGCTTCGCCTGCTATTATATAATACTTCATTCTTTGTGTTTAACTCAATCTTAAAATGGCAACTATTAATGTAAATACTACCACTGCTGTTAAAACTCCTCTTGCCGATCTATATTTATTGGTCCAGATAAAGATAAAAAACAACAATAAATTAGGCAGTGCGCTCAATGCCATTACAGATGAAAACATTCCTGTAAAGCTTATATAGCTTATGAAAGTATGGAATGTTTTAAATCTATCCAGACCGGCCAAATAAAAAGCAAAAAATGCAATTGCCGTTAAAATAATTGACAACCCAAATCCCAGCCAAATATTGTTGTATTTCTTTCTCATTTTTATAATTCTGTATTTAAATCTGATATATGCTCAAGCGCATGGTATGCCGTAAAATCAGCTTTAATTGGAACAATAGCAACATAATTGTTGGCCAATGCCCATTCGTCAGTGTCTTTAGCATTAGGCTCGAAATTATTAAAAGAACCTGTGAGCCAAAAGTAATCATGATTGTGTGGATCTGTTCTTTTTTCAAATTCCTCTTTCCAAATACCATGTGTTTGTCTGCAAACCATCATTCCTTTAATTTCTGATGGTGCAATTTTTGGCACATTTACATTTAATGTGGTGTATTCGGGTAATCCTTTTTCCAATACAAATTTGAATACTTTTTCAACATATTCAGCTGTAGCAGTAAAATCAGCATCAGGTGAGTGGTCTAAAAGGGAGAATCCAATTGAAGTAACACCATTGAGACATGCCTCTATTGCTGCACCCATGGTTCCAGAGTATATTACTGATATCGAGGCGTTTGATCCGTGATTGATGCCGCTGACCATAATGTCTGGTTTACGGGGTACAACTTTGTTTAGTCCCAGTTTGACACAATCAACCGGAGTTCCGTTGCACTTATATAATTTTATGCCGGGCTCATCACGTAGCTTTTTTATACGCAAAGGTTCTTTTATTGTAATGGCATGAGACATGCCAGATCGTGCACTTTCAGGAGCTACAGCTATAACGTCGCCGTATTTCGATACTACCTTAATAAGCGTGTCGAGTCCTTTTGCATAATATCCGTCGTCGTTAGAAACAAATATGAGTGGTCGTTTATTATTTTTCAAAGCAATCTCTTTTTCAATTTAAATGGCAAATATAAAGAAAGTTTCGCGTTTGAAGGGTTGTATTTACATGCTTCTTTGAACAGACTTAATTATTTAACGGTTTATTAAATATATTGATACCTTTAAAGAATTCTATGAAAGAAAATAAAAGAATAAATAAAAAAGCCATTCTTATTATAATTGCCCTTGTTATTATGGCAGGTGGAATGGCTATTCGTGTTTTTCCAATTGCAGCTGTGGGAGCACTTTTTTTACTGGGAGTCCTGGTTAATGATATAGTTGTAAAGATGAATAATTAGGGTAAATACATTGGTATCCAGTTGAATAACGACATGTATTCGCATGGTGTAAATTCTAAATTTTCAAATTGGTTAAGTGCTTTTATTAATTCAAAAGTGTAATCCACAGTGTATTTTATACCTTCAAAGTTTAAATACTTGATATCATCTTTATACGTATGATAATCTGTATGCAATCCTGTAGTGAAATATAAGAATGGTATTTTTTTGTTGTAAAATGGTGCATGATCTGAACCTCCATGTGTCTTATTTGAAATATGCAATTTCCCTTCTTTATATTTGTGTTCTTTTAAAAGCATTGGCAATTCTTTGGCGCTTCCTCTTCCGATAAGAAAAAGCTTGTCACGCATTTTTCGCATGCGTCCAATCATGTCATAGTTAACATAAATAAGAGTTTTTTGTGCTTCAAAAAGCTTACTGCGCGTGTAGGCCCATGATCCTTTTTTCCCTCGTTCTTCAGCTCCAAAAGCGATAAAAAGATAATTATGCATACTGTTTTTTTCATTTTTCAACATTCTGGCTAATTCTAGCATTCCTGCTACACCGCTTGCATTATCATCTGCACCGTTGTATACACTGTCTTTGTATTCTTGACTTCTGCCGAAATTTCCAAGTCCTACATGGTCGTAATGTGCTCCTATAATTATTGTTTTTGGAGCGTCGTTATCGATATATCCAATGATATTTTCTCCGGTTTCTTTTTTAGGTAATATACATCCCATTTCAATTTTTTTACCATTAAGTGACATTACAAGTTCTTTATAATCTGGGAAAGTGCTAAATACCGGAATGGTAGTTTTGATGTCTTCAAATTTTCCAAATAGTTTACTATACCAAACTTTTTCGCCCATTAGAATTATACCGCTTGCACCGAGTTTTGTCAAATATTGAATGTGAGCTTTGGAATTATATGCACTGTCCGGATATTGAGCATTTTTTGTCGGCTTGGATGTTATATTGATAATTGCAATTTTTCCTGCTATATTGAGTTTGTTTTCCCCAGTCATTGCTTTGTGGAGTTGCTCATTGTCAATATATTTAGTTTTAGCAACTACTGTGGTATCATGGGCATATCGGGTTGTATAAAAGTGACGTCTGTGTTCGAGCGTTATACCTTCACTTGTTACCCAGGCGCTATCAGCAAAAATGGTTGTGTAAAATTGGAAAGGCTGAAGTTAATTATCCATCATGGGAAATGTAGTGAGTCCAATTTCTTTGTATCTCTGCTCAATATAATTAATACTTTTCTTTACAGATGGCAAGCCACTTTGCCGACCTTGCAATGAATCACTTGCCAAAATACTGACATCTTTGATAATGCTTTTTAATGATTGCTCTTGAGTATCCTGAGCTTTTGATATCTGTATTCCCGAAATAAGAAATATTAGTAATAGAAGGGTAGTAGTGTAATAGATTTTCATCGATTTGAATGTTTTTTGTTTTGGTTTCCGGGTTATGACGAAGAAATGATTAAAGTGTTACAAAAAAGGTTGCTACAAAATGCAGCAACCTTTACTATATTAGTTTATACTATTATTTCAAACCTCTTCTTTCGAGCAAAGCATCAATAGTAGGTTCTTGTCCACGGAATTTTACATAATTTTCCATGGCATCATGACTACCACCTGCACTTAGTACGTATTTACGGAATTTATCAGCAGTTTCTTTGTCAAAAATGCCGTTTTCTTTAAATGCCTGGAATGCATCAGCATCTAAAATTTCAGCCCATGCATAACCGTAATATCCAACTGCATAGCCTCCTGCGAAAATATGTCCGAAATATGTTGAACGATAACGGAAAGCAATTTCAGGAATTAAACCAATTTTTGCTCTTACGTTATCTTCAAATTCTTGAACTGTTGTAATTTGACTTGGGTCAGTAAGCATGTGCCAACTCATATCTAATAGTCCGGCAGCAATGAATTCGGTTAATGTAAATCCTTGATTGTGAAGGCCTGCAGCTTTCATCTTTTCAATCATCTCATCTGGAATTGTCTCACCTGTTTCATAATGCTTACCCATCATTTTAATAACTTCAGGCTGAGAAGCCCAGTTTTCCATAATTTGTGATGGAAGCTCAACATAATCACGTGGGACAGAAGTTCCCGACTGAGTATAATATGTTGTATTTGATAGTAGTCCGTGTAATGCATGTCCAAACTCATGGAATAAGGTTGAAACTTCGTCGAAGGTAAGCAATGAAGGCTTATCTTTTGTAGGGGCTGTAAAGTTACAAACAACAGAAATAACCGGGGCAACACGTTTACCGTTTTCAGTATATTGTTTTCTGAAAGAAGTCATCCAGGCACCAGAACCTTTACTTGCACGTGGATGGAAGTCCATGTAAAGCAATCCTAGATGATCTCCATTAGCTTCTTTTACTTCGAAAACAATATTAGCTTCATTATATTTTGGAATATCTTTAACTTCTTCGAATGTTAGACCCCAAAGTTTATTAGCAACTTCAAACATTCCATTTCTAACATTTTCTAATTTAAAATATGGACGTGTTTCTTCTTCATTGAAATCGTATTTTTTTACGCGTAATTTTTCAGCATAATACCACCAATCCCAGGGAGCCAATTTGAAATCGTTTCCTTCTTCATTGATCATGGTTTGCATTTCAGTACGCTCTTGTTTAGCTACTTTGTTTCCTTCGCTCATTAATTTGTTAAGTAATTCAAATACGCGCTCTGGAGTTTTGGCCATGCGGTCGTCTAACACGAAATTGGCATAAGTATCGTAGCCCATTAACTGACCTTTTTAGATACGCAGCTTAACCATTTCCTTGAGAATCTCTTTGTTGTCAAGCTCATCATCGTGGTTACATTGCGTTGTATATGCTGTCCACATTTTTTCACGCAAATCTCTTTTTTCTGAGAATGAAAGGAATGGAAGTAAGCTTGGCTTTTGAATCGTAAATAGCCATTGTCCTTTTTTACCTGCATTTTCGGCAGCAATAGCAGCCGCAGCGCGAACTGATTCAGGCAATCCGGCTAAATCATCTTCATTGTCAATAAACATTTGGAATTTATTGGTTTCCTTTAAATGATTATCATCGAATTTAAGAGATAGTTCTGATAGTTTTTGATTGATTTCACGCAGACGCGCTTGCTTGTCAGCTGGAAGATTTGCTCCACTGCGGTCAAATTTTTTGTATGTGTCAGTTAGAAGTTTTAATTGTTCTTCATTTAGATTTAATTCATCTTTTTTGTCATATACAGCCTTTACTTTTTTGAAAAGTTCAGGATTTAAGCTTATGTCGTCATAATGCTTAGATTTTAATGGCGATACTTCTTTTGCAATTTTTTGAAGCTCATCATTTGTATCTGTTCCTCTAACGTTACTAAAAATGCTGCTTACTGTACGAAGCGTCATACCTGCTTTGTCGAGGGCAGCAATTGTGTTTTCAAAGTTTGGAACATCCTGATTATTGATGATGGCATCAATTTCATTTTTGTGTTCCTCCATTGCTTTCTTAAAAGCAGGCATGTAGTGTTCAGCCTTAATTTTATCGAATGGTGGCACCTGAAATGGTGTTTCAAATTTTGAAAGTAATGGATTCTCTCCAACAGCTTTATTATCGGTTTTTGTTCCACAAGCGCCGAATAATAAGCCTGCACCTAAAATAGCAAACATTATTTTTTTCACGGTATTTAATTTTTAATTAAATTATTTGGATAGCAAAAATAATTATTGGTTTGTTTTTCTGCTAATTATGATAAAATAATTTGCTTTTGTGTGCGATTTCGTACGCAATATTTAAAGCTTTTAATATGATGAATTATGTTTGTTTGCTATCTGAATTGCGATTTTAATTTATTAGTAACTTTTTAACTTTAGTACCACTTTTATCTGAAACTTTCACGAAATACATTCCTTTAGATATACCTTCAGAATTTAGCCTGATTAGTTTTTCGGAAGTATTTATTACAATAATTTTTTCTCCATCAATACTATAAATTTCTATCATTGAATTAATTCCTGAAAGCTCAATATAAAATTCTTTCTTAGCAGGATTTGGGTAAATTTTAAAGTTGTTTTCTATGTTGTTTATTCCAATTGCTCCTGCTTGTGTTACTTGAATAGTCCTGGTAATACCTTCGCCAATTACAGATAACTCAGCAGTTCTTGCCGATGATAAAGTGTTTCCTGTGGCAGTTACCGTTATGCTTTCATCACCAGTGCCTTCAATTGAACTCACTGAAAGCCAGTTTTGATTGCTTGAGATAGTCCAGTCAATATTTGATGTAATATTGAATGAAGCACTGCTATTTGCCTCCGCTTGTATTGATAATGTTTCGGGAGAGACAAGTAAATAAGTTGATGATCCTGCACAACTACCAATTTCATAACTTTGTAAATCATCTGCTGTATTATGCTCCCCTGTAGGTGTTGAATATGTGTAGTAAAAATAGATTACAGTTCCTTCCTCTTCCATTATTTGAAAAGGCGTGTTGGGTGTTACATTGTATCCCGGAAATGGACCGCTTGTAGTTGTTCCATAGTATAGAATACATGTTGGAGTGCCATATCCGCTAGTACTCGGTATAAAAGTTAATGTGGGATTATTCAGATCAGGAGAAAACTCGTAACTGTATTCTCCATTGGCAGGTTCTCCCGTACAAGAAGGTGTTGGTTCTATCGTAATATTGACAGCTGCAGATATGGAGGTTCCTCCATCATTATCAGTTGCTTTGGCCTTTATGTCGTGACTTCCAATTGTTGCATCTACCCAAAATATTTCATATGGTTCTGTGGTGATTTCTCCAATTTTTGTAGCGCCATCAAAGAATTCAACCAATGCGATTGTCCCATCTAAATCACTTGCAATTGCTTTCAGATTTATAGGTGTTCCTTCATGAAAAGTGGAATTATTGGAAGGGGAAATTATTGAGACAGAAGGCGCCAGGTTTTCATTGGAAGTAACAATTACAAGTACTTCATCGAAAGCGTTGTGTGAGCCATCATTAACAGTTAATTTGAATTTATAATAACCTTCTTCCAAGTTAGTAATTTGTGGATTTTCAAGTGTTGCATCTGAAATAGTTGCTACGGATGATCCATAAATTTGCTCCCAAAAATAGGTGAGCGTTGCGCCATCAGGGTCGTAACTTCCAGATCCATTTAAGTTTGCCGTTGTTTCGGGAATGAGTACAATTTGTGTTTCTCCTGCATCGGCAATTGGTGGCTCATATCCAAGTTCTCCAGCATAACTGAAGGTCATTTTACCAAGATTAAATTCGCCGTTCAAAAATGCAATTTTGAGAATATGTGTTCCAGAAGGTATTTCAAGGTTTGATACAGTTTGTGTTGCCCATGCACCCCAATCACCGGTATAGCCAACAGAGATTTCTGTGCTAATGGTATCTTCATCAAGAATGAGAATAAATGGTCCTCCTCCTGCTTCATTTCCTGAGGCATATCGGAAAGAGAGATCGTAAAGAGCTGCTGATTCAACGTTTACAGTATATTCCAACCATTCGCCTGAGGCAATCCAGCCTACAGTAGCACCTTCTTGATTATCAATTGCTGCATCAACATATTCGTTAGGTCTGAATCCTCCTTCATTATTTTGAGATACGTCTACATAGGTAATTCCTTGTCCAACGCCACCATTATATTTGTCATAATACCCGGCTTCTATAATACCTGGAATTGTCAATGTGTCTAGGTAAGGACTTTGTTCTCCTACTTGAACAGAAATGATATTAGTTAATGTATAGTCATCGCCTACGTATATTTTTGCATAGTAGGAGTGAATTCCTAATGTCAATGAATCTGCCTTAATTTTGTATGGCGCTCCGGTAACATTTCCAATTGGATTATTGCCATCATAGAATTCCACTTGTGTAACACCTGTTCCTGTCACTTCAGTATACAGATATATACTTCCGTTGGCATATGCCTGGTAGTAATCGGTAGAAATACTTCCAGTTACATTAAGATCTCGGTTTGTAGCCATTTGATTTGCTGGAACATTCAGTTCAAAACCATCTGAAAATGTTACTGTTATTGGATTGTTGGAATAGTTTTGTGCTACATAAGTAACTTCTCCATTTTGGGTAAAACTTGCTGCTAAAGGATAATCGGCTGTTATAGAAGTGTTCACATTGCCCATTGCGTTCATGGCATGTAGCCAGTGATATGTTTGAGCATCAGAAATTCCAAATTTTAAACTACGATCCGGATATGAATTATATAAATCAATAGCCGCTTGCGGATCAGTGAATGAGAGGTATTCCCACATTACATCATGCCAAAGATTTGGGTTGGCTTCATTTGATAGAATGCCGGTGTTTTGGGTTATTTCTGTCCAAAGATTTTCAGCATAAGTTGTATTATGTCCTAAGTAGAGAGATCCTCCATGAATTGGATACATTTCAATTCCATAACTGGCTGCAATATCTGATGTCCAGAATGTGCCATTGTCATAACTATTTCCCCAAACACGTGAAACAAGGCTGTAAGGATGATTAGGTTCAAATATTCTGTCATACATATCGAACCAGTATTCTTCAATGGCAGATTGCTCTGTCGTGTAAAGGTAAATACCCAGATCTCTGATTTCAGTATTGCCCGTTACAGCACCCCAATGAATTAGAGATGAGTTGAATTGCATACTTTCAGAGGTG
This sequence comes from Salinivirgaceae bacterium, assembly GCA_002869335.1. Classification (GTDB taxonomy): domain Bacteria; phylum Bacteroidota; class Bacteroidia; order Bacteroidales; family Salinivirgaceae; genus Salinivirga. The sequence continues at coordinate 1,432 of PKTE01000082.1, read as the reverse complement.
GATTCCTGGTCATTTCCTTGAGGAAATGTGGCAAAGCCATTGGCCCAGCAATGTCCAGCATAAGGACTGAAATTTCTTAAGAAAGGAAAAAGCGTATCGTTTCTGTTTGATGAAGCTGCATCGCGCACGAGTAAATCGATCATTTCGCCCCATTCGCTTGCCCAACCTGGTTCGTATTGTTCTAAAAATGCTGCTGCATGAATGAAATATCCCCAATGAAAATGGTGGTCGTTTAAATTACCATCCTGACCGTGCCCGGCCGGATAGCCAATCATGGCTGACCAGTCTGAATTGTAATAAAACAGAAATGCCACTTCACCTGATTCAGCTTTTAACCAATCTTCTAATCTTTCTTTGATGGTTACTAACATTTTATCGCGTGCTACTGTGTTGCCCATTTGATCAGCAATGCGTGCAGTTTGGATTAGGCGGTTCATTACCTGGCCTTCGTTGTAAGAGTCTGTCCATGTGGCTAATCCATCATTTTCAATTAGCATGATCTTTTCATTCAAATCAACCGGACTGTATCCATCGCTATAATGGACTAAATTAGGTAAAGTTGGTAATATGCCATAAAAAGTGTTTTCCACACTAAATCTATTCCCATCCAATGTTTTAAGCTCCCCACGAATGGTAGAATAAGAATAACCATCTGGAGTAGGAGAGTCTGTGGCTATATTAGACCATTGGTGTGGAAGTAAACCTAAAAGCATGGTTGTATCTGTTCCTTCTTTAATATCAGTTTCAACAATGAAGTCAGTCCGCACTATTGAAGTATTTGAATCATAGTTCCAGTTTGTGGTTGTATTGGCAGGAAAAACGTAAGCGTATTTTTTGTATTCTGTAGCTACTGTGGTAACATTTGCTGCATCTAGTGGAATAAATGCCAACGACCAGTAATTATTTCCATTCAAATCTGATGTGTATATATTTCCATTTTGTGACCAACTGCTTCCAACTGGAGCATAAATAGCAAAATCAGCCCCATTTCTAAGGTCCGTTACTATCATCATCTCATTTGAAATAGTTACTGTTCCAGAATTTACAGTTATTTGAGCCACATCGGAACTATTTTTTGTAAAATAGATAAAAGGCATTCCAATACCTGCTGTTGCTGTGAAATTGTGGGTTGAATTACTCCAATCCATGGTGACTGTCCAATCAGAAAAATCGGAAACATTTACCGCAGATGCATTTAACCCTTGTACACCAATGATAACTGGTTCAATATCATCTATTACACCCCAGGGAATATATGTCGCAACTAAACCTGAATTTATGGACTTTAGCGTAAAAGGATAATTGAAAAGGTTACTAGCATGGCTGTTTTTAATTTGTGCCGACCACCAATCATTTGTTGGTACTGGTTTGTTTGCTGCTGCGCCTGTTAAATATGGAGTTCCGGAAGGATAAGTGTTTCTTCCTGCGGCAT
>PKTE01000103.1 GCA_002869335.1 Salinivirgaceae bacterium | reverse complement strand
ATTCAATTCCAATGCATAAACATCCACGAAAATATCGCTTCCATCAGCATTTTTTCCTTCATAATAATTATCACCGCTAATGGGTTCATCACTTCTAAACACCATAGCTACTTTTAATACCTCTTCGCCTTCAGGTATGCCAAAATAGTCTACAATTGAGCTAATTTGCAACTCATATAGATTATCGTCAATACTATCCATTAAAGTTTCCGGTGTATTTTCGCCCCACTCGGTTTTCACATATTTCCAATCAGATGAATTTGTACTCTCGGAAGTAATTACTCCTGTATGAATGTATACATCACCAGGATAGTTTACCAGACCACCATTTCCCATGGCAGCATTAAAATAAATGGTTACGGGACCATCTGGCAGCGGGAAAGCCGGTTCAGATGTTACAACACCTGCTTGCGAGCCACATTCCACCACATAACCAGATACATAACTATAGTAATTTCCATAATTATCATCGAGTCGCAATGTAAGATAGTCCACATCGGCTACATCAAATCCTGCTTCAATTGTTGTTCGTATGCGATATTGCACATCTGTTTGATCGGGAGTACCAGGAATTGTAGCAGTATAAAAGCTACCACTTAAATGACTTAATTCAATCATATCAGAAGTAACCCACTCATCTGTAGAATATTCTAGCCAACCATATTCATTCATATTCAAGAATCCGGTCAGCTCAACAGTTACCTCAACTGCCTCATCAGCTGATACTATAAAAGGATCTTGCTGCACGCTTTCTACTTTATTTGGGAAGTAACTTGTTTCTAAAATAGCAATATCATTATTGTCATCTTCTATTTGCCCAGATATAAAAGTATAATATCGTCCTTGAACGACAGGAACTTCCATATCGTGATCCCAATCTCCAGAAGTAAAATAAAAAGCAGCATAAGCACCTGTAAGTCTGTTATTTACTGTTCGTGAATAATTGGTCGTACTTCCCACCCATTTAGGATTATAGACATTGGGTGAAGTGGTAAACAAAAACTTAGCATTTGATTTTGTAATCTGCGCCTGCATGGGATTTGTAGCTGCAACGCTACCCCTTAATTGCATTGTTGCATTTTCAAATAACGCATTATCCGATGTTGTTATATCGCCAAACCAATTTCGAGGTTGAGCATTTACGATAGTTATTGCAACAACCAACCAAATACTCAACAAGCTCAATAATTTCCTCATATTTTTAGTCTTCATTTATTATTCAATCAATATTCTTCTGGATTTTTGCATCAATTCGCCATTCATCTGTATTAAATATAGTCCCGGAACTAAATGAGATACAGGAATCTCAACCATGCTCAACCCATTTACTGACACTTGAGACACCACTTTGCCATCAGAGGAGTAAATATAAATCTCAGAAAAATCACCAGAATTAACCCAATTTACATTTACCATATTTCTGGCTGGATTAGGATAAACAGTTAGATTATAAGTTTCGTTATTTGTAATACCTGTACCGTCGTTAAAATTAAATAATGCCACATAATTACTTCCAGCATTATCTTTTATAATGGTAATAGTATCACCCCCTTCAAAAGTTGTATAACGGGCTTCAAAATAGACTTCGAAGTAATAATCACCGTTTGTTAACCCTGTTGATAAATCAATATCTTGTGTCAATGTTTCCCAAACCTCTTCTCCGGGCGTTGGTAATTCTTCCACAAATGGAAGTTCAACATAATCAAATTCATTGGGGTTTCCATTTGATTCATATACTCTATAATACATTTTTGCACTTATAAAATTATAATCGCCGGATTCAAATGTTTGCAATCCACCTCCGTACAACCATAATCCAGATGTTGGTGTCACTTCTCCAAAATCTAATCCATCAAACATTGAGGCACTAAAACTTTGCTGAGCATCATTTACACCACACGAAACATATTGTGCATCTATTTGTGCCACATTACTGGATGTTTCAAGGGTAAATGTTTGTGAATATGGTCCATCTTCAGTAATGCCGGGAATTCCGGTACCGGAAATACTAAAAAGAATTTTTACATTATAATCGCCAGGTTCCAATCCCGATGTGATATCAATTACATCGCCAAAATCTGACCATGTTTGATTTCCATCACCATCATCGGATGTCCAGTTTACATTTCGTACAGAATAAGCAGCAGGCTCTACACTATCAACTGACCAAACCTTATAGTTTAACTGAGCTCCTGTTACGTCACCATCTCCTGTTTTCCAAGTCTTTATAGTCGCGCCTTTGAGAAAATAAGCATCTATTGCTCCTAATGCTTGCCCATCAAAATCAGCACCTTGAGCTGTACTATCCTCGGCCAAGCCTGTATACCAATAAGTTAAATCTGGTAAAATAACACCCTCATCATCTCTGAGGCCATAATTGGGTTCAGCAACAGTTACAGTTACTGTCCAGTCTTTTGTTGTAGACTGGTCTTCAGCCGTAACAGTGTAAGAAACAGGACTACTAAAATCCTGAGCAACACCACTTAAAGGATCAATTGTTGCTCCATCAGAAGCCACAATTGTAGGTATTAAATTGGTCACATCTGTTCCTGGATAAACAGTTATATCCACTGTACCATCTTGACTATTGATTATTGCAGATTCTACTTGCTCAATTAAATCAAAGGAAACAATTTCTGCAGCACTGCTAATACCCGGTATTTCAAATGTTGCCAAATATGGTCCATCTTCAGATATTCCTGGAACTCCGGTACCGCTTATTGAAAACAATACTTTTATATTATACACACCGGCATCCAATCCATTACTAATATCCAGGGGAGAACCAAATCCTGCCCATGTTTGATAGCCTGTACTATCATTTGCAGTCCAACCCACATCATGTGTAATGTAATCAGTAGGTTCAGCATCACCATCAGCCCAGACTTTATAATTAAAATGCGTGTTATAGACATCGCCAGAGCCTGATTTCCATATTTTAATAGCAGCACCTGTAAAACTAAAGGTACTTACTTCACCAAAATCGTTACCATTAAAATCAGCACCTTGTTCTGTGACAGCTTCTGTAATGCCTGTATGCAGATATGATAAGGTAGGTAAATTTACACCTCCATCATCTCTAATTCCATAATTTGGAGTATAAAAAGCAACGGATACAGTCCATGTTTTAGTGGTTGTGTTATCTTCAGCTGTAACCACATATGTAACATCACTTGAAAAGTTTTGTGCAACTCCACTAGCTGGATCAACTGTTGCACCATCGGAAACCACAATAGTAGGAACCAGCGCCGTTACATCTGTACCATCAAGCACGCCAATTTCAATTGTACCATTAGCACTACTAATGTTGGCTGCAACAACTTCCTCTGGTACAGAAAAAGCTGTGATTTCTGCCGCACTGCTTACGGAAGGAATTTCAAAAGAGGCTACATAAGGACCGTCTTCAGTAGTTCCAGGTGTTCCTGTTCCGCTAATACTAAAAAGAATTTTAACATTATAGGTGCCTGCAACAAGTCCTGAAGCCACATCAATTTGATCTCCAAATGAACCCCAAATTTGATTTCCGCCTCCCTCATCAACAGACCAACCTATATTACGAACAGTATAAGAT
>PKTE01000178.1 GCA_002869335.1 Salinivirgaceae bacterium | reverse complement strand
TTGTTGCAATACTTTTAAATATTTTCCTGCCAACTCATCCTTCAATTCAGCTGACTTTTGACTAAATATAATAGCCTCATTCAAATCCCCTTTCAGCTCATGGTAAACTGCAAGATTTAGATAAGCCTTAGCTGCCAGACTACCTTTTGGATTCTCTGAATATTTCTGCCAGATCAATGCTGCTTCATCATACTGCTTATTATCCATAAAATAAGCAGCTCTTAAGAAATCGTTATTACTGCTTCTATAATAATACCGAGTAGTCTCTTCCCAAACCGGAGAAATTTTTCGGGCAAAATCGAAAGTTGTTTTGGAAATAATATATTCTATTACGTTGTCGAACTGAACAAGATCTGCTAATTTATCAAAAGAATAAGCATAACCTTCTGCCCATAATGTATCATTAAAATCTTTTGTATACACCTGCCCATCAATTGTATATATATTCCACATTATTTCATATGGCACTCTTACAGAAGCATAATACGCTCCTCTGCTATGCACATACATAGGTTCCGTTTCAACTTCGGATCGGATATTAACCTTATCAATACTCACATAGTTCCCCCCAACTTTCATTTGACCAATGCTATCTACCGCTCCAATATTAACGCTTCCTGCATCCATTAGAATTTGTCTAAGAGCCAAAACAGATTCAACACTAATCAAACTATCTAGTCTATACTTATCGTACTTCACCAAATTTTTAAATTCTTTTTTGTCTTTTACATTCCTTTGCAAAAAGCCATTTGAAATACTAATATTTTGATTAGCAAGACTTAGCGAATCCACAGGTGCACGAAGCACCTCTATTTGTATTTTACCTATTGATGCACAACCTATCATCATGACACCAATTAATAATACGACCGCAAGATTAATAACTTTCATAACAGAATTTTTATTTACTCTACCATTAGAACAAATTTAGCAAAGAATAGTGCAAACACATTGCATATTTGATTATAACTGACCATTATATTTCCTTATTGCCCATTCAATTGCAAATAGCACAATAATTATAAACAGTAATAGTTTTTCGTCTATTAAATCAGCTAATTTAGTATCTGTTTTTATAATTATTTGTTGAGAATCTCCCTTATCTAATAATGAAACCAGTCTCTTAACATCCTTATAGTAAATAAATTGCTCTTTACCTGCTACCTTTCTCAATAGATCCGTATTTGCGTTATAATTATTTTTCTCCAAATCCTTTTCGCTAACAACAAATTGACCTTCATCTGAAAAGACTTCTTCATCAGATTTCACAGAAGCTTTGTATATATATTTACCAGCAGGCAACAATCCTGCTTGAATTTTATATTTGTTTTTAAATGGTACAAAGGCAAAAATATACTCCTTATTTGCAGAGTCTTTTAGCGTAATATTACCAGACAAACTATTATCCTGCTGATAGTTTTTATTATACCATACAGCCTCTATTTCAATCGGCTCAACTGATTCGTAGATGGGCTCCACATGGAGTTGCAATCGCTTTTTTGGCTTATTAAGTGATAGAAACCGAACGGTTTTATATATCAAATCATATAACCTATTATGATTTCCACTTATTCTATAATCATAAATACCCCATTTCCAAATACCTGTACCTGTTAAAATAGCATACCTATATGGCTGATCAACAAATAACCAGGCTGGTCTATCGCTATTAATACCCATTAATGATTGATTAAATAAACTTGTACCTTTTTTGAATTCATAGGTTGCAAAAGGCACTCTAAGCGGAGGCCAGGATAGCGCATCAAAATTATCGGTAAATTCCGTATTGAACCATGTAAAGCTATTATTAAAATAGATTCCGGCTTCATCATATTGTCCATTGAAATTTGTCAATTGTAGCGCATTTTGACCTTGATTAAATGTAGACAGATCTGTTTGAGCGCCTAATATTACCCAAGTTGGAATTTGCAATGTCATTGCCTCTGCAAACCACCTATCCTCTGCAAATTGCCCTGAAGGGATTTGATGTAAGATAATTAAACTATAATCAGATATCTGTTGCTTAAATTCATTAGCTTGGATCATAACAGGTTCAAACCTATTGCTCTGACTTAATGCCCTTTTAATCAATCCAATATCAGGATGAACTGAATGATAAAGGATTAATACTTTTTGTTTCTGTTCTTTCACATCAATATAAAAGGAACGAGCAGATTCATTTATACTTTCTATTCTTATTGTGAATTTTTGAATTCCTTTTGCTTTCGAATTAAAATGCGTATTAAAATTGGTTCGTCTAGTTCCCTTAAGTAGCTTTACCTGACTTGCTTTAAGAACCTTATTACCAGACAAGACCTGTACATTTACAACTGTATCTTTTGGCAACTTCTCATACCGAATATTGGCTTCTACCGGAATTTGCTCATTGGTATAACCTATATGATTGTTATATAAATTTTGAAAATACACAGAGAGTTTTGAAACTGTATCACCCAATGCTATAGCATATAATCTATATGGTAAAACATTGGAGAGAAATATAGGATTTTCTCCCTGGTTATAATTACCATCTGAAACCAATACTACATCATTAACAGTTTGATCTTTGCTTTGAAGAACCGCATTTAATGCTCTTCCAATATCAGTTACAGCACCTTTATATTTTGTATTTACGGTATCATAAACATCACCATCAAAATACAATGTTTTTATATTATACTTAGTATTAAGCTGTTTTTTCACATCAGACAGTTCTTTTTGAAAATATAATAATTCGGAAGAATCAGTGAGGTTTTCTATTGATGCAGAATTGTCTTCGAGAAAATACAATAAAGGCTTTTGCTCAGATGTTGAAGTAATTTCAATAGAAGGATTAAAAAGCACTAATATAACAAGAGCAACGGCTAACCAACGGATTCCAAATAGCCATTTTTGCAAATTGCTATTCTTCTCGCTCCTTTTTCTTTTATAAATAAGATAAGTTATTGCAAATGATATAGTTAAAGCAATAATAATACTCAATATAAAATAAGCACCTGATGTGTACATAGCCTTTAATTTCAGAGAGTAAAATGAAACGTGAATATACAAAATAACCGGCACAGTATGCCGGTTATCGAAAGTAATATTTTAAGGAAATAATTACGTATTCATAGCTCCACAAACATTAATTACCTGACCACTTACATATGATGATAAGTCTGAGGCAAGGAAAAGAGCTACATCCGCAACTTCTGAAGGCTCACCACCACGTTTTAGTGGAATTTGCTCTGCCCATCCTTTAACAACTTCATCAGATAATTTACCTGTCATTTCTGTAATAATAAATCCAGGTGCAATAGCATTTACTCGAATATTTCTAGAACCTAGTTCTTTGGCAACAGACTTAGTAAAACCAATCATTCCAGCTTTACTAGCACTGTAGTTTGCCTGTCCGGCATTACCAGAAACACCAACAACTGAACTCATATTAACAATAGAGCCTTTGCGTTGCTTAAGCATTGTACGCTGTACAGCTTTAGTCATATTGAAAGCTGATTTAAGGTTGATATTTATAACAGCATCCCAATCGCCTTCAGTCATTCTCATTAAAAGATTGTCTTTGGTAATTCCGGCATTATTAATCAAAATATCAATAGAGCCAAAATCTTTTACTACCTCATCTGCCAACGTTTGGCATCCTTCGAAATTACTTGCATCAGAAGCATATAATTTACATTTAACACCCATTGCAGTTAGTTCTTTTTCAAGCAACTCTGCATTCTCGTCATACTTGAGGTCTGTAGCTGCTACGTTTGCTCCATGTTTTGCAAACTGTACTGCAATGGCTTTACCAATACCTCTTGATGCACCGGTAACAATAGCTGTTTTTCCTTCTAATAATTTCATAATGAGTATAATTTAAATTAATTTCTTTTAGTATTCGTTATGTATATCGGTTAAAACTTCAAATCCATCTTCAGTTACTAAAATGGTATGTTCAAATTGAGCCGAAAGTTCATCATCTGCAGTGCGAGCTGTCCAACCATCGTTTTTATCGACTTTAACTTTGGCTTTACCAAGATTAATCATGGGTTCAATAGTAAAAATCATACCCGGCTTCATAGTAGCTCCTGAGTTACGCCTTGAAATATGCTCAACCTGCGGTTCTTCATGAAACTCAAGTCCGACACCATGCCCACAAAATTCATAAACCACACTATAGCCTTTACTTTGAGCATATCTTGAGATCACATAACCGATATTACCAAATTTGTTTCCAGGCTTTACTTGCTGAATACCAAGGTCAAGGCAATGCTTTGTAGTATCAATTAAGTTGGCAGCTTTATCACTGATCTCTCCTACTTCAAACATTCTACTGGTATCACCATAGTATCCATCTAGAATTGTAGTTACATCTACATTAATGATGTCACCATCTTTTAAAACTATCTTTTTGCTTGGAATACCATGACATACTACATTATTAGGTGAAATACATGTAGCTTTGGGGAATCCATGATAATTTAATGGTGCTGGTGTAGCCCCATTTTCTCGTATGTGTTTTTCAATTAAATCGTCTAAATACTCAGTAGTTACACCCGGTTTAACATAAGGCTCTATAAAGTCAAGACATTGGGCTGCCAATTGACTACTTCTTCTGATTCCCTCTATTTGCTCGGGGGTTTTTATTATTATTCCCATTCAATTATTTTTAATCGTACAAAAATGTTGATTTATGTCAGTTTTTCAAAATTTAATTCGACAATTCACTTTAGAAACATCATTTAACCTAAAGTGTTTGGTCAAAAACGAGAAAAGCTACCAATTGGATTTTATTCCAAATTGATAGCTTTTGATATTTCTTATTACTTAAATTATCCTTCGAGCATTTTTTCAATGTCATCTACATAAACTTTGAATCTTTTATCAGTATCCAATAGGTTTTTTACCGTTTTACAAGCATGCAAAACGGTAGCATGATCTTTCCCTCCAATACGAGCCCCAATTGTTGATAATGAGGATTTTGTCTTATGTTTTGCAAAGTACATTGCAATTTGACGTGCCTGTACAATCTCTCTTTTTCTGGTTTTACTATTTAATTGCTCCAATGGCATATTAAAATAGCTAGATACAGTTTGCTGAATTAAATCCAGTGTTATTTCCTTCTTTGTATTTGAAACAAGCTTATCAATAAGACTTTTAGCTAAATCAATAGTAATTTCTTTCTTGTTTAATGTAGATTGAGCTAGAAGTGAAACCAAAGCCCCCTCTATTTCTCTTACATTTGTATTGATATTACCTGCTACATAATTAATTATATCTTCACTTAACTCGATTCCATCTTTATAGGCCATTTTTTTCAGGATAGCCTTACGAGTATCAAAATCTGGTACTTGTAGATCGGCACTCAACCCCCATTTAAAGCGAGAAAGCAATCTTTGCTCTAGCCCTTCTAATTCAACTGGGGGTTTATCTGAAGTAAGAATTAATTGCTTCCCTGATTGATGCAAATGATTAAAGATATGAAAAAACACATCTTGTGTACCAGGTTTTGCTGCTAAGTGCTGCACATCATCAATAATTAATACATCAATCATTTGATAGAAATGAACAAAGTCATTTCTTTCATTATTTCTAGCAGCATCAGCATATTGACGCTCAAATTTATTAGCACTTACATATAAAACAGTTTTTTCTGGAAATCGCTCCTTAACTTCAATTCCTATGGCATGAGCCAAATGAGTTTTTCCTAAACCAGAAGCACCATATATGAATAATGGATTAAAAGCCGTTTTTCCGGGATTTTGAGCAATAGCAAAACCTGCTGAACGAGCCAATCTATTACACTCACCTTCAATAAAGTTATCGAAGCTATATTCATTATTCAGCTGTGGATCAATATTCAGCTTCTGAATTCCGGGTATTACAAAAGGATTTTTAATGGTTGCTTGTTGCGTTTGCCCCATAGGAATTGAGACAGGTCTATTTGATAGATTACCTTTATTTTGCGTTGGAATTTTTAATGTATATGGTTTAGAGTTATGCGTATTATTATGCACAATAATACTATACTCAAGCTTAGCTCCTTCTCCTATTACTTTATTTAAAGTCTTTCGAAGAATATCAATAAAATGCTCTTCCAAATACTCATAAAAGAAAGATGTAGGTACCTCGATAGTTAAAACTCTTTCTTCGAGCTTGATTGGCCTAATTGGCGTAAACCAAGTTCGGAAACTTCTATCAGGTATGTTGTCCTTAATTACTGAGAGACATTGATCCCATGCTAATTTGTGATCCATAGCAACCTTATTCCTAACAATTTATAAAAAAATGATTTTGCTTTTTTGCGAAATCTAAGATGGTGAAAAAAAAAGTTAAAAAAAAATAAAATATCGCTTGCATTTCTGAATTAAATGATATCATTTTTATTTTCAACACTTTAAAAATCAAAAAAAAATATTCAAGCCAACTAACTGTAAATCAAATTATTACGCAGACGTGAAATTTTAACTACTGATGACTAAAGAGTTTAGGGGAATGTTAAAAAAATGTTAATAGAATATTAAGGACAATTATATCTTATATAAAAAACTTGCTATTCAACATTAACATACTGACCTTTATTAAAGTAGACTAATTTTGCTTCAGGATAATTCTTTAATACTTTATTAAAAAACTTCTGAGCTTTACGTTTTTTATAATAACCGCCCACAGTATAAAGATATTTTTCATTATGCACTCTTTGTTCAACATTTTCAATTTTAGTAAAAGTATCTAAAGGTATTGGAGTTTCACTTTCTGTTAAAAGCACATAATAAACACCGTCTCGCTTATCTGCTTGTTTTTTCATTTTATCCTGGTCAAGCACATACATAGTTCTACCTAAATCAAATACAGAAAAGTGCAGGTATCGTTTTGGATTCACTCGTAAATCCTGTGCTAAATTACCTATATAATCAGTACTTCTATTTAAAGTATTATATAAGGAGTCATCATAAATTAACTGCCCTAGTGTACCTTCTTCATTTTCAATTTGATTTAATATCTCATTAAATGCAAGCAATGAGCTATCTACGCGACTTGCCGTTCCTTTAAAATCAACTTGATTAAGTGAATCAGTTAACTTTGTAAGGTTTCCAATTAGTAATGATACATTCTCATTATTACTTTTAAAGTTAGCCGTAATGGACTCCAAATTGCCTATTAATCTATGTATTCGATACCGTTCTTTAATAAGCAAACTATCAACGCTTGCAGTACTTGATCGCAAATGTTTAGCTGTATAATTAAGTTCTTCAATAATTCTTTGAAGATTATTTCTGGTACGCTCATTAAAAATCATGTTGATAATCTTAATGGCGTTCTCCATCTCTTTTAATAGATCTTCAGCTTTGTTTTTAAGAGGAAGCATTTCGATACTTACCTGCTCTTTTAAACTTTCTTCAGTTTCAGGTATTAATGTATCACCGGGCATTGCATATCCGTCTTTCTTTGAATAAATAAGATCGATGGCTTTTGTACCCATCAAATCCTGGCTAAAAATGCGTGCTATGGATTCTTTTGGAATATGAATATCTTTTTTAACTACAAACTCAACTATTAAGTTCCCTTTTTTAATATCAAAAAAGCGAATATTACGCACTTGTCCAATACTATATCCATTCAATAATACAGGACTTGAGTTTGTCAATCCTTCTATCCTATCATATACTACATAATAAGTATCTTCCTCAACAAAGTAATTTTTACCTTTTAAATAATTGAGGCCAAAAATGAAAATCCCTACTGTAATAGTAACCAGGAATCCTATAAGTATATATTTGTATTTATTCATAAATAGAATAATTGATGTGCTTGCAAGTTAAAAAAATAGATTCAAATTACGATGTGAACTTGCTGGCGATTCACTTAGTTAGATCAATTGCTTTCTGTAAAGACAAAGGGTTTTCTCCCTCAAAAGCGACTATAAAAGAGTCTGGAAATGCTTCACGACATTGATTCTGAAGCTCTTTTGCTTCCTGATAGGTTTTGGTATTACCTAAATAATATTTATAAAATTTACCAATCTTCTGAATCTCAACTGAACCTCCTAAATTATCAAATGGAGATTTATTAACATCAGATTTTTTACTAGAAGCGGTCAATTGTACTTTAAATACTATATCATTTATCACTTCGGATGCTTGATTTACATCCTCCGGTTTGTTCTCACTATCATACTCAACATCCTCAGCCTCATTTGCTTCCAGATCTTCAAAATAAGCACGTATAGCTCTAAAAATAGCAGATGCTATATAATCCTTGCCCTGATCAGAATTTAGATAAGTCTCTTCTTGTCTGTTAGAAATAAATCCTATCTCAATTAATATGCTTGGCATTGTAGTTTTCCATAACACAAGAAACCCAGCTTGTTTTACTCCTCTATCTTTTCTTCGGGCTCTTTCTCTAAACTCTTTTTGAACCAATTCAGCAGCTTTTAAACTTTGGTCTAAATGTGCATTGGTCATTAAAGAAAATATAATATAAGACTCAGGGCTATGAGGATCATAGCCTTCATACTGTTCTGAATAATCTTCCTCGAGTGCCACAACAGAGTTTTCTTTTTGAGCAACTGCCAGGTTACCGTCTGTTTTATGTAATCCCATTACAAAAGTCTCTGTCCCTCGTGAATTTTTACTTGGTGAAGCATTGGCATGAATTGAAACAAAAAGATCTGCTTCTTTTTCATTAGCAATATTTGCACGTTCATAGAGTTTTAGAAAGGTATCATCATTACGAGTATATATGACATCAACTTTTTTCATGTGCTTATTAAGGTACTCTCCAACTTGCCTAGTAACCTCAAGGACAATCTCTTTTTCCATTGAAATGCTTCCCCGTGCACCACTATCTTTTCCCCCATGACCAGCATCTAAAACAACCACATATTTATCTTCGTCACCAGAAGCAAAAATATTTGAACAACAGCCAATAAAGACTATTGTTAAAAGTAATACTGAAATCTTCTTTATTTGAAGCATAATAGAATAAAAGATTTTAATTAGTTTTGAACCGCAAAAATTATGCACTATTTATGGTGTAAAAATAGTATAAACACACGGAATAAGAAATTAGTGTCCAAACATTTTATTCGATATATCATTATTTTCAAGTTATTGGTTCTTGTAGCCTCATGCCCCGTCATGTCGCAAACTGATACTACTATTGTTGATTCTACAAAGATTTCGACAAAAAACAACACCCCTGTTTTTGATAGCAGTACAATCGCAACCAAGCCGCAAAGTACGACAGAAAATAAACCACTACTTGCAAGTAAAGTTGAATACGCTTCTTTTGATACAATCATTTCTTTCATGAATGAACGTAGAATTATTTTAAAAGGGAACGCAAAAGTATTGTATGAAGATATAGAGCTTACGGCAGCACATATTGAAATTGATTTCTCTAAAAATGAATTATTCGCACGTGGAATAACTGATTCAACTGGTTTCGTTGAAGGATTTCCAATTTTTAAAGAAGGTCAGGAAGTATATGAATCAAAAGAGCTGAGATATAATTTCAAAACCCAGAAAGGAATAATTACGGATGTAATTACAGAACAAGACGGAGGCTATTTGCATAGCATGCGTACAAAAAAGCACAGTGAAAATATTATCGATCTTAAAGCTGGGAAATACACTACATGCGACCATGAACACCCACATTATTATATTGCTATGAGCAAAGCCAGGGTTATACAAGATGATAAAATTGTATCTGGACCTCTTTACTTAGTAATTAAGGATGTTCCAACTCCCCTGGCCATACCATTCGGGTTTTTCCCATTTACAAAAGAGCAAACATCTGGTCTTATTATACCCAGCTATGGGGAGTCAGAAAGAAGAGGTTTTTCTCTAGAGGATCTTGGTTATTACTGGGCACTAAATGATTATATGGATCTTAAAGTATTAGGAAGTATATATTCTTATGGTTCTTTTAGAGGAAGTGTAATGTCTCGATATAAAAAACGATACAGATTTGGAGGTAATGTAAGACTTATGTATGAAAAAATCATTGAGAGTGAACGCGGATTGGATGATTATGTAAACACTTCTGCCTACACTATCCAATGGCAGCATAGGCAAGACCCCAAAGCAAGACCAAATAGTAATTTTTCAGCAAATGTAAACCTGAAATCAACTTCAGCTAACAAATACGCTAATAACATTGATAGTTATCTTGAAAGTACAGTAAACAGTTCTATCAACTATAGTCACAATTTACCGGGAACACCCTTTTCATTTAATGCACAACTGCGCCATACATTAAATACCCGAGACAGTTCGGTAACAATGACACTTACAAGTTTAAACCTTAACATGAAAAGGATAACTCCTTTTGAATCAAAAAAATCAAACAGAAAACCTAACATTATTAGTAAAATCGGAATTACATATAAATCAAGGTTTGAGAACTCATTTTCTGTTCATGAAGATGATCTTTTCAAGTCTGATGTGGTTGACCAGTTTAGATTTGGCGTTAAACATGATGTTGGTGTTTCAACTTCAGCAAAATTCCTGAAATTCTTTAATTTTTCGCCTTCAGCCAATTATACTGAGCGATGGTATTTTAGTTCTATTCGCAAGCAATATGTTGATGATGCATTTGTAAATGGAGAAACTATTGATGTTGGCAGAACACTCACAGACACAATTACCGGATTTAATCGTGTTTATGACTATAATGTTGGAGCACAAGTTAACACAACAGTATATGGGATGTTTCGTTTTAAACCTTTCATGCCTATTGAAGTCATCAGAATGGTCCATACCCCATCAGTAGGTTATAGTTACAAACCCAACTTTTCATTAGATCGTTATGGTTATTATGATTATGTTGATGGTGATCCCAATTCTACCTACAGCTACTACGAAAACGGAATATATGGAGTACCAGGGGGACCAAAATCAGGTGCTGTTACTTTTAGTTTGAACAACCAGGTAGGAATGAAAATTAAAACCCCAAAAGATACTGTTTCGCAAACAAAAAAGATTGACCTATTAAAACAACTTAGCTTTAATACCAGCTACAACATTGCTGCAGATTCTCTTAATTGGAACCCAATCGCCATGCGTGCGTCCACTAATCTTTTCCAAAAAGTAAATATTAATGCAAGTGCCACTCTGGACCCTTATGCATTAAACCCTATTACATTTAAAAAAGTTAATGAATTTCAGTTTAATGTTGATGGAAAACTTGGTCGGATTACAAGTGCACGTCTTACAGTAGGTTTTAGTATTGATTCAAAGCTATTTGAAAGCGAGGAAGAAAAGGAAGAAACTCAATCCAGTCAATACGATTATTATGATTATTTTGATATACCATGGAGATTTAATCTTGACTATACCTGGGGATATTCTAAACCATCTGACGTAAAATCTGTCACTCAAACTGTATCTTTAAATGGTAATTTCAGTGTTACTAAATTTTGGAAAATTGGTTTCAGAACAGGATATGATTTTGAGAACCATAAAATGTCTGCAACATCATTTAATATCACACGCGACCTGCATTGCTGGGTTATGAGCTTCAGATGGATACCATTTGGAAGACTTCAAAGCTACTCATTTACTATTGGTGTTAAATCATCTATCTTACAAGACTTAAAATATGACAAACGCAGTAATTGGTACGATACTACCTATTGATTTTGATTGGTATAGTTATGTCATTTTACCAGCCCTAATTTTTTTCGCTCGCATTGTCGATGTGAGTATTGGCACTATTCGTATAATAGTAGTATCACGAGGGAATAAATATTTAGCTCCAATTCTGGGCTTTTTTGAAGTATTAATTTGGATTCTGGCCATTGGTGAAATTATGCAAAACCTCAACAATTGGGTTTGCTATATTGCCTATGCTGCCGGGTTTGCTTCTGGCAACCTCATAGGTATGATGATTGAAGAAAAGCTCGCGATGGGCACATTAGTTATAAGAGTAATTACACAAAATAACACTACTGATCTTGTTAACAGCCTGTACGCCCAAGGATATGGAGTAACAGAGATTGATGCAAAAGGGAAATTCTCAAAAGTGAATGTTATTTATATTATTCTTAAAAGGAAAAGACTACAGGAAGCGCAGCAAATTATACAAAATAGCAACCCCACTGCTTTTTATACGGTTGAAGATTTACGAAAAGTACAATATGGAGTTTTCCCAATCAATCAACCAAAAAACTATAAACGTAGAATATTAAAATTAAAAAGAAAATGAATCCTTATAGAGCCTCTATAGTAACTATAGGAGATGAAATCCTAATTGGTCAGATTATAGATAGCAATTCAGCTTGGCTGGCAGATAAACTATTTCATCTCGGATTCAAAATTACAGAAATAAGAAGTATTAGTGATCAGCCCGCTCAAATTGAACAAACACTTGCTGAATTAACCATTAAGAACGACTTAATTTTAGTTACTGGAGGATTAGGACCTACAAATGATGATCGTACAAAAGAAGCGCTAAATGATTTTTTTGGTGGTAAAATGATCATGAATGAGAATGTATTAGATGACATTAAAAGTTTTATTGCAAAACGAAGAGGCTATTTACAATTATCAGACAATAACCGCGCGCAGGCAATGGTATCTGATGTCAGCACTGTACTTCGTAATGCTATTGGGACTGCTCCAGGTCAACTATTTAACCACAATAACTGCATAACTATTTCGATGCCTGGAGTGCCATTTGAGATGAAACATCTTTTCGAAAATCAAATTATAAAAGAGTTAGAAAAAAGATTTGAAATTAGACCAAATAAGTACCGTACTTTGCATGTTATAGGATACCCGGAAAGTGAATTAGCTAACAAGCTAAGTGACTGGGAATCAAACATCCCAGATTCAATAGAGTTAGCATACTTACCCTCTCCTGGTGTAATCCGACTAAGACTCTCTAGCTTATCAAATAACAATAAAGACATTAATAATCAAATAGATAAGTTACGTAGTATCATTGGAGATAGCATCATTGCAGAAGGTAAAGAAAAAGTAGAACACACAATTGGTAAATTGCTATCTGATAAGGGTTACAGCATAGCTGTGGCAGAAAGTTGCACTGGAGGCCTATTGTCTCAAAGAATTGTAAGTGTAGCAGGTGCATCAAATTATTTTCAAGGCAGCATAACTGCTTATAGCAATGAAGCTAAACACAGATTACTGAATGTAAAAAATGAAACTTTAAAGCAGCATGGAGCTGTAAGTAAAGAAACAGCCATGGAGATGGCTAAAAATGTGGCTAGTCAATTTAACACAGATATAGGTATTTCAACCACTGGAATTGCCGGACCGACTGGGGGTACTACTGAAAAACCAGTAGGAACGGTATGGATAGGGATTTATATCAATGGCGAAGTAGATGCTATACATTTCATGTTTACCCATAATCGCACAGTTATCATGGAAAGATCAGCTACTTTAGCCATGTACGAGATGATAAAAAGGATCAAAAAAATGGGTTAATTTCATTTTTTTCACTGTTTTAGGATATTTTTTTAATAAATTATTTGATTAATTCATTTATTATCCTGACATTTGCACACCGATTTAAGAAAAGAATAAAAAATTATAGAACGATGTCGAGAGTTTGTCAGATTACAGGGAAAAGACCAATGGTTGGGAACCACGTGTCTCACTCAAATGCGAAGACCAAAAGAAGATTTTATCCCAACTTATTGAAGAAACGCTTCTATCATCCTGAAGAAGAGAGATGGGTAACATTACGCGTATCAGCAAACGGATTGCGTATAATTAACAAAAAAGGACTATCTGTAGCCTTGAAAGAAGCTAAAGAAAAAGGATACATTACAAAATTTTAATTGAAGGTTAGTCATGGCAAAGAAGAAAGGAAATCGCGTTCAGGTAATTCTAGAATGTACTGAACACAAGGAAAGTGGTAAACCGGGAACTTCTCGTTACATTACTACTAAAAATAGAAAGAACTCACCAAACAGAATTGAATTAAAGAAATACAATCCAATTCTTAAAAAAGTAACACTTCACCGCGAAATCAAATAATTAAGATATGGCAAAGAAAGTAGTAGCGACCTTAAAAACAGGTACAGGTAAAGAATTCGCCAAAGTTATAAAAATGGTAAAATCACCTACAACAGGTGCATATCAATTCAAAGAAGGTATTGTAAATAATGATCACGTAAAAGATTTCTTTGCAAAGAAATAGTGATATTTAAGATATTCAATAAAAGGTCTCACGCACAGTGCAGACCTTTTTTTTTATGCCAAATATTACTAAATTGCAGGGCTTAAACATACAACAATGGGAATATTTTCAAAAGATAAAAAGCAAAACCTCGACAAAGGCTTATCTAAAACAAAACAAAGTGTTTTTCAGAAACTTACAAGAGCTGTTGTCGGAAAGTCAAAAGTTGACGAAGAAGTATTAGATGATTTAGAAGAAGTACTTATTGCTTCTGATGTTGGTGTTAATACAACCATAAAAATTATTGAAAGAATTGAAAATAGAGTTGCCAAAGATAAATATACAAGTACATCTGAACTTAACTCAATACTAAGAGAAGAAATAACCGAGCTGCTCACCCAAGCCGAGAATAGCGAAGATACTACATGGGATATTCCTGAGAACAAAAAACCCTATGTTGTGATGGTTGTTGGAGTGAATGGTGTTGGTAAAACAACCACTATTGGTAAGATAGCCCACAAATACAAACAAGCTGGCAAAAATGTTATAATAGGCGCCGCCTATACATTTCGCGCAGCTGCTATCGATCAGTTAGAAATATGGAGTCAACGTGTGGATGTACCATTGATTAAACAAAAAATGGGCTCTGACCCTGCTTCTGTAGCATATGATACTGTAGCTTCGGCAGTTAGTAAAAAAGCTGATGTGGTTATTATTGATACAGCTGGAAGACTGCACAATAAAGTTAATCTAATTAATGAGTTAACTAAGATCAAGCGTGTAATGCAAAAAGTTATTCCAGATGCGCCCCACGAAGTATTACTCATACTGGATGGCTCTACAGGCCAAAATGCTTTTGAACAAGCCAAACAGTTTACAAAAGCTACTGAAATAACTTCCATGGCTATTACAAAACTAGATGGCACAGCCAAAGGTGGTGTGGTGATCGGCATTTCAGATCAATTACAAATTCCTGTTAAATACATTGGAATTGGTGAAAAAATGGAAGATCTCCAAATTTTCAATAAAGTTGAATTTGTCGACTCATTATTCAACGAATAGTATTTGTACGTTATTTTATTACCTAATCTTCCAATATAAAGGAATTTGAATACGATCAACATCATAAATTTAGGGTGTTCAAAGAATGTTGTTGACAGCGAACACCTTGCACGTCAGTTAAAGGCTAATGGTTACAATGTTCTTTATGACCAAACTGATTTATTTGATATAACCCTGATTAATACCTGTGGATTTATCCATGATGCCCAGCAAGAATCCATTGAAACTATCCTTGAAATTGCAGATCAAAATAAAGATAACCCCAATTCATTTTTGGGAGTTTTTGGTTGTTTAACTCAGCTATTTGCAAAAGAACTCAAAAAGGAAATTCCTGAGGTCAATGCATGGTTCGGAAAATATGATGCCAACGATATTGTTGAAGCCTTAAATGGTAAGTTTAAGCACGATTTATCCCACGAGCGGATCCTTTCTACACCAAAACATTACGCTTACTTAAAAATTTCAGAAGGCTGTCACAGAAAATGTGCCTTTTGCTCTATTCCTATAATTACTGGTGATTACAAGTCATTTTCACCTGAAGAATTAATCAAAGAAGCTAATTTTCTTGCACAAAACGGTGTAAAGGAACTCATTTTAATTGCACAAGATCTAACATGGTATGGACAGGATTTAAAGCACAAACCAACACTTACAGAATTAGTTAGGGAAATATCAAAAATTGATGGGATTAAATGGATCAGGTTACATTATGCATATCCAGTGGGAATTCCTGAAGATTTGTTTGAGGAAATGAATCACAACCCTAAAATTTGCAAATATATTGACATACCTATTCAACATATTTCAAGTGATGTGCTGAAAGCAATGCGCCGTGGCCATAATGGACCTTCAACTAAAAAGATTTTAAATGACATAAGGTCTAAAGTAGAAGGTGTAGAAATACGGACTACATTAATAGTTGGCTTTCCTGGCGAATCAGAAGAGCATTTTCAAGAACTCTCTTCTTTTATCCAGGAGTTTAAGTTTGAAAAAATGGGCGCTTTCCCCTACTCTCACGAAGCTTACACATTTGCTTTTGAAAAGCTAAAGGATAATGTAGATGAAGAAACCAAGCAACGCAGACTAGATGAGATTATGGAAATTCAACATGATGTTGCATTCCAGCATAATCAAAATAAAATAGGTAAATCTTTCATAGTTATAATTGACAGACAAGAAGACAACGTTTATTATGGAAGAACTGAATATGACTCACCTGATGTTGATGGTGAAGTTATTATAACTTCAGAAAAACTATTGACTATTGGGAACTTCTATAAAGTAAAAATTACAGATGCAGAGGCATTTGACTTATACGGGGAGGTAATTTATGCGTGAAGAATTGCTACAACTTGATAAGCTTCAATTAAACTTTAATAGCGAAGGCCTTTTCGTGTTGAATTTAGTCCTTGCTTTTATTATGTTTGGTATTGCCCTTGAAATTGATCCTAAGCAGTTTAAAAATATCATTAATAAACCTAAAAGCGCCATTGTTGGGGTAATTTCACAATTTGTTCTGTTACCATTATTAACTTTCATATTTACTTTATTGGTAAGTGATTTTATAACGGTTGGCGTAGCTTTAGGGATGATAATGGTTGCGTCCTGTCCTGGTGGAAATATATCAAATTTTATTTCTCATTTAGCCAAAGGAAACACAGCATTGTCGGTAAGTTTAACCGGAATATCAAGTCTTGGTGCCATATTACTTACGCCATTTAACTTTTCACTTTATGGAAATCTTTACATAAACTTTGCAAAAAACCATTCAGATCTGGTAAGACCACTCACCATTGATCCAATGCAAATGTTTATAACAGTTTTCATCATACTTGGTATTCCTCTAATTGTTGGGTTACAATTCTCGAAATACTTTCCTAAACTCACTAAAAAGATTATAAAACCCATTAAAATATTCTCAATATTGGCATTTATTGGTTTTATAATCATTGCATTTTCAAACAACTTCTCACACTTTATAAGTCACTTTGAATGGGTTACTATAATTGTATTCTTTCACAATTTAATAGCTATTTTTCTTGGGTTTTATTTCGCAAAACTAATGAAGTTGACTCCTATTAATCAAAGAACAATCTCAATTGAAACAGGAATTCAAAATTCTGGTTTAGCGCTGGTCTTAATTTTTAATCCCAAAATTTTCCCACAAGAACTTGAAGTCGGTGCAATGGCTTATATAGCTGCATGGTGGGGCATTTGGCATATTATAGCAGGTCTTACATTAGCTAATTGGTGGCGCAGAAAACTTATCCCGGAGTAATTTATATTTGATTTTGTAAACTTTTTTAAACTTATTTGTAAGCTTAATTTTTGAATTATGGGTAAGAAAAATATTGAAAAAAACACATTACCATATTGGCTTTTATACAATTACAGCATTAAACTTCACGACTTATTTTACAGAGAGGTTTATTACATTAACAAACCTAATAAAAGCAATGCAAAACCTCACATTTTAACTCCAAACCATCAAAATGCTTTAATGGATGCAATGGCTGTAGGTTACGCACTTAAACAACCATTAGTTTTTCTTGCAAGAAGCGATATTTTCAAAAAGAAGGCAATTGCTTCTATATTATACTTTTTAAAAATATTACCTATTTATCGGATAAGAGATGGGTTCGATTCATTAAAAAACAATCAGGAAACGTTTGAGCATACTGTTAGAGTTTTAAATAACAAAAGGGCATTAGTCATTTTACCTGAAGGCAATCACTTTGGCGCAAAAAGACTACGCACCCTCAAAAAAGGATTTGCCAGAATTGCGTTTTCATCAGAAATAGCTGGTAATGAAGAAATTGATCTTCAAATAGTACCAGTAGCAATAGATTACAGTAAATATGATTCATTCTTTTCGAGGTTAACAGTTGTATTTGGAGAACCATTCCCGCTTAAACCTTATATGGAAAGCTACAAAGAAAAACCTCAAATAGCAATTAATGAAATTACAAAAGAACTTAGCGATAGACTTAAAAGCCATATCATTCATATTGAAACAGAAGATTTTTATAATGAGTCTCTTTTAGCTGCTGAGGTTTATGCTGAAACAAAAGAACCTGGATTTACAAATAGCGTACAGGCACGAAGATTTAACAAGCAAAAAACAACAGCCCAAGCCCTAAATAGTGCTGAGACACATAATCCGGAGAAATGGAATGAAATAATTCAGAATGCAGGAATATTAAAGAAGAAAACGAAAGGTTTACCACACGAAATCATTGGTTCCAAGCCTTGTAGCAAAAATATATTCTATTTTATATTGAGTCTTTTAATTTCGCCACTTGCTTTACCAGGTCTTGTTATCTTTGGCCCATTTTGGTATCTTCCGGTATGGTTTGTCAATAAAAAAATTAAAGATGTTCAATTCAGAACTTCTGTAAGATATGGAATGTATATATTTCTTTTTCTAATTGAATTTATCGGTATTCTTATTTATTTATTTACAAGTTACACTCCAGGTTTAGCCATGATGATATTCTTTACTACAGTTATCACAGGAGTGTTAAGTATTAAAATATTCCAACTTAATTATTGGTATTTCCTTAAAGCTAAATGGTTTAAACGTATAAAGCAATACCCTGAGCTTAAAGATGTGAAAGCAAATATGATAGAGAATATTGATAATCTATTAGATTCCTCAAATAATGAGTGATTTATGCATTATCAACGGGAAACTGAAGCAACTTTCAGGATTATCTGATAATCATATTATTAGCGGTCATTCCATTTATGAAGTTTTAAGAATTGTGGATGGGAAACCTGCTTTCTTTAATGCACACATAAATAGACTAATCAGGTCTGCGGCACTTACAGGTATGCAAGTACCCAATACTCAAAAAATACATGATGGTATTATTCTTTTAATTGAAAATACAGAAAAGAAGGTTGGTAATATTGAAATTACTGTCAATAATTTAAATAGCTGGTGTATTAAGTACATTCCTCATTCCTACCCCTCTGATTTACAATATAAAAACGGCGTAACCTGTATGTTCTATAGCGCTCTTAGAGAAAACCCCAATGCTAAAGTAAAACGCATAAAATTACGCGAATCAGTTGGCGACTTCATAAAGACAAATAATATATATGAAGCCATATATGAGCAAAATGGAGATATTTCTGAAGGTAGTAAATCCAATATCTTTTTTATTCGTAACAATCAATTTTTCACACCTCCTGCTGAAATGGTTTTAGAGGGTATAACAAGACAGATTGTCATAGAAATTATAAAGGAAGCTGGTTTTACAATAAACGAAATAAATATTAATGTAAAAGATATTGTGAATTTTGAGGCTTCATTTTTGACTGGAACATCCCCCGGAATCCTACCTATATCATCGATTGGAAATCAAAAGTTTGATGTAAACAACCCCTCTTTAAGACTTGCCATGAAAAAATATGAGCAGAAGCTGGCTCAGTGATTGCAAGGTTTTTTCTAAACATATGAAAATTTAACGTTTATTTTTAACTATTATCCTAATTGTTATTAGGCTTAGCTGAATTTTTCGATTAAATTTGTGGGTTCAAAATATGACAATTAAAAAAATCTAAATAATGGGATTAGTAGATGGATTTATAGCCAAATTATTTGGTACCAAAGCAGCTCGGGACATTAAAGAAGTTATGCCTATAGTTGAGCAGATTAAAGCTGAATACGAAAACATAAAAAAACTCAGTCACGATGAACTACGTAATGCGACTTACGAATTAAAAAAACATATTCGCGAATCAATTAAGGAGGAACAAGATCAAATAGATGCCCTCAAGAAAAAAGCTGACGAAACGCGAGATCATTCGCAAAAAGAAGAATTTTATGATGAAATTGACAAAATTGAATCTAAAATTGACGATAAACTAGAAGACACTCTGAATGAGATACTTCCAAAGGCTTTTGCCATTGTAAAAAGTACTGCACAACGATTTACGGATAACGAAGAAATTGAGGTTACTGCAAACGGTAAAGATAAAAACCTTGCAGCTAGTCGTGATCTTGTAGATATTAGAGGCGATAAAGCTATATATTACAACTCATGGACAGCAGGTGGAAGCACTATTAAATGGGATATGGTACACTACGATGTGCAGCTCATTGGTGGTATTGTGCTTCACCAGGGTAAAATCGCTGAGATGGCAACCGGTGAAGGTAAAACATTGGTAGGAACGCTTCCTGTATTCTTAAATGCCCTTACCGGACGTGGTGTTCATTTGGTAACAGTTAACGATTACCTTGCAAAACGTGATGCCGAATGGATGGGACCTATTTTTGAATTCCATGGTCTAACGGTAGACTGTATTGATAAACACGAGCCCAGCAGCCCTGAGCGCCGAGAAGCTTATCAAGCTGACATCACCTATGGAACAAACAATGAGTTTGGTTTTGATTACCTCCGTGATAATATGGCACACCGTCCGGAAGATCTTGTGCAACGCAAGCACAACTACTCTATTGTCGATGAGGTTGACTCTGTTCTTATTGATGATGCACGTACACCTCTTATCATTTCTGGACCTGTTCCAAAAGGTAATGACCAGATGTTTATGGAGTATCGACCTAATGTGCAGAAGCTATTCAATGCTCAGAAAAAACTTGTTACAGAAATATTTGCTGAAGCTAAAAAGCTTATTGCAGCAGGTGATAAAGAAAAAGGTGGACTACTACTCTACCGCGCATTTAAAGGTTTACCAAAAAATAAAGCTATCATTAAATTCCTGAGTGAAGAAGGAATGAAAGCCCTTATGCAAAAAACTGAAAATGTCTATATGGCAGAAAACCAGAAAAATATGCATAAGGTAACAGATGAGCTTTATTTTGTTATTGAAGAAAAACAAAATAGTGTTGAACTAACAGATAAAGTAATCGACTTGCTTTCAGCAGATGTTGAAGATCAATCATTCTTTGTTTTGCCAGATATAGGTAGCGAAATTGCTGAATTAGAAAAACAAAACCTTGAAGAGAAAAAATTACTTAAACAAAAAGATAAACTGCTACAAGATTACGCTGTAAAATCAGAACGCGTACACACTATAAATCAATTACTTAAGGCATACGCCATGTTTGAGATAGACGTAGAATACGTTGTAATCGACAATAAAGTTAAAATTGTTGATGAACAAACTGGTCGTATCATGGAAGGTCGTCGATATAGCGATGGACTGCACCAGGCAATTGAAGCTAAAGAAAATGTAAAAGTAGAAGCAGCCACTCAAACATTTGCTACTATTACTCTGCAGAACTTTTTCCGTATGTATACCAAATTGAGTGGTATGACCGGTACTGCTGAAACAGAGGCAGGTGAATTGTGGAACATATACAAATTAGACGTAGTTGTAATACCAACCAACCGCCCTATTGTTCGTGATGACAGACAAGATTTAGTTTATCGTACAACTCGAGAGAAATATGCTGCTGTAATTGACGAAATCGTTGAACTTCAAAAACAAGGTCGCCCATCACTTGTAGGAACAACTTCGGTAGAAGTATCTGAGATTTTAAGCCGAATGCTTAAAATGAAAGGGATTAAACACAATGTACTGAATGCGAAGTTACACCAGAGGGAGGCAGATATTGTTGCAGAAGCAGGTAAATCAAAAGCAGTGACCATTGCTACGAACATGGCCGGTCGTGGTACCGATATTAAATTATCTCAAGAAGTAAAAGAAGCTGGTGGATTAGCCATTGTAGCAACCGAAAGACACGAATCAAGACGTGTAGACAGACAGTTACGTGGACGTGCCGGTCGTCAGGGAGATCCAGGATCATCACAATTCTTCGTTTCATTAGAAGACAATTTGATGCGTCTTTTCGGATCAGAAAGAATTGCCAAAATGATGGACCGTCTTGGAATTAAAGAGGGTGAAGTTATTCAGCATTCGATGATCACAAAATCCATTGAGCGTGCACAAAGAAAAGTTGAAGAAAACAACTTCGGAATTCGTAAGCGTCTTCTAGAATACGATGATGTAATGAACTCACAACGTGAAGTTGTATACAGTAAAAGACGACATGCCCTTTATGGAGAGCGTTTAGGTGTTGACATTGCAAATATGATGTACGACGTCTGCGAATCGATTATCAATGATCATTATGGTGTTAGTGACTTCGATACATTTAAACTAGATCTAATACGTCATTTATCTATTGAATCGCCATTTGAAGCAGAAGATTTTGCAAAAAGCGATCCGGATCTTTTAATAGAAAAGCTATTTGAAGAGGTTAAAAATGCTTTTTATCGTAAAGAAGAAATCATTGCTCAGCAAGTTACCCCAGTAATTAGCCAGGTTTATGAAACACAAAAAGATCAATATGAAAATATTGTGATTCCAATTTCAGATGGCGCTAAAATGTTTCAGGTAGTTGTAAACCTCGAAAAAGCATACAGCTCTAAGGGTGAGGAAGTTATGCGTGCACTAGAGAAGTTTATTACACTTGCTGTGATTGACGATGCATGGAAAGAACATTTGAGAGAAATGGACGATTTGAAAACTTCTGTGCAGAATGCTA
>PKTE01000263.1 GCA_002869335.1 Salinivirgaceae bacterium | reverse complement strand
GTTAAAGACATTTTAACCCCAGGTCAATATCAAATAAGGCTACAAGAGATTTGGATAAGAGTTTGTATGCTTCTGGAAAGAATTCGCAAAATCTGATGCAAAAAAATACTGTTTAAAACGAAAGTTACTTACATTCTGGAATACTTATCAAAAATCTTAAGAAGTGAATTTCTTTTGCGAGAAGAAACAGGTACGTTTGATTTATTTTTCATAAATATTGTACCACCGTCATGCTTATCAAAACGTTCCATGAAGTAGAGATTAACCATATGGGATTGATGCGAACGAAAGAATCCATATTCACTCAACAATCCTTCAAATTCTTTTAGAGTTTTAGAAACCATTATCTTTCTATTATCTACTAGATAAAAGATTGTATAACAATCATCTGATTCACAACGGACGATATCTTGAATATTCACCAGATAAATACTTTCAGAAGTTTTCAGAATAATCCTTTTAATGCCATTAGAAATATTCTCAATATTTGATAATAGCGCATTTAATTTCAGTTCCGTATGTTCATGCTCAAGCATTTTATGAGCATTATTAACTGCTTCTATCAATTCTTTGGGATTTATTGGCTTAACGATATAGTCCAATGCACTGAATTTAATGGCCTTTATAGCATAATGCTCAAATGCAGTAACAAATATTATTTTAAAATCCACATGATTTAATTGTTTTAAAAGATCAAAGCTGGTTTCTTCTCCAAGTGAGATATCAAGAATCAGTACATCAGGAACGACCTCATTTATTATATCATAAGCTGATTTCACATCAGATGCTTCATAAATAGATTGTACTTCAGGGCAATAATTTTGAATTACTTCAACTATGCCCTTACGGATTTTTTGTTCATCATCAAGTACAACAATCTTCATATTGCATCAGAATTTATATTCTTACTAAGGTACAAAATCTTTTCCACATCAGCCTTAGAACATCCACTTACTATCTAAATACCATATAATTACACACCCCTATGATAGTTCATCCCTATACATTAAAGGAATACTAAATGCAGCCTTTGTTCCTAAAGAAAGTCCATCCTCAGACTTTAGTTCTTCAATAGTAAAGCTAAGCTTATGCTTTCTTTTTCTATTTATTTTTTCAAGCCTACTCTTTGTAACTTCAATGGCAAAAGATTTATGGTCAATTTTTTTAGTGCTCAAAGAATTTCCTATACCCATTCCATTATCTTCAACTTCTACCAATAAGCTACTAGAGCTTATTAAATAACTAATTTTAAGCTTATTTCCCTCCTTTTTATCTACGAATGCATGTTCCAGTGAATTTTCAACAAATGGTTGGGTCAGCATTGGTGGAATCATTACATCTGCAACATTTAAATTATCATCAATCTCAAGTTCATAGTCAAAACTATCCTCGTACCTTAATTTTTGCATTTCCAGATAGTACTTTATGGTATCAATTTCTTGCTCCATTGAAATAAACTCCTCACGTGAGTTTTCAATTACGAGCCGCATTAATTTGGCAAAATCAGCAAGGTATGAGCTAGCTTCCAACGGTTTATTAGTAGTAATATAATATTGAATTGACGATATGGAATTAAAGATAAAATGAGGATTCATCTGTGATCTGAATAACTGTTGTTCCAGCTCAAGTGTTTTTTGACTATTTTTTAACCTGTTTTGCCTGAACAACAGCAAACTAATAGCTATAACAAAGAAAATGAAAGCTATTAAACTGTAATTAAAATAGCGGTTTTTTAAAATTAAGACCTTTTGATGGCTGTTTTCTTTAGAAAGCTCCAGTAATTCTTTCTCTTTCTTTGCGGTCTCATATTTTGTTTCAATCTCTGTAATCTGTCTATGCTTTTTCTCATTAAAAATTGAATCTTTAACAGTTACATATTTTTTATAGTAATGAATCGCATTTTTAAAATCATTTAGAGCGTTATAGGCTTCATACTTCTCAAAGTATATGTCAAAATAATCAGAAAACAGCCCTATTTGCTTAGCCAATCGCTCACTTTTATCTAAATGTTTTAAAGCTAATTTGAAGTTGTTCATTCTGGTATATAATCGACCCAGTGCAAACATACTTTTAACCTGGCTTCCTAGATCTTCCTGTACCTTAGCGATATCTAAAGATTTTTCAATTTCTTGCACAGCTATTTTATATCTTTTTTGCTTTTCATAAACCAAACCTAAATTACTATACACTAATGCTGACAAAGTGGTATAATTATTCTTCTCTGTTATAGATAAAGCCCTTCGGCAAAAAATTATAGACTGCTCTAAACTATCCATACTTTTGTAGATATTCACAATATTCAATAATAACCCGGCTTGTTGATATAAGTCATTAACGTTTATAGAAACTTTTAAAGCTTTTTTACTGTATTTAAGTGCTTTATCATACTCTTCTATCTCATTATAAATCTGACCAATATTTCCTAACGTTGTAGTAGCATCATCCCAGTTTCCAATTTTCTCATACAAATTTACAGACTCAATAAGATGCTCCATTGCTTTGTTATAGTCTCCCCGATAGATATTAACAACGCCAATATTGTTCATCATATCAGCTATTTTTACGGTATCCTTTAGCTCCTTCCAATAATCTAGTACCTGGATATAATAAGTTAAGCCTTGATCCAATTTGCCAGAATATATATATGCATTTCCTTTATTTGAAATAAGATTATTTAAAATATTGTCATTTTTTGAATCCAAAACCTCTATACCTTCATCATATAAAGCAATTGCTTTACTTGTTTCACCTTTCAACAAATGGATATTTCCTAATTCCAAACACGCCTGGGCCATCATTTCTTCATCATCAATATCATATGCTATAGCTTTAGCTTTATTCGCAAAATTAAATGCTGAATCTAAAGATTGAGTTCGATATTGTTTTGATAGTTCCAACAACACTTCAAATTTCTTCTGACTATCAGAATAATTTTGTAGCACATTTTTCAGGCTATCAATCTTAGAATTTTGTGAGAAACTCAAAAGAGAAATACAAAAGCAGACCAGGAACCAAACTTTTTTCATAAAAATAGAATTAAGAACACTTCGATTTCTTTTTCAGGCACTTATAAAATTATGAAATTTTGTTATGGAAATCAAAAATAATTAGCGACAACTCGTCGATTGACAGTTTTCGTTTTAAAATGTTATTCCATCGCGGCGAGTTTTGCTAACACATTAATAACCTCGGATTGCATCCGAGGCTATTAATGGTTAATCCCTTCAGGATTAAAATATCTTGACATCCAATCTTGAACTTTACAAATGGCGCTACCGAGCGAATCCTCTCGCGTGGTTTTGCTGAAATTAT
The DNA here is from genome assembly GCA_002869335.1 of Salinivirgaceae bacterium. Lineage (GTDB taxonomy): Bacteria > Bacteroidota > Bacteroidia > Bacteroidales > Salinivirgaceae > Salinivirga. The sequence continues at coordinate 282 of PKTE01000263.1, read as the reverse complement.
AGTGCTACTTAATAATATTTTAAAAATATCTAAATAATCGCCGATGGATAGAATCCGTTTTCAATTATTTTTCCATCGCGGCGATTAATCGAAATTGAATCACATTTGATACCAACATATCATCCCTACGGGATTTTATAAAATAAACCAGTTACGATACTTACACCTTCTTTGCGATCGATACGTGAAACAAAAAAATCCCAAACAGAAAACTCCATTTGGGATCTTGTTATAATTTGTATTTGTATTATTTCATTGCCTTAGCGGCTTCCACTATTTTTG
>PKTE01000299.1 GCA_002869335.1 Salinivirgaceae bacterium | reverse complement strand
ATCGCTCTAGCCGCTGGGCTTTTACTTTTTTTGCTGCAGCTCAAAAAAAGTAAACAAAAAAACGCCGCCGCTGAAGAAAAATAGCTAAAAATCAGCTATTACAGCTAAAATTTACGAACTCACTCTAATTTTTGAGAAATTAGAGTTCAAACAGCGCAAATTTTAACGCTGTAATACGCAGATTTTCTTAACGCCATTTTCCTTAGGCGGAGAGCAATGATTTACTGCGTTGCATTTCGATCGGCCTAAGTATTTTTAGCGGGCACCTTCTTACTCGAAGCAACCGTAAAAATAATTTCTGTAGAGCGGATGCGTCCGTAAAATGATGAGAAGTTATAACGTTGCGACATCCGCGAGTTAAATTATTTTAGGTAGCAAGAGTTTAGAAGGTCGCTTAAAATACTAAGCCAAACCCTTTTTGCTTCGTTTTTGGGGCATCAAAAATGAAGAGCTCGTCGGCTTGAGACAAAGGAAATTAATCAATGAATCTTAAAATTTGTAATTGAGTTGTTTATATAATATTATCAATCCACCAACTTTTCAATTTGATCCGCTAATTTTGGGATAAAAAATAGAGGCGGGCTAAAACAAAAAAGCGAAACTTTTAATAAGCTTCGCTTTTTTTGGGTGAAAGATGGGACTCGAACCCACGACCCCTGGAACCACAATCCAGTGCTCTAACCAACTGAGCTACTATCACCATGAATTGGAATGCAAAGATAATCTTTTTTTAATAGTCCAAAAAGAATGTTTTAATTTTTTGCTTTAATTTTTTAGAATTGTAATTAGCTCACTTAAAATCATGGCTGATGCACCCCATATTTTTTCTCCGTTTACTTTGTAGCATGGGGCTTCAATGGAGTATTTTCTTCCGCTAAATATAGATTTTGTAATGGTTTTTTCTTTCAATAATTCTTTAAGTGGAAAGGTTAGAACTTTTTGCACCTCTTTTTCCTGTATCACAAAAATAGGATCAGCGTTGTAGAAACCTACATAAGGGTGTACGCACATGTTGCTCACGGGAATCCAAAGTGGGCTAAGTTTACCCATTATATCTATTTGGGTGCGATTTAAACCAACCTCTTCTTTGGTTTCGCGAAAGGCTGTCTCCATTAAATCATTATCGTTGCTCTCTTTTTTACCACCCGGAAATGCAATCTGTCCGCTATGGACCCCATCGTATTCTGCTCGTTTGATCATGATAAGCTCTAACTCATCATTTTTTTCGTAAAGCAAAATCAGTACTGCACTTTGTCGAGGGCGAATATCGTTGTCAGGACGCAAAACCCGGCCACCGGGCTTCATAATTTCATGAGCCGCAGAGCCGGGTAGCTCCATTTGTAATTTTTCTTTTAAATTTTTTAGATATTTTTCTGTATCTATTGACATTTCAATACAAAATAGTTGCGCTTTCCTTTTTGAATTAAAATGTATTTGTCATTCAATAAAAACGAGGCATCTACCGTCATTTCTGCATCGGTAATTTTTTCTTTGTTGATGGCAACGCCTCCACCTTTTATAAGCCTGCGTAATTCACCTTTTGATGCAAATACATTTGATTTCTCTGCTAACAGGTCAACTACATTTATGTTTTCGTTAAGCCACTGCTTTTCGATGTCGAAAGTGGGTACTCCATCAAAAACAGCCAGGAATGTGCGCTCATCAATTGATTGTAAATCGTCTTTTGTAGATTTTCCAAATAGAATCTGCGAAGCGGCTTTTGCCATTTCAAGAGCTTTTTCATCATGCACCATGATGGTCATCTCGTCAGCTAATCTTTTTTGCAGATTTCTTTGATGAGGAGCTTCTGCGTGTTCTTTAATTAGGCTGTCAATTTCTTCTTTGCTAATCATGGTGAAGATTTTGATGTATTTGGCTGCATCTTCATCTGATACATTTAACCAAAATTGGTAAAACTCATACGGTGAAGTGCGATTTTCATCTAACCAAATATTTCCTTTTTCAGTTTTACCAAATTTTCCACCATCGGCTTTAGTGATGAGTGGGCAGGTCATAGCAAATGCTTCGCCCGAAAGTTTACGACGGATTAGTTCTGTTCCAGTGGTGATGTTTCCCCATTGGTCAGATCCACCCATTTGCAGTTTACAGTTCTTATTTTCATATAACCACATGAAATCATAACCCTGTACCAACTGGTATGTAAATTCTGTAAACGACATTCCTTCGGTTGATTCTGCTCCGAGGCGTTTTTTCACCGAGTCTTTACTCATCATGTAATTTACAGTGATGTGTTTGCCTATATCTCTAATGAAATCCAGGAACGTGAAGTCTTTCATCCAGTCGTAGTTGTTAACCAACTCTGCTTTATTGGGAGCTTCTGTCTCAAAATCAAGAAAGCGAGCCAATTGAGCTTTAAGTGCTTCTTGATTATGACGAAGTGTTTTTTCATCCAAAAGATTACGCTCTTTTGATTTGCCAGATGGGTCGCCAATCATTCCCGTAGCACCACCTACTAATGCAATTGGTCTGTGTCCGGCTCTTTGTAAATGTTTGAGCATCATTACACCTACTAAGTGCCCAATATGTAGTGAGTCTGCAGTTGGGTCAATTCCCACATATGCAGATGTCATCTCTTTTTTAAGTTGCTCTTCTGTTCCCGGCATGATGTCATGAATCATACCTCTCCATTTCAATTCTTCTACAAAGTTCATATTCGTGTGGTTATAGTTTTTCAAAATCAAGCCCAAAAGTAATTAATCTTGAGGAATTAAAGAAAGGTTGCTTTTTTTCATTTTTATCAAAAAAAATTCACATTGCATGAAATTGTGTGCTTTTGTTTGTGCATAATGGATAGCGTGCACTGAATTATAGTAAAAGGTGCAATTTAAATTGATTTTAAACAATAAAATTATTCGTGTTGATAATGAGGTGGTTGTGCGCATGTAGTGCTATTGTATTACGTATTTATACCCAATTTGTATAGGTGAAAACCTCCAAAAAGATGTCATATATTTGACATGAAAACAAACACGTCATGTGAGTTACAGCCCTAAGAATAGGTCAGGTAAAGATACTTAAGAAAACAGGTTGGTAACCCCTAAGGCTGGCATCTAATTCTAAAATAGATGTTAGCCTTTTTTTATTCCAATTAATTACTAATGTCTCACAATTGTTTGAATGATTAAAATGGGTCACTTCATATTTCTAGTGGAGTTTGAAATTTAATAATTCAATTTTATATTGATTTACCGTGGAATAATTTCGCCGATGGCATGTTACATTTTCAAATTATAATCTCTAACGGCGAATTGGAATTGTTTCAATTCAGCCTTGGGTGGCGATGTTTGCTTTCGCTAATGCTTCAGCAAACATAGCTTACCCAAGGCTAAATTAGTTCAACCCTTTCAGGGTTGTAAATTCAAAAAGAACGAACCTATAATTATTCTTTAAAGGTTATATTCTGTCGGCCTAAGTATTTTAAACGGGCACCTTCTTCTTAAAGATTTCGGCCGAAGGCAAATTAAAAACTGTATGAAATGATGCGCAATAACTTTTAATTGGAAAAAACACTAAACTAGCATCATTGAGTTTTTTTAATTTAGAAATCAAAAGAAAAGAAGGTCGTTTAAAATACTAAGCCAAGCTCTTTTTGCT
>PKTE01000033.1 GCA_002869335.1 Salinivirgaceae bacterium | reverse complement strand
CTGCACCATTATCATGCAATGCCTGAGTATATTTTTTAGGACTTCCAGCAGAAGTAAAAACAATCGGGATATTTTCTTCAAGAACAACATTAATTAATTCATCAGCATATGGTGAAATAAGAGGAATATTAACCCCAAAAGGTTTATCAGTTGCTCCTTTTGTTTTCTCAATATGATCTTTCAAAACATCAGCTTTCATAGAACCTGCCCCCAATAACCCTAAACCTCCGGCATTACTTACAGATGAAGCTAATTCCCATCCACTACACCAAACCATACCTCCCTGAATAATAGGATATTTAATCTTAAATAGCTCTGTAATTCTATTTTTCATATTATTGCATTTTTCATATTTCGCACAATTTAACATTTGTATGTATCTCTAACAAAAATCAAACGATAAATATGTTTCATTAATTAAACTAAACACTCAGAAATAATTGCAGATTTTTTTAATGACATTATATTTGTACGTTCTGAACAAAACGAGCGTTAAAGCTTTAGGTAAGAAGATAAAATAAAACACATTCAATATGAAAAGCAAATTAATATTTTTCGCTGTATTGGTAATAATTATAGCCGGATGTACTCAAAAAGTAAAAAAAGATTTTCCGCCATTTACTATAGATAATGTTAGTGAAGATAGTGTAGTGATTACAATTCCTTATGATGAATTTAATACAACATTCCAAAACAATCTTCGTTACCAAAAAATATTGAGTAAAGGTAAGTATAGTAAAGATTTACAAGATGAGCTTTATTCACAAACCTACCTGGCCTTACAAAACGAAAAGAAACTTCTTCATGAAACAAATTACTTAGGCATTCAAATTACTTCTAAAGAGGAAGAAGATTATATATATGGTGAACATATTGATGAGAAAATTAGCTCGATGCCAATTTTTAAAAATCCAAAAACTAAAAAGTTCGATAAAAATAGTATTAAACCTTTCATTGATAATATAAAGAAAGATACTAACGCCGAAGCTTATTTCATGTGGAAACAGCATGTTAATGGGATAAAAAAAGCTCGTTTAGAGGAGAAATATGAGGCACTTTTACACGCATCATTTCTAGATACAAAAGCGTTTGATAATTGGCATAATAAGTTGGCTGTTGGTGAATCTAAATTAAAAATATTCACAGTGCCATATAATAGATATTATGATTCAATTGACCCAACAGATGATGACTATATCGAGTTTCTTAGAAAAAGAATTTACGATTATCAAGTAAGCGACAAACGCTATATCAGAATTGCTCAAATACCTGCGCAGATACATAAACACTTTCATGAAAAGGAATATAAAGTCTTTAAACGCTATTTAGAAACAATTAAAGACTTTGATAAAATCGCAACTCAAAATGATTTTATTAAGACATTCTCTTCATATTATACTGAAAACACACTTCCCGAAAAATTAAAAAGCTACTTTCAAAATGGTAAATCCGGTGATATTTATGGACCTTATTTTGAAAATAATAGTTACAGAGCTCTTAAGATAAATACTATTGAGGAACTCCCAACAGAAGCTAAAGCTCAACACTTAGTAATTAATCATATCTCTAAAGAAATTATTTTATCGCTTAAAAAAGAAATTGAAGTGAAAGTAAGTAATGGAGAATCCTTTATAGAATTAGCAAAAGAATATGCTGATAAATATGGAATTGATGGCAAATGGGGAGACTTGGACTGGTTTACTTATGGTGAAATGGTTGACGATTTTAGCGACAGTGTTTTTATAAATAAACCTGGTGATATTGTTCTGGCTAAGAGTCAATATGGTTGGCATATCATTAATATTGTTGATCATAAAAACATTAGCAAAAAATATAGTTTTACGGCCTTATATTGGCCACTAAAACCAACAGAAGAAGATTTTGAATCAACTATGGTCGAGGGTAAAGAATTCATAAGTAGTCTGAATGATCATAGCGAATTTGAATCAAAAGCATCAGAAAAAGGGTATCCCATGGATGAATTTGAAGCCTCTTCATATGGAAGAGAATTCTTAGATTTCAACAACAGTTATGAAGTGTACGAATGGGCTTATAATTCATATGAAAATGATATTAAAGTCTTTAGAATTGATGATAAAGTATATGTCGTTAAGCTATATAAAATAGCACCTCCAGGTGAAATGCCTTTATTTGACGCAAGACAGTACCTTAGAAATTGGGTTTTTAATGATCAGGTTAAGAATTACTTAAAGACACATCTAAACGAAGATAAACTCAAGAATATGCCAATTGAAAAAGCGGCACATTACATGGGAGAATCTTTGTATGTGATTCAAGATATTAAATTTACAGATATTTCGGCACCAAGAGTAGGAACAGAGCCGTTTATTGTAGGAATGATGACATCACTAAAAGAAAATGAACGTACTGGTGTAGTTTATGGGAATCAGCGATTTGCTGTTTTCGAAAAAATCTCAGAAACCAATAAACAACTTTCTACAAAACTAGGAAAGATCAAGTTAAAAGAATGGCATACTAACATTTCAAATGGCAGATACAAATATGCATTTAAAAGACGTGACCGACTTGCCACAAACATAGCTAGAAAGCAAGATTCTTATTTTGTAGCACCTAAGTATAAAAACAATTTAACAAATGATAAAGACATTGCAAATGAAATGTTTTTAGCCGAAAGAGCTTTTCTCAACAAAGAGTATAAAAACGCTCTATATGGAACAAAACAATACAGTGGTTTTGCATCGCTTATAGACAAATCACCAAACTCAAAACAACAGCGATTATTACTTCTTTATGCCGGATTAAGTGCCTTACAAACTGGAGAATATGAAAAAGTAATCACGTATCTAGATCGATTTGAGTCAGAAGATCGGTTCTTTTCTATCGTAAAATATGGAGCACAAGGAGATGCATATTCACAAATGGGAGAAGACCAAAAAGCACTCGAAATGTACCAAAAGGCAATTGATGCAAATGACAACTTTGTGATTGGAACAGAGTATGTTATCAAAGCTGTCGCTATTTATGATGCAATGGGAGATTACAAAAATGCACTCGAATATTATCGCTTATTAAGATCCAGATATGCGCCTACCAGACACAATTACGATACTGACAAATATTTGGCTCATTATGAGTATCTCGTAAACAAAGAAAAATATGTTGTAAGTAAATAATAAAAGTCAATAACTATTTTTTTAGCATAGCAAACTTGTACTATGCTAAAAAAATAATTATTATTTGCATGTTAGTTTTTAGTGTGTTATATTTGTTAACAATATATCAAACAACTAAAAACCAAAATTATGATTTGCAAATTACCATTAAAAAATGCAGAGGATCAGGCATTAGTCGATGATGTTGTTTATGAACATCTAGTTAACCATCCTTATCTTACAAAAATTAAATTTTTAGAGAACCTTCGTCGTCATAGCAGAGGATATGCATTTTTCCAAAAAAACTGGAAACAATCTGACGGATCTTATAAAAACGAAACAATTTATTTACAAAAGGTTGTAGCAGAAAAATTCATCAAAAAACCAGACGAAGAAAGAAGATACTGGGTGCGTTTTATTAATGGTAATCCACTGGACTGCAGAATAAAAAACCTTGAATGGTCTACTTTATCAAACGTGGTTAGAAATACCAGTAAAACAGACAATCAGTTTGGTTATAGAGGAGTTGTTAAAAACTCTAACAAATACCAGGCGATCATTTATGTAAACCGCAAAGCTATTAATCTAGGATCTTTTGAAACTCCAGAAGAAGCAGCTTTAGCATACAATAAAAAATCTATAGAATTATTTGGAGTAACAAAAAGTCTAAATAAAATTAAAAACAAGAAAAAAGATAAATAATGAAAATTAGATTATTGTTTTTGCTTATACTGGGGAGCTTAGTGCTATTAACGTGTAACAGCACCCAACGTAAAATTGAGGAAGATGCAATGACGTTAATTAAAATGGAGAAAAAAATAGTTGACCTAACCATTCAACTAAACAAAGAGGATAATAAAGCCTTAGCTCAAGAAAGAGATTCCATTAGTGATGAATTACAAAAACTCAGTTTTGAACTTCAAAAAAAATATCGCGAGGCTGATTTAACAAAAGAATTTCAGCAAACTTTTGATAGTTTAAAAAGAAAGAAGTAAGAATAATGATACAAATCATAAAACCTGCGAAACTCGCAGGTTTTTTTTTATTTTTCTTAAATCAATAAATCAGCCTATTGAGTAAAACGAGTTTAAGAAAAATATTAACTTTGTATAGAGAGGTATAAACCTTTGGCCTCTATGTGGTTCAAAAGATACTAATATGAAAAAAATTATTATTCTGCTCCTCCTAATATTTTCACATGTATTTGGGTATAGCCAAAAAGTTTCTAAAGAATTCAAGCAGCTCTACCTAAAAGGATATTCAAGCATGCAATATGGAGCTTATGATCAAGCTCTTAAGCTATTTGAAGAGATAGAAAAAGAAAATATGATCAACGCCAATGTGCAGTTTAATATTGGTATGTGCTATTTAAATTTACTTGGTGATAAATCCAGAGCAATACCATATTTAAAAGAAGCAAGTTTAAAAACATCCCCAAATTATAAAGACGGTTCTTACAAAGAAACAAACGCCCCACCAGAAGCCGTTTTCTATTTAGCCAAAGCCTATCGCATTAATATGCAATTAGATTTGGCAATAGAAACTTTTAAATTGTACAAAGAAACACTAGACGCCAGTGATGTGTATTACCATGAATTTGTAGATCTTCAAATACAATCATGCAACACGGCAAAAGAACTAACCAGCTCTCCAATACCAATTAAAGTTGAAAACTTAGGTCCCATTATCAATGATAGCGATGATAACTTTAATGCAGCAATCACTCCTGATGGACAAACAATGATTTTTACCACATTACAACGAATTTATGATAGAACTACAGGAGAGGAAACATTTTACGAAATCATTAATTACACAAAAAAAGAAAACGATAAATGGACTGAACCTCAAGACATAACTTCTAAGATAAATTCGGATGGTTATCTAGCAACAGTTGGAATCTCAAATGATGGTACACAAATGTATTTTTTCAGAGACGACTATGGAGATGGAAACCTGTATATGGCAGAAAAAAAAGGATATCGTTTTACAGAAATTGATAAATTAAGCAAAGATATTAACACAAAAGACTGGGAATCACATATCTCGTTTACTACTGACGGTAACACAGCCTATTTTGCAAGTACAATGAAAGGTGGAAAAGGTGGTAGAGATATTTATGTAATTGAAAAAGATAATAAGGGAAACTGGGGAACTCCGGTTAATCTTGGACGAGCAGTTAATACTCCATATGATGAAGACTGCCCTGTAATATCTGAAGATGGCAAAACACTATATTTTTGTTCTGAAGCCCATAAGGGAATGGGAGGTTATGACATTTTTTATTCGACTAAAAACTCTTTAGGCGAATGGACAGCGCCGCTAAATATGGGTTATCCGATTAACACAACTGATGACGATCTCTTTTTTATGCCATATATGAATGGAAAGTATGCATTGATGGCTTTAAGCAAACCAAACGATAATTTTGGAAGAAAAGACATTTACAGATTACAATTAAAGTTTGATGATAGCGAAACCCCTGATACAACAGTAACAGAACCCATTGCAACCAATACCGAAAACATTACTGAACAAGAACAGGACACGACTCAAGCTCCTGTGAATACAGAAAGTACTGGTTCAGAAACAGAAATAGCTAACAACACCAATAATACCAATACATACGTTGAAGAAGAACCCAAAAGATATGATAGTTTTGACCTTCGAGGATTTATAATTTTAGCAGACAATAAAGGCGTAAACTCTTCTTTTAATATCAGTGTTAAAAACTCCGAGACTAACTCTATTTATGGAAATGTACAGCCAACACCTGATGGCACGTACAGCATAAATGTCCCTCCTGGAGAATATCTTGTCACTTTTACAGGTCCGGGATATGAGCCTCACCAACGTTCTATTTCGATACCTCCTGACTATGGTTTACCAAAAGTAACACTTGATGTGGAACTTACTCCCAGACCAGTTTCAAGGGGGGAATATGTCTTGATGCGTGGTGTTCTATTCGACAATAACAGCACTGTGCTAAATAAAAAAGCACAAATTGAGATGGAGAAGCTTTACAAAGTAATGGAAGAAAACCCACACTTATATGTTGAAATAACAGGTTTTGCAAGCCCTAATGAAACAGCTGCCATCAGTAAAAACTTAGCATCAGAGAGAGCGTCAACTGTAGCTAATTTCCTGACAAATAAAGGAATTGAACTCTCTCGGTTTATAACAAAATCAAAGGGCTCTGCTAAAACTCAAATTAGTGATAATAACAAAAACCCGGAAGCAGAGAAATATAGAAGAAGAGTAGAAATTAATGTAATAAAAACTGGTGAGACAAAAATTACCTACAGAGAATTCCAGGTACCAGAAAATTTAAAATTTGGCTCAAAAGGAGTACAATTACAATACACAATACTCCTGATGGACACTAAAAAACCACTTGAACCCTCCTACTTTGTAGAAGTTGAAAGAAAAGGAGTTAGTAACGTATGGTTATTTCCATCAGCAAAAGGCTATTTTTATACAATTGGAAAATACGCATCAAAAGCACAAGCATCCCAACTGTTAAACAAAGCTGTTGACATGGGGTTCCCAAATGCACGAATCATCAATTTCAAAGAACTTGAAAAAAGAAAACAAATGGGGCAATATGCTGTAAGAATGCGTGCCAAGCAAGCAAGCCAGGCAAATGGAAATTATACAATCCAATTATTGGCAGTTAAAGTACCTGTTGACCTAACATTTTTCAAAAACGTAGAAGGAGTTGAGAAAGTAAAAGGTGATGACGGCTTTTACCGATTTATATGGGGTAAATTTGACCATAAAACCGCTATAAAGAAACGTGATCAGCTCAGGCGAATGGGTTACTCAAATGCATTTGTAATGGATATCGACTTTTATAAAAAATAGTATGCTAGAATCTCTTCTGCAAAGCAAATATTTAGTATTGAGGGCTGTTGAACCACAAGATGCTGAGATTATTTTCAAATGGGAAAACAATACCCAAAACTGGCAGGTATCCAATACACTTGTACCTTTTTCAATGCATACTATAAAACAGTATGCTTTGAATACTACCCACGATATTTTTGAAAATAAACAGCTAAGATTAATGATTATAATCAAAAATGAGAATAGACCAATAGGTGCTATCGATCTGTTTGATTATGATCCTTTTCATTTGAGAGCCGGTGTTGGGATATTAATAAATGATAAAGAAGATAGAGGAAAAGGATACGCAAAAGAAGCACTTACTATTTTGAAAAACTATGCTTTCAATTATTTACATTTGAATCAACTTTATTGTACAATAGGTGATGACAATATCAAAAGTCAACATCTATTTGAGGCTATGGGGTTTGTAAAGTGTGGAACCAGAAAAGCATGGTTAAAAACTTTGGAAGGATGGATGGATGAGCATTTTTATCAATGTTTCAATAAAAAATCATAATCCGGGATTTCATTTAACTGCGTTGTGGTACCGTTGGCAAAATCAATTTTAAAAGCAAAATGTTGTAATCCGTTTGTGACCATTAAAAATGGAACTTTTAATGCAATATTATATTGGCTAACTTGCTCCAGTGCTGTTTGTGAAATCTTGACTGTTGAAGCCTTACACTCTACAATTAATTTGGGCTTACCATTATTTGAATAAACAACAATATCGCAGCGCCGATTCAATTTATTTACCTTAATAGGCATTTCTATGGCAATTAAAGATGAAGGGACTTTCTGATATTTAATTAAAAAATGAACGATTGATTGCCTTACCCACTCCTCGGGTGTATAATTTAACCATTGCTGTCTGACAATATCAAAAACTTGCACCTCGTGTTCTTGGTTTCGGACTTTTATATCTGTTTCAGGTAAATTAAGCGTTTCAAACATTCATCTTATTAGTTACTGATTTGAAGTATTTATGTGCAATTGAAAGAAAAAACTTGAGTCTAATTAGGCTAATTTCTTTGTTGCCCTCTTGAGAACCAAATATCCAGTTACTCCTGCAACTAATGATCCTAATAGAATACCAACCTTAGCATTATTTAACATGACTTCATCAGCATAAGCAAGATTACTTATAAACAGCGACATTGTAAACCCTACAGCCCCCAGTAAAGCCGCACCAAATATCATACTAAATGAAACATTCTGCGGAAGATTACCTATTTTTAACTTTACCAAAATCCATGTAAAGCCAAATATACCAAGTAACTTACCTGCAATTAAAGAGATCATTATTGACAATGAAACCCCTGAAAACAAGGTTACATCGGCTCCAGAAAATACAACACCGGCATTGGCAAATGCAAAAACTGGCATTACCACGAAAGTTACAAATGGATGCAATAAATGCTCCAATGATTGCAAGGGACTTTGTACTTTCGATATAGAGTCTTGCATATTGTCAATTGAGACCAACTGTTTCTTATTGAGCGTCATACGTTCTGATTCAGCATAAGAGCAGAAATTATCTATTTGCTTTCGAATTTTCTTTTCAAATTCCTTGAACCTAATTTTTCGGTTGGCAGGAATCACAAAGGCAATCATAATACCGGCTAATGTAGGATGAATTCCCGATTTAAGAAACAAGAACCAGATTACATGACCTACTATTACATACCAAGTAACAGATCGAATATTAAAAATATTACTTACAATTAATACGGCATAAAGTCCAAGACTTGCAAATATTAAGTTCCACAATATATCCTGACTATAAAAAATAGCAATTACTACAACAGCACCAATATCATCGACGATGGCAAAAGCAACAAGGAAAATTTTCAATGCCAAAGGAACTCTTTTCCCAACAAGCGTTAAGATTCCGATAGAAAAGGCTATATCTGTAGCCATTGGAATACCCCAACCATCCATTGCAGGATTACCAGTTTGCAACGCTAAAAATATTAAAGCCGGTAGTATCATCCCCCCTACCGCTGCCCCAACAGGTACAACGGCTTTAGAGACTTCAGAAAGCTCTCCGGACATTATTTCACGTTTTATCTCCAGCCCCACTACAAAAAAGAAAAAAGCCATTAACCCATCATTAATCCAATGATGCAATGTTTTATCGAGCAAAATATCACCTGCTCCTATTTTTATATGGAAATGCAAAAAATCAAAGTATGAGGATGAGAAACCTGAATTTGCCCAAACTAATGCAAGTAATGTAGCAAAAATCAAAATAATACCTCCAGATGATTCAATCTTCAGGAATCTATAAAATGTATTCATAATATCCTTTACCGCTTCTTTCGTTTTCTCTATTACCATTATTTTTTCATTTTAATGCCTTAATAACCCTTACAAATATACTATTGTAGGAAAGTTAGCAATTGTTAAACCACTACCATTTCAAAATGTTTTAAACACATCTAGAATCTCACCATAAAATAATTCAATTTCATTAAATATATTTCAAAGCGACTTCTTTCAGAAATTTTTCTTCTAGTAATCGTGCAATGCGCTTTACAACCGTTCTCCTAATCTCAAGCTCTACAGGCAGTGTCGGGTCTTGATGTGCAATATTAATTTTTGTACCAATAATAATATTTATCTCATCAGATTCGATTAACATTTTTGCAATTAAATCTGCTGGTCCTTTGCTAAATGTATAATTATTATTGAAATCCTTCAGTATATTAAATGCTTTACTTAATGTTAATATACCTTCGGTAATTAAATCCACGCCCTGCATATGACTTATTGGAGGCAAATCTGGATCGTGAAATTCAAATTCATCTTCTATTTCGCGACCTAACTCACGAGCTATAATTTCTGCAGTAGTAGCACCGCAAATAATCTTTTTACCTTCAAACTGATGCACACTTAACGCTAATTCAATGTCGCGGCTTTTCTCATAAGGAGGTCCTGTTGAAATAAGCAATTTACGAGGTTCTCTAAAATAAACAGAGCCACAACTTGTATCGTCTTTTGATTCATACCCATCATTCATTACGGCAATATTGAGAACTTTCTGAGCCAGCTTACGGGCAGAGATAAAAGGAGTTTTCTGCAAGTTTTTAAGTACAAATTCGGTTGCACTATCAACACCCCAACCAAATGGATATTTTGACGAGCCCAAACCAGATTGTATTACACCATCAGACCAGAACACAATTCTATCCTCTTTATGAGGACGAAAACGCACTGCACGTAATTCCTTGCCCATATTCTTTTCACTCTCCATTACAATATTCTCCCAGCCCGGATCATATAGTTTGTCGTTCCTAATAATCACACAATGCGGGTTATCATACTCCAATATGCTAACTTCACCTGTATCTTCAACATCTATTATTGTGAATGTATAATAGCTAATTTTTCGCACACTACATACTGGTAGAGTATTCATAATAATCTCAGCAATAGTCTGATAATCTTTATGTTCACGAGTAAAATTAACTGCCATAGTAGCTGTTAATGTGGCAAGCATATTTGCTTTAACGCCATGCCCCATGCCATCTGAAAGGACAACAATAGTTCTCTTTTCCTCACGTAAACGCTTTGATATAAACACATCACCGCAGATACGTTCTCCCACATGATTTCTTTGCTGGCAATTTACCTCAGTATAAAATGAACTCATAAACTATCGTTTTTTTCCTTTCTGATATGTTTCAATAATAGAATTCAACATTCGCTCAGTTTCTGATGCTCCTTCTCCAAGTAAAAATCCTATTTCTTGTACCATATTCAAATTTCGATCAATAACCTCACTTATACGACTAATAATTTCTTCGCGCTGTACCACAGGAACTAACATATCGCGAAATACAGCACCTACAATCTGATGTTGCTTTATTGGAAAGACTGAAATATTTAATAATTTCTCATTTAGGTGTATATCTTTATTCTCTACGGTATTGTTATTTTCCAAAACATAGCTAAAGAAGTTATTTACATAAGGTGGCAATAAAGTCTCCAAAGCAGCCCCAACTAATCCGGGAACAACCTGGCTAATTTCTTTTGCGTCATCGCCCAATAAATTTATAAATGCATCATTTGAGAGTATAATTTTCATTTGGTCATCAACGATAATTATACCTGCTTTCAGCTTATTGAACATTTCATTTGCAGTAGTTGATATCTCCTGAAACTTATCTTTCTCTTTCTGGGCACTTGCTTCTGATTCTTTTAAAGCATTTTTTGTATTGGCTAATTTTTCATTTGTAAGTTTCAATTTTTTGATATACTCCTTTTTGTTGTCCAGGGCATAAGTATGGCACATGTCCATTCGGGCATATCCATTACAAACAGCAATGGCAAAATCGCGACAAGAGTTATATCCACAGGCTCCACAGCCTCCTTTACTTTCTGTTCCATCTTTCCCCAGCTTCTCTAATACCTCCTGAACTTTCTCTTCAGGTGGTGGCGCTACTCGCATATCACGATTGGTATATTTTCTAGTAAAATCGAGTTGATCAAACTTGGCCACGTTTGCCTCCCATTCACCCTTATCCCAATTTTTAAGTCTCTTTTTAGTGTAATTAATAACTAACGACCTTCTCAAAAACTTTTGTCCTCCTGGTGAGGTCCCTGGTCCCATTATGCAACTTCCGTCGCAATGAAATAAGTCAAGGTGTTGCTTTAAAGCTGAAAATCGTTCAAACTCTTCCAAAGCATCAATTACATTATCACTTCCATCAGTTGATATCAACCTGCCAGTAAGTAAATTCTCATTTATATCAACTGCTTGAAACATTCCCCTACTTATTGGAAACAATGATCCTTTTCCCCCAATGGGTGGATCAAAATCGGCATATTCGGTATTATTCTCATTGAGCCTTGCTTCTTCAAACATTTTGCGGACTTCACTAAATGTAAGCACTACATCAATTCGACTATCTTCATCAAATTTCATAGCTTCATCTTTTGCAGCAATACAAGGACCTATATATACAATGCGGACATCTTTACCATATTTCTCGCGTACTACTTTAGCCGTGGCAACCATTGGAGAAACCAGAGGGGCCATATTATCAATCAAATTAGGGTGGTATTTTTCTACATAATTTACAACTGCCGGACAATTAGCCGTTATAAAATACTTTCCTTTGAAATTATCGAATAACTTCCTGTATTCCAGCCCAATGAGATCACTACCAAATGACACTTCACAAACCCTATTAAAGCCAAGTGCTTTTATCATTCCAACAAAGCTTCGGTGATTTGTTATATCGTTAAATTCACCAGAAATACTTGGTGCACATATAGTAATAACTTCCTCATCTGATTGTAAGTAGCCTTTAACAGTTTTCTTTCCATCTAGATATTCAATAGCATCATACGGACAAACGCTAACACAATTTCCACATGATATGCACCTGTCAGGCAATATTTTTGCATGTCCTTCAGTCACCTTTATTGCGTCTGCAGGACACTCCTTAATACACGCATAGCATAATTTACATTTCTCTTTTATAGTCTTGACTATCTGCATAATACATTCAAATTGAATAAACAAAAATTCTAGTAATACCCTTCGAATTCATCGCTAAGAATATCAATCACATTCAAACTATCAACCTGTTCGTAAATGCGTTTATTGATTCGAAGAATAGGCGCTTTTTCGCAATGACCAAAACAATGACCGCCATGAAAAAACACATGTTGCTCAAGATTATGATCTTGAATAAATTTTTGGATCACTTGCAGGGTTTTCTTGTTACCTCTTGCAAAACAAGAACTACCCAAACATATTGTAATTTCTTTCTTTTCAGGCATGTTTTCAATTTTAAAACCTCCTTTAAAGATGCAATAATTTTCTTGTTTAAAAAATGATATTTATCGCTTTATGCAATAACAAAAAGCGTTGATAAATAAAGGAAAAAGTTAGAATCTGTTATTTTTTAAAAAAAATCAAATCAGGAAGAATAACCTCAGCTTTATAATTAAAATAAGTTGATATCCATTTTATTGACTTTTCTGTGTAGAAACACACATGCGTAGTATCATTTTTATAGTGCCACTTATCAAAATCAATTTTATCAGTATAAAGATTGGTCATTAGCGCCAACGTACCATTACCAGACAATCTGCTGAATAGAAATTCGAATTCACGTTGTGGATCAAACATGTGTTCAGCCACTTCTGTATAAACTATAAAATCATACTTTTTATCGAGCAACTCCCGAGTATTAAAAAAGAATGGGTCAAAATATGACATATCAAAACCTCTTTTGCTAAGTAATTTAGACAATACAGGATTTGGACCGCATCCATAGTCTAGTCCTTTTGCGCTTTCATGCACACGGTTACTAAGTGGATCAATGATTCTAGATAAAAACCTCACATACCCCTCATTATCATCATCATTATTATGAGTCATATATCGAGCCTTTTCATCAGACGGCAAAGGACGCTGATTAGGACTAACAAAAATTAGCTCACAATTATTACACTGATAGTAATCGCGATGTTTATCACTACTAAATTCAACGTGCTTTATATTTTCACAAAGAGGACAGTGCATCAATTAGCTTTTTTAAACCAGGTTTTCACGTCATCACGGATAAATTTCCATCCAAAACCATTAATATCTTTTGCCTTTTTGTATAACTTCTTATCAATAACCTCGACTAATACAAAAAGTTCTGCCATGGTAATGAACATATCTTTTAAGTCAAAAGTATAGAATGGACGAATAGTGATATAATCAAGTGAACCTCCGTGAAAAATATTATCTACAACATTAGCCAAAGCTCCCACTAAAAACAGATGTACAAAACCTTTGTTCCAGAAAGTTACTTCGCGTTTTGTGAGATAAAATCGCCAATACTCGAATAGTACAAAAGCTAATATTGATACAAAAATTACGTGTGGAACTTTTTTAACATCCTCAAGGCCTAACAGCACCCATAAATAAGAACCTGCTGTATTATGAGAAGGATCCATATAAAAAACTGGATCAATAAGCGGTATGCTCATCGATTGCCAATCAACACCAAACAAGTAGATTTTAATTGCCTGATCAACAGCTAATAATCCCACAACCCATAACCAACAAACTTTTCGATTAGGCCTGTACCAATTTTCTCCTACGGTCAGTAATGCACCGATTAAACCTAATACAATTGCTGGTACGGAAAAATATAAAATATACAATGAATGATCTTTAACGCCATAGGCAATTGTAAAAATTAGCATTGCCAGTATCCATGCCCCTGCGAATAATCCAAAATTTCTTAAATAACGCATTCTGTTTTACTTTAATTCGGGTAAAACTACAAAAATTAGCCAATTCGAACACCAGTAAGATACAAAAATGATTGCAAAACGCTATTTTAACAATCATTATGTAAATATTATAAATGATGATATCCTAATCAAAATCAGATAGATTCAATCAAAAAAAATATTGTTCAATAAACAAACAATCTAAAATTGTATTATAGACTTAACTTTTTCATTAATTAGATGTTATATTCAAAGTAACTTTAAAATTAATCTCGATGAAGAACAATAGTGAATATATTATAGTCCCAATAGATTTTGAACCGGCTTCATTAAAAGCATTAAAAAGTGCAATGCTCTTTGCAAAAAGACAGAAAACCACAATAGTATTGCTTAATGTATTGCAAACACCCGGTTTTTTCAATGAAATTTTTTCGTCAGGCGAAGAAATCGTTAAGCTTACAAACCATATTAAAGATAAGCTAAATAACTTGGCCATTAATACTAAAAAAGAAAATCCTGATGTTGAAATAATCACGCGTGTTGAAAGTGGAAAAGCATACAAAAAGATTATAGATGTTGCCAATGAAATAAAGCCTCGTTTAATAATAATGGGTGAAAACCATGAAGGAGATATGGCAAGTCAAAAGCTAGGAACAAGTGTTTATCAAGTTACCTTACAATCGCCAGTTCCAGTATTAACTATTAAAGGCGATTTCAAGCAAATAGGGAAAAAAATTGTGGTGCCTCTGGATCTTACAAAAAATACAAGCAAGCAAGTATTTAGTGCCATTGTCTATGGTCTAAGATATGGTGCAAAAGTATATCTCACATCGGCCTTAATTGGAGGCATATCTATTGAACAAAGCCGAATAAATAAGAAAATTGAAAATGCATTACTTACCTTAAAAGAGAATAATGTAGATTGTGATTACAAGATTTTTGAAAGAAGCGATGTTCAGCCATATCAAAGAGTCCTGGAGTATACAAAAGAGATTGAAGCAGATTTGATCTTAATTATGACACACCAGGAAGGTTTTACTTACGACAATTACATTGGGGCTTTTGCGCATCACATAATCAATGAATCGCAAGTGCCTGTATTGAGTTTAACCTCATCAGCATCTGATGATTCGTTTTCAAAATTTCTTACATCATTTGTTGATCCAGCAAGAATTTTTTCGCAAAAATAATTTCTGTAACATACTTTAAGGATAAGCATTAGTTTAACAAAATTAATGCTTATAAATATTAATTCAGGAATACATAAAAGATGATCAATGTACTGGTTTTAATACTATTATTGTCGCTATCACTATTGTTTTTTAAAGGCACTTTAAAAAAACAAATGGCGAATGTAATTGCTGTATTTCAAGCAGGACTATTTGCCTATATTGCATATTTGTATCTGAATAATGGCAACATACAAGAGTCCTTTGATTGGATCAGTGCACTCAATCTATCTTTTGTATTTAACCTGGATGGAATAAGCTTCATTTTTTCAATGCTAATTACAGGCATTGGTGCTTTGGTGTTTATTTATGCCCGGTATTACATGAAAAAATACGAGCGTACAACTCCCTTTTATATTTATTTAACCTTGTTCAGCGGAGCTATGCTTGGCATTGTTTTCAGTGGAAACCTCATCCAACTATTTGTATTTTGGGAACTTACCAGTGTACTTTCGTTTTTGTTAATCACCTTCTTTCATGAAAAAGAAAGAGCCCGAAAAGCAGCTTTTCAGGGGCTTTTCATTACACTAATGGGCGGACTGGCCATGCTAGGAGGCATAATACTTATTGGCTCGGTGGTTGATAGTTACAATATACACGATTGGACTCAAAATGCTGATGCCATTAAAAATTCGGAGCTATATACTGCAGGTCTGATTCTAATTTTAGTCGGTATTTTTACAAAATCAGCTCAATTTCCCTTCCATTTCTGGTTACCAGGTGCCATGGAGGCGCCAACGCCAGTAAGTTCTTTCTTGCATTCAGCTACCATGGTTAAAGCAGGTTTCTTTTTGCTACTCAGGTTACATCCATCACTTGGCGGAACGCCCGAGTGGTTCTATATTTTATCAACTGCGGGAGCCATAACCATGTTTATTGGTGTATACTTTGCCATATTAAGAACTGAAATAAAATCCGTATTGGCATACACCACGATTAATGCATTGGGAGTTCTCACATTATTAATGGGAATAGATACTTTTTTATCTGTCAAAGCAGCCATTTTATTCCTTATCATACACGCATTTTATAAAGCAACCCTTTTTATGGTTGCCGGGGTTATTGATAAGTCTACAGGTACAAAGCTATTTGCAAATCTGGGTGGGCTTAGAAAAGAAATGCCTTTAGTTTTCATTTTTACTCTATTGGCAACACTTTCAATGGCTGGATTACCTCCCATGCTTGGATTTCTGGGCAAAGAATTAATTTACGAAGCTAAAATCAATATTCCGGAAGCATCAAACTTTATATTGATTATTGGCGTAGCTTCAAACATACTTTTAGTGGCTGTTTCTGTGCTTTTCACTTATAAAATATTCATTAAAAAACCGGCGCATAAAGTTGAGATTAAAAGCAAACCCAATATCAATGGATTAATTGGACCGGGAATATTGGTCATTCTTAGTCTCATATTCGGATTATTTCCTCAGCTATTAGGAGGTAATATTATTAATGATGCCTTAAGTAACGTTTTTGAGAATTACACACCGGTTAAACTAAAACTATGGCATGGCTTTAATACAGTATTTTTTCTAAGTCTATTTACCGTAATTGCAGGATTTATTGTTGCGCTATTAATTATAAAATTTGAGAAAATCACTTTTTATTGGAATAAATTCAATGAGCGAATTCTTTTGTTTCGATTTACAGATGTGTTTGTGAAGGCAATAGACAGCTTTGTGAGTATTTCGCGCAAAAAGGACAAAATTGTACAACACGGATATCATAGATATTATCTTCTATCTATATTCCTATTAACCAGTGTGTTGTTATGGTCACAGTTTTTTGAAACCAGATCATGGATTTTCAATATCGATAACGATAAAAACTCATTTTATATACTGATTGTCATTGTGATCACCATTCTGGCATCCATATTGGCTATGTTCTCAAATAAAAGATTGGCAACCATTGCCATACTTGGTGTTTCGGGATATGGAATTGCATTGATTTACCTGTATTACAGCGCTGTAGATTTAGCCATTACTCAAATTCTGGTTGAAACTGTTGTTGTAGTGTTATTTGTAATAGTGCTTCAAAAACTTCCAAGATTTGCCAAATTGAGTAATTGGAAAATAAAAGTAAGAGACCTTGCTATTGCACTAATTTTTGGTACTGTTATGGGGCTTCTTGCTCTAAAAGCTACAGAAGTCAATTTCGATAGTTCGCTTTACGATTTCTACTCTGAGAATAGCTATTTGCAAGGCTTTGGAAAAAATGTAGTGAATGTAATTCTTGTTGATTTCCGTGGGTTAGACACCTTCGGAGAGGTCATCGTGTTGGCAATTGCAGCATTGGGTGTGTCTGTACTTTTAAGTAAACCGAAAAAGAAAAAAGTATGAACCTAAATATATTACAATACGCCGAAAAACCTATCAGGTGGCTATTAATCATTATATCGATTGTAGCCTTGCTGCGAGGACATAATTATCCGGGTGGAGGCTTTATTGGTGGACTGCTTGCCGGACTTGCTATTGTGTTCCAGAGTTTGGCCTATGATGTTGAAACCGTCAGAAAAAAAATGAAACTTTCGCCGCAAAGTTTTATCGGGATTGGTTTAGCCATAGCAGCAATTAGCCTTTTACCATCAATTATTGGAGGCGCAGAACTGATGCAAGCCTATTGGGTTAAATTGCAAATAACAGAAAGTTATGTGCTTAAGTTAGGCACTCCGTTAATATTTGATATTGGAATTTTCTTTTCAGTGATCGGAATTGTATTGATGTTCATTTTTAATCTGAGTAAATAATTATGGAAATATTATTGGCCATATTGATCGGATCACTTTATACTGCAGGTGTTTACATGCTTTTGAGAAGAAGTATTCTGAAATTCATTATCGGAATCATTTTTATCAGTAATGCTACTAACTTGCTGGTATTCATGTCATCTGGACTGGTAAAAGGGAACCCACCATTTACTGCACCTGACGGAACACCTTTGGAGCAAACTGCCGACCCACTTAATCAGGCTTTAGTACTAACTGCCATTGTAATCGGACTTGGCGTAGTAGCATATACACTTGCGTTAAAATATAAATTCTTTGAACTCACAAAAACCGATGATTTGGACGAACTGAAACAAACTGAAGAAGTATGATATTGACCACTTTACCCATATTAATCCCTTTAGTGTTGATCATTGTATTGATGTTCTCCAAATCGTCAATATTCAGTGAGGTCGTTACTATTATTGGAACTTTTACCCTATTGGCAGTTTCATTAATAGCTACTATTTATGTAAACAATAACGGATTGTTGGTGGCCTACATCGGAGGATGGCAAGCACCATATGGAATTACCCTTGTAATTGATCATTTTAGCTCTATACTTTTGCTTACAACCTCTATAATACTGGTCTCAATAAGCATATATGCATTAAAATATTTCCCAAAAACAAGTCAATATAAACGCTTCTATATCTTCTTTTTCACACTTACAATGGGAATTAACGGTGCATTTATAACCGGTGACATTTTCAACTTGTATGTATGGTTTGAAGTAATGCTATTATCATCTTTTGTATTGATCACTTTTGGGAATCAAAAACAGCAGTTACAAGGAGGAATTAAATACCTTGCTATGAATCTAGTAGGATCACTCTTTCTTTTAGCTGGAATTGGATTGATCTATGGAAAAACAGGTACACTCAACATAGCCAAATTAGCGGAAATTATAGGTAATTACGAAGGTGAGATATTCTGGTTAAATACATCAGGGATCCTCATCTTTATTGCATTTGGAATAAAAGCTGCACTATTCCCCCTATTCTATTGGTTACCTGCATCTTACCATACGCCAAATATAACAATCACATCGTTATTTGCCGGAATTTTAACAAAAGTAGGTGTTTACGCATTAGTCAGATTTTTCACGCTTTTTCTGGCCATCGATCAGGAATTTTGGCAAAATCTGATTTTAACCATTGCCGGACTTACTATGCTTAGCGGGGGTATGGCCGCCAGCACACAATACGACAATCGAAAGATTTTATCGTATCATATTATCAGTCAAATTGGATACATGATAATGGGACTTGGTATTTTCACAACCTTATCTATAGCTGGAGCTATATTCTTTATCATGCACAATATGATAGCCAAAACCAATGTATTCCTAACCGCAGGAATGATAGATAAAATCAAAGGTACTTATAACCTAAAAAATCTTGGTGGACTTTATAAATCTAACCCTTTAATGGCATTTCTATTTATTATACCGGCCTTTGCATTAGCTGGGATACCGCAACTCTCAGGATTTTTCGCCAAGTTTATATTAATTAAAGCAGGATTTGAAGACGGACATTATATCACAACATCGGTGGCACTTTTCACAGGTTTACTGACACTTTATTCAATGATTAAAATTTGGAATGAAGCATTTTTGAAAAAAGCACCTGAGCATGTTAGTGATAATAAAAATATAAAATTAACATTTAAGGATTATTTACCATCTGTCATATTAGGCAGCATTAGTATTTTGATGGGAATATTTGCATCAGAAGTATTTGATTTTGTGCATCATGCGGCAGAATCACTCATGGATAATGCAACTTATATTAAAAGTGTATTAAAGTAATATTAATATGAAGCAAAAACTGCTAATACCGTTATTGATTATTGATTTACTTGTTTTTTATATCATTAAGGTAGTAAAAAGTAATTTTATTATTGCCTGGGATATTCTTACGCCAACTATGAAAACAAATCCGGGAATTATTAAACACGAGGTTGATTTAATGTCGAAACAAGCCGTGCTTATTTATTCTAATCTGGTTTCAATGACACCAGGCACCATAGCAACAAATTATAGTGAAGAGACATCAACTTTTGAAATACACGTTTTATATAAACAAAATGAACCTGAAATAATTATAGACTTGTTAAGAATTGAAAGAAAAATCAATCGACTAATAAAATGATGCCAGACTTTTTACATATCGCACTTTTAATATCTATGGGATTTATTGCACTTGCATTAATTCTTGTGTTTATCAGAGTAATTTCTGCCCCTGATACAAATAACCGTATCATAACGCTTGATTTGACAGCATCAATTGCAATAGGTTTCACACTAATATTTAGCGTATTGAGTAATAAAACAATCTATTTCGACATTCCTATAATTATTGCCCTAATATCCTTCATTGGAACAGTGGCATTATCTATTTATCTGAAAAACAAGAAATAAACTATGATTCAATACTACATAACCGCCATATTAGTTATTCTGGGATCTGCATTTATTGCTATTTCAGCTCTGGGTTTGTTACGTTTCAAAGATTTAGCAAGTCGGTTACATGCTACAACCAAAGCTACTTCATTTGGAATTTCACTAATTGTAGCAGGTGTCACTATTTATTTTAATGACCCCATCACATATTTAAAAGGCGCTTTGATTATCATTTTTATCTACATTACAGCACCACTTGCCGCATATGCTATAGTAAAATCAAAGGAGAAAATAAATAGTAATAAAAAAACTAATACCATTTAATTTCAAAAATGTTATTTATTCAAGTATTAGTAGCTCTTCGCAATTCTTAATGGAAAATTTTCAATAAAAAATCTACACTCTTTTTTAACCTTTTTACCCTACCTTCGTCTTTAGACCAAATTGATGAAAAATTGGAGTTAATTAAAAAATCTCAGCAGAAACTAATTGAACAGTGCAAAAAGGGAAACCAACGGGCACAATATGATCTGTACCAGCAGTACGCAGACTCCATGTACAACATAGCTCATAGGATAACCGGCACACAACCCGATGCTGAAGATGCACTCCAGGAAGCGTTTATTAAAGCGTTTCAAAAGATAGGTTCTTTTAAAGGTGAATCAACATTTGGTGCCTGGCTCAAACGTATAGTTGTCAATCAATGCATAAGCGACATTAGAAAACGAAAAGCGCATTTCGAGGAGTTTGGCAACGAAGCTGAAAAAAAATTAGAAAATGAAGATGAGCCTCAGATTAGCGAAAAAGTACCCATTAACAAAGTGATGGATGCCATAGACGAACTGCCCGATGGAGCTAGAGTAGTTTTTACACTTAAAGCCATTGAGGAATATAAGTTTAAAGAGATAGCTGAAATGCTAAGTTTAAGTGAAAGTAACTGTAAAGTACAGTATCACCGTTCTAAAAAACTATTAAGCAAGAAACTATCAGAAGTAATTGAAATGTAAAACATTACAGAAATGAAGTTTGAAGAATACATACAAAAACACCGCAGCGAATTAGATCACCGTAAACCAGATAAAGACCGAATCTGGCAGGGAATCCAGGCTGCAAGCCATCAACGCAAAACCAAACGCATAAGGATTTATCAATGGTCAGCTGCCGCTGTAATCATCTTGCTCATTAGTGGTATGTTTCTTAGACAGGAATTTGTATTGCAACGCCAAATTGAAAATTTATCACAAATTAATTCAAGCCTTGCGCAAAAGGAACAAGCTTATCAAGTTCAAGTCAACCAAAAATGGCAGCAATTTCAAAGCATTGAATCCAATGCATCACCCATTGAAGGAATGCTTATAAACGAACTTAAGGAACTGGATACACTTTACCAGGAAGGATTAAAAGATATTCAAAAAGATAAAAATAACGAGAGAGCTATCATGATTTTACTCGAAACATACGAAAAGCGCTTACGAATTATAGAAAAATTGATTTACGAACGACACAAACAAATTAAATATGAAGAACGCAACCCTAAAACCCAGCTTTAAACCCAACAAAATGTCGAAGCTTATTTTAACTTTAGCATTATTGGTAATTATCAGTTTGCCTACAGCGCAAGCTGCATTGAAAAAAAACGAACCGGAAAAGATTGTTCACAAGAAAATTGAATTAAGTGAACGACCTGAGGTATTCCTCACAACTTACAACGAAGACGTACAGGTATTGCCCTCAAAAGGCAACTATATTGAAGTGAGCATTAAATATTTGGCAGAATCAAAGGAACCAGAAAACTTGAAAATTCTTGAGAATAAAATGACTGAAAATCTAATTAGTCAATCAGGAAAAAAAGTAAATATTTCCATGAAACCGTATAAATCATATAATCAATTTGCAATGCTTGCATGGAATTATATTAAAATGGAATTTAAGGATGGATCGAATATCGAACTAACTAAATATAAAGTGCTTGAATTCACTGTGCATTTACCAGAAGATATGGATTTAACCATAGATGCACGCTACGGCAAACTCTACCATAAAAGTGATATAAAAGGTAATTTAACACTCAAAAACTATGATGCAGACTATTACGGACAAAAGGTTTCGGGTGATGTAAACATTGACGCAAGATACAGCCAAATTGATTTTAATACCTGCGAAAATGGAGATGTAAAGCTGTACGAATCAAAATTAAACGCCTCATTTAAAAACAACTTGAAGCTAGATTCCAGATATTCAAAAATTAAAACATTAGGTTCCGGAACCCTAACCTACAAAGGCTATGAGGATGAGCTTAGAAGCAGTGTTCATGGAACAGTATCTATGAAAACCAGATATTGTGAAATTGAAT